>JBKQOZ010000008.1:0-8699 GCA_052326345.1 Steroidobacteraceae bacterium | reverse complement strand
ATTGGTCGGGGTGACAGGATTTGAACCTGCGACTCCTACGTCCCGAACGTAGTGCTCTACCAGGCTGAGCTACACCCCGAAATCGTCGCTGCCTCAGTGCTTGCGGGCCACAGCGAACTTGGCCAGTTCGCTCAAACCTTCTTTGAAAATGGATTCGGGAAGGGGCGCCAGCGCGGCAAGCGCCTGATCTACCTCGCTTTGAGCGAGGCGCGCAGTGTACGCAAGCCCCCCGAGGCTTGCAACGGCGCGAGTGATTTCCTCCAAATAGCCGAGGCCCCCCTGTTCGATGGCCAGCCGGATCATGCGGCGCTGCTCATCACTGCCGTGCTGCATTGCGTATATCAGGGGGAGAGTGGGTTTGCCCTCCGCCAGGTCATCGCCCAGGTGTTTGCCGATGATCGCTTCCTCGGCCTGGTAATCGAGAGCGTCGTCGACCAGCTGGAAGGCGGTGCCGATATGCTTGCCGAAGCGCGCCAGGGATTCTTCGATGAGCAGCGGGGCATCGCTCAGTACCGCGCCGATTTGCGCGCCTGCCTGAAACAGCCGGGCGGTCTTGCGGTGGATCACATCGATATAGCGCTCTTCGCTGGTGTTCGGATCGCGCGCGTTCATGAGCTGCAGCACTTCCCCTTCGGCGATGGCGTTGGTCGCATCGGCGATGATGTTCATGATGGACATCCGGTCGAGGGTGACCATCATCTGAAAGGCGCGCGAGTAGAGAAAATCGCCGACCAAGACGCTGGTGGCGTTGCCGAACACCTCGTTGGCGGTGTCGCGGCCCCGCCGCAATGATGACCCGTCGACCACATCGTCGTGCAGCAAGGTGGCGGTGTGAATGAACTCGATGATGGCCGCGGCCTCGACATGCTGTTCGCCCCGGTGTCCGCAGGCCCGCGCCGCCAGCAGCACTAAGAGAGGGCGCAAACGCTTGCCTCCGGCGTAGATGATGTAGGTGGCCACTTGGTCGACCAAGCTCACTTGGCTGTGCAAGCGCCGCTTGACCACCCTGTCTACGGCCTCAAAGTCGGCAGCTACCAACGCGCGAATCTGTTCTAGTGTCATGGAGGGCTCAGTGGAATACAGCATGGTACCTAAGAATGTGCGGGCTGGCGCGGCGCTGAGGGGCCCGGTTTGACCTTAACGGCCGGGCGCCGTACAATTCGCGGCTCTTTTGCGGGCCCCCAAGGGTTCGCCCAGCTGGAGTTTAACCATGTATGCCGTGATTGCCACGGGCGGTAAGCAGTACCGCGTACAAGAAGGTGCCGTGGTGCGTATCGAGAAGCTCGACGCAGACCAGGGCGCCAGTGTCGAATTCAACCAGGTGCTGCTGGTCGGCGCCGGCTCCTCGGTCACCATTGGCGCACCCTATGTGGGCAGCGCCAAGGTGGTGGCGACCGTCGAAAGCCACGGCAAGGGCGACAAGGTGCGCATTGTCAAATTCCGCCGCCGCAAGCACTACAAGCGTGAGAAGACTCATCGGCAGCCCTATACCGATGTGAAAATCACGCAGATCGTGGCTTAAGATTTCGCTGGAGATACTGTAAATGGCACACAAAAAAGCCGGCGGCAGCACTCGCAACGGCCGCGATTCGCATTCGAAGCGTCTGGGCGTCAAGAAGTTCGGCGGCGAGGACGTGCTCGCGGGCAACATCCTGATTCGTCAGCGCGGGACCGTGTACCGCCCCGGGGTGAATGTCGGCATTGGGACCGACCATACCCTGTTCGCGACCGCGCAGGGCGTCGTTGAATTTCGCGTCAAGGGCCCGAAGCGGCACACCTACGTGAGCGTCGTTTCCAAATAGCAGCGCCGATGCGAGCGTCTAGGCTCGCCGCCGCTTGCAACAAAGGGGGGCAGGGCATTCCTGTTCCCCTTTTTTAGTTTTTGGGGTCGCGGCATCCATGAAATTCATCGACGAAGCCAAGGTGAAAGTGCAGGCCGGCAACGGCGGCCGCGGCTGCGTGAGTTTCCGGCGTGAAAAATTCGTGCCGTTCGGCGGGCCGGACGGGGGTGACGGCGGCCTCGGCGGCAGCGTGTATCTGAAGGCGGTCGAGGGCATGAACACCCTGGCGGACTTTCGCATCTCGCGCACCTACAAGGCACAGAACGGCGAGGCCGGCAGCGGCAACGACTGCACCGGCCACGGCGGCGATGACATCGACGTGCCGGTGCCCGTCGGCACGGTGGTTTCCGACCTTGAGACCGGCGAACAGCTGGGCGATCTGACGGTGCAGGGCCAGACCCTGCTGGTCGCCAAGGGCGGCAAGGGCGGCTGGGGCAATACGCGCTTCAAATCCAGCACCAACCGCACTCCGCGCAAGGCGGGCCTGGGGCTGCCGGGCGAGAAGCGCGAACTCGCACTCGAACTGAAATTGATCGCGGATGTGGGCCTGCTCGGGCTGCCGAACGCCGGCAAATCCACCCTGATCCGCGCAGTCTCGGCGGCCCGGCCGAAGGTGGCCGATTATCCGTTCACGACCTTGCATCCGAATCTGGGCGTGGTGACCGCGGGTCCCGGCCGCAGCTTCGTGATGGCGGATATCCCCGGGCTAATCGAGGGCGCCGCGGAGGGAGCAGGTCTCGGCATTCGCTTCTTGAAGCATCTGCAGCGCACCCGGGTGCTGCTGCATCTCATCGATATCGCGCCGCCTGACCCCGCAGCCGACCCCGTCAAGGACGCGCGCACCATCGTGGCCGAGCTCAGGAAGTTCGCGGCCGATCTCGCCGCGAAGGAGCGCTGGCTGGTGATCAACAAAATAGATTTGCTGGAGCCCGACGAGGCCGAGCGGCGCGCGAAGGACATCGTGCGGCGGCTGCGCTGGAAGGGTCCGGTACTGTTGATTTCAGGCGCTACCGGAGCGGGCACCGATGAACTCAAACAGGCGGTGATGCGCTACCTGGAAGAGCACCCGCGCAGCGCGGCGAAAGCCGCCGAGGCGGGTGCGGCATGAATCACTTCGCGATCGCACGCACCTGATTGGTCAGACGGCTCTTGTGCCGCGCGGCTTTATTGCGGTGAATAATGCCCTTGTTGACCATGCTGTCGATGATGGGCGTGGCATGGGCGAGCGCCGCGGCGGCATCATCCTGCTTGCCGGCTTTGACCGCCAGAGTGGCCTTGCGGATGGCGCTGCGCAGCTGCGAGGTGAGTGCGTCATTGCGGGCGCGATGCGCGGTCGACTGTCGGGCGGCTTTTTCAGCAGATTTCGTATTCGCCAAGCGTAGACTCCTCCAGGGACGGTGGGGGCAAGCGTCGGCCCCCAAAAGAGCCGCATAGTCTGCGGATCGGCTGAGCGCTTGTCAATGCGGCGGCCGGCGCCGGCAAGTTTCAGTATACTTATCAGCTTTCGCCATGGAACTAGTGCGCGGTCTGCATAATATTCCCAATGCCGCACGGGGCTGCGTACTCACCGTGGGCAATTACGACGGCGTGCATTTGGGCCATCAGCAGATGATCAGCACCGTCAAGCGGCGTGCGGCCGAATTAGGATGCGCGGCCACGGTGCTGGTGTTCGAGCCGAGTTCCAAGGAATTCATCGATCCGGATGGCGCGCCGCCGCGCCTCACCCGTTGGCGCGAGAAGTTCGCCGCCCTCGAGGCGCTCGGGGTCGATCGCCTGGTGACGCTGCGCTTCGATGAACACATTCGGGCGATGAGTCCGCAAGCGTTCGTCGATGAGCTGATCGTCGCGGGGCTCGGTGCGCGGCACGTGGTGGTGGGCGATGATTTTCGATACGGCAGCAATGCCTGCGGCACGATCGACACCCTCCGGGAGGCGGGCCGGGCGCAGGGCTTCGGCGTCGAACAGATACCGCCGTTCGTGGTCGACGGCGTGCGCGTGAGCAGCACGGCGGTGCGCGAGCGCTTGGAGCGCGCGGATTTTGCCGGGGCGGCGCGCTTGTTGGGGCGCCGCTATCGAATGACCGGGCGGGTTGCTCACGGCAATCAGCTCGGGCGAGCGCTGGGGTTTCCCACGGCCAATTTGCGCCTCATGCGCCGCAAGTCGCCGATGCGGGGCGTGTCGGCGGTGCGGGTGTATGGCATTGCGCCTAAGCCGCTGGACGGTGTTTCGAGTCTCGGCACCCGGCCCACGGTGAACGGCGTCGAGCCGCTGCTCGAGGCGCATGTGTTCGATTTTACCGGCGATCTGTACGGTCGCCTGATCGAGGTCGAATTCATCGCCAAGCTGCGCGAGGAGGTGAAGTTCGACTCCTTGGATTCGATGGTCGTGCAAATGAAGGCGGATGCGGCGCAGGCTCGCGAGATTTTGTCGAAGGTGAGTTAGTGGCTGACTACAAAAATACGATCAACCTGCCGAGCACGGGATTTCCCATGAAGGCGGACCTGGCGAACCGCGAACCTGCGATGCTGGCGTCGTGGGAGCGCATCGGCCTGTATCAAAAGATCCGCGATGCGGCCAAAGGCAGGCCGCCGTTCGTGCTGACGGACGGGCCGCCCTACGCCAATGGGGCGATCCACCTGGGACACGCCGTCAACAAGGTCCTCAAGGACATCATCGTCAAGGCGCGCACGCTCGACGGCTACGATGCGCCCTATGTGCCCGGCTGGGACTGTCATGGGCTGCCCATCGAAATGCAGGTGGAGAAAACGCACGGCCGGGTGGGGCAGAAGGTCGATGCCAAGGCATTTCGCGCCGCCTGCCGCGAGTACGCGTACAAGCAGGTCGATGCGCAGCGCACGGATTTCAAGCGCCTCGGGGTGCTGGGCGACTGGGAGCACCCGTATCTGACCATGATGCCGCGCTACGAGGCGGAGCAGCTGCGCGCCTTCGCCCTCATCATCAACAATGGCCATGTGTACAAGGGCTTCAAGCCGGTGCACTGGTGTCTGAACTGCCGCTCGGCGCTGGCCGAAGCCGAGGTCGAGTACGAGGACAGGACCTCGCCCAGCATCTACGTACGCTTCGCCGTGCTCGACCCTGCTGACCTCGCGTCTCGTTTCGGGATCTCATCGACCGAACAGAGCGACCTGTTCGAAGACGTTCCCACCTCGCTCGCCATCTGGACCACGACGCCATGGACGCTGCCGGCGAACCGCGCGGTTGCGGTTCATCCGCAGTTCGACTACTCGCTGGTGCAGTTCGACGCCGGGCAAGGGTACGAGCAGCTGGTGGTCGCGACCGAGCTCGTCAAGCCCCTCATGCACACCCTCGGCGTGCCCGATTGGGCCGTGATCGCCGAGACCAAGGGCGCCGCGCTCGAGCATGTGCAATTGCAGCATCCGTTTTACGACCGGCAGGTGCCGGTGATCTTGGGCGATCACGTCACGCTCGATGCCGGCACGGGCGCGGTGCACACGGCTCCCGGGCACGGCCTGGACGACTATGTCGTGGGCCGCCGTTACCACTTGGAAGTCGAGAACCCGGTGGGCGGGGACGGACGCTTTCTGCCCTCGACGCCGCTGTTCGCGGGCGAGCAGGTGTTCGAGGCGAATGCGCACGTGATCGAGGTCCTGCAGGCGCGCGGCCGCCTGCTCAAGAACGAGCCGTATCATCACGCCTATCCGCATTGCTGGCGGCACAAGACCCCGGTGATCTTCCGTGCCACGCCGCAATGGTTCATCAGCATGGACCAGGCGGGGCTGCGCAAAGCCGCGCTTGAGGCCATTTCGCACGTCGACTGGATGCCCGCATGGGGCGAGCAGCGCATCAGCAGCATGATCGCGGGCCGGCCGGACTGGTGCGTGTCGCGACAGCGCACCTGGGGGGTGCCGATTCCCTTGTTCGTCGACAAGGTCAGCGGCGAGCTGCACCCGAAGACGCCCGAATTGATCGAAGCGGTCGCAATCCTCGTTGAGCGCGGCGGGATCGATGCCTGGTTCGACCTGGATGCGCAGAAGCTGCTGGGCGCCGATGCCGCGCAGTACGACAAGTCGAGCGACGTCATGGATGTGTGGTTCGATTCCGGGGTCGCGCACCATTGCGTCGCGCGCCTCAGGCCCGAGATCACCGCGCCGTCCGATCTGTATCTCGAGGGGTCCGATCAGCACCGCGGCTGGTTCCACAGCTCGCTGTTGACGTCGGTGGCCATGCACGGCCGCGCTCCCTATCACGGCGTGCTCACGCACGGCTTCACGGTGGATGAGAAGGGCCGCAAGATGTCCAAGTCCATCGGCAACACTTTGGTGCCGCAGAAGCTGACGAGCACGCTCGGCGCCGACGTGGTGCGGCTGTGGATCGCGGCAACCGACTATGCCAACGAGATGAGCGTGTCGGACGAGATCCTGAAGCGCATGGCGGATTCTTATCGCCGCATGCGCAACACGCTGCGGTTCCTGTTGGGCAATTTGCACGGCTTTGACCCCGCGCGGGATGCCGTTCCCTGGCAGGAGCAGGTGGCGATCGATCAGTGGGCCATTTCAAAGGCGTTCGCGCTGCAAAATGACGTCGTGACGGCGTTCCGCAACTACGAATTCCACGACATTTACCAGAAGGTGCACAATTTCTGCGTGGTCGAGCTCGGCGGGTTCTACCTGGACATCATCAAGGACCGCCTCTACACCACCGGTGCGAAGAGCCTGCCACGCCGCTCCGCGCAGACGGCGATGTACCACGTCGCCGATGCCATGGTGCGCTGGCTCGCCCCCATCCTGAGCTTCACCGCCGATGAGGTTTGGAGTTTCATGCCCGGCGCGCGCAACGAATCGGTGTTCCTCAACACATGGCACCAGTTTCCCGCCGGCGCGGAGCGCGCCTCCGACATCGATTGGCCCGCGTACATCACGCTCAAGGCCGATGTGGCGCGCGAACTGGAGCGATTGCGATCGGCGGGAGAGATCGGCGCACCGCTCGAGGCGGAGGTGTCGGTTTTCGTGTCGAATGAACAGGCGCAGCGTTTCGCGGCGCCGCACGACGAGCTGAGGTTTTTGCTGATCACCAGCCAGGCGCGGCTGTTCGAGGCCGATGCGCCCCCTGCGAATGCCGTGCCGACCCAGGCCGAGGGGGTGTGGATCGCCGTCAAGCCGAGCACACAGCCCAAGTGCGTGCGCTGCTGGCACCTGCGCAGCGATGTCGGCATCGACCCGCGCCATCCGGAACTTTGCGCGCGCTGCGTCGTCAACGTCGAAGGACCGGGCGAGGAGCGGATATTCGCATGACCGCCACAGAGAAACGTGGCAGTGGCGCCACGTGGCTGTTACTGTCCGCGTTCATCGTGCTCGCGGATCAGCTCAGCAAGAGCTACATCACGCAGCATTTCGGCGAATTCGAGTTTACCACCGTGCTGCCCATTCTGGACATCACCCGCATGCACAATGTCGGCGCCGCCTTCAGCTTTCTCGCCTCCGCGTCAGGCTGGCAGCGCTGGCTGTTCATCGGACTCGCCGTCTGCGTGAGCATTGCGATCACGGCGTGGCTGTGCCGCCTGCCGCGCGGCACCCACGGGCTGCTGGCCGCCGGCCTCGCGCTGGTGCTCGGCGGCGCGCTCGGCAACGTCATCGACCGCATCCGGCTCGGCCATGTGGTCGATTTCATCCACTTTCACTGGGATCGCGCGTATTTTCCGGCATTCAACGTGGCGGATTCGGCGATCACCGTCGGCGCCGCGTGCCTGCTGCTCGACGCGCTGCTCGATTCCAAACGCAACAAAGCGAGGGCGTGATCCAATGCAAATTCTATTGGCCAATCCCCGCGGATTCTGTGCCGGCGTCGATCGCGCCATCGACATCGTGGAGCGCGCGATCGATCTGTTCGGGGCGCCGATCTACGTGCGCCACGAAGTGGTCCATAACAAATACGTGGTGGACCGGCTGCGCACCATCGGTGCGGTGTTCGTCGAGGAGCTCAACGAGGTGCCCGACGGCGCGACCGTCGTGTTCAGCGCACACGGTGTCTCACGGGCCATTCAGATGGAGGCGACGCACCGCTCGCTGAAGGTGTTCGATGCCACCTGCCCGCTGGTGACCAAGGTGCATATGGAAGTCACGCGCTATGCGCGCGAGGCGCGCGAAGTATTTCTGATCGGCCATGCCGGGCATCCCGAGGTGGAGGGCACGATCGGACAGTTCGACACCTCGTTCGGCGGCAGTATTTATCTGATCGAGACGGTCGAGGACGTTGCCCGCGCAAAAGTGCGCAATGCCGAGCATCTGGCCTTCGTGACGCAGACGACCCTGTCGGTGGACGACACCGCGTCCATCGTCGAGGCGCTGCGCAGCCGTTACCCAGGGCTCAAGGCGCCGGTGAAGGAGGATATCTGCTACGCCACGCAAAATCGCCAGGACGCGGTCAAGGATCTGATCGGGCGCTGCGACCGTTTGGTCGTGGTCGGCTCTCAGTCGAGCTCCAATTCGAATCGACTGCGTGAAATGGCCGACAAAGCCGGAATTCCCGGCTACCTGGTCGATGGCCCGGAGCATCTGCGCCGCGAGTGGTTCGACGGCGCGAACACCATCGGCGTGACGGCCGGTGCGTCGGCGCCGGAAATCCTGGTCCAGGGCGTCATCAGCCAGCTGCGCGAGTGGGGCGGCGAAGTGGCCGAGGAATTGAAGGGCCGCGAGGAGCATGTGATCTTTGCGCTGCCGCGCACCCTGCGCGAAGTCGCCAAACGCACCGGCAGCCTTTCGTCCGATAGCTCCGCGGGTTAGAATGCCCGCCCCTTTAATTGACATGCCGCAATAGCTCAGTTGGTAGAGCAACGCATTCGTAATGCGTGGGTCCCCAGTTCGAATCCGGGTTGCGGCA
>JBKQOZ010000007.1:0-198179 GCA_052326345.1 Steroidobacteraceae bacterium | reverse complement strand
CACTTCACGATCAAAGACGTGCCGCCAGGCACCTACACACTCGTCGCTTGGCACGAAGCTGCCGGTGAGAAACTGACCTCGGTCACGGTGTCTGCTGGCAAAACGGCGACCGTAGCCATCCAACTCGTGGCCACAAAGACGCCCTGAACGGTTCGAGGTGCCACTGCTTTTCGCCCGCAAATGCGGCTTGCACTGCACAACTTGGCATGAATACTAACTCGAGCTTGACGATTTTGGCGGGAACTTGCGCCCTGACGGCCGTATAGCGACGCTGCTCCCGGCCCTGGTCACGCTGTTGATCATGACGCGCGTGGTTTTGGCACAGGACGACGTGGGAGACGTGCATCAGGGGAAGGTCGTCTATGAGCAGTATTGCGCCCTTTGCCATGGAGAACAGGGCGACGGCAAGGGTCACTATAGCGAAGATACCACCCCAGTGCCGCGCGATTTCCGACAGGGCACATTTAAGTGGCGCAGCACGCCGTCGGGCTCGTTGCCGACCGACGCAGACCTTGAAAAAATCTTGGTCAATGGTCTGTTTGGCACGTCCATGTCGAGCTTCTCCACTTCGTTGACCCACCGGCAAAGGCTCGATGTCATCGCCTACATCAAGACCTTCTCGCCACGCTTTGCGACCGAGAAGCCCGAGGCCCCGATTACCATTCCGCCTGAGCCGCCGTACACGGCCGAATCCGTAACCCGCGGCGAGGCCGTATACCAAAAGTTCAACTGCGCCCAATGCCACGGTGACGGAGGTCATGGTGATGGTCCGTCTGCAGATGATCTCAAGGATGATTGGGGAAACGAGATCGTGCCGTATGACTTCACTAAAGGCCACGTCAAATGCGGCAACAACGGATCCGACATTTACCGAGTGTTCATTGCCGGCCTAAACGGCACACCGATGCCTTCGTTCGCCGACTCAATAAGCCCCGCCGAGGCTTGGGATCTGGTGCATTTCATACAGAGCCTGAGTCCGGACTACCCGAAAAACGTGACCGGGACGCCACCTACACCCATCGGCAAAGGCGCACCGTGAAACAGGAAGACCAGCACGAAGACGGCTCAGGCGCTGCGAATTCTTCGGCCATAGAGGCCCGGTTGGTTCGCTAAAGACCCGACAGACCGAATCAGGGGGCGAGCGCTCATGCCAGAGGCGACAACGGCAACAACAACAGAGGGTTTGCACGGGCCGTACGCGGGGACTCGACCTGGATGCGCTGGTCGATATTGAAGCCCGCTAATTCCCAAGCGCTGCAACTCAGGTGACTCCCGGGCGTTGATTCGCGGCAATCTGCATCCTCCTCGGGCCACTTTTGAGATTTGAGATGGATTCTAGCTGTCGTCCGGGAGAATGGGCGAGGGGCGCGGCGGCGCAGTTTCCCGAGAGACCACACTTGGTGCCATGACGGCGAGGGCGGCGGCATCGTGAATGGCTCACGCTTGAACACCAGGCCTATAGCGCTTGCTTGCGCCGTCAGGAAGCGGAAATGGCATCTGCGTCACAGCTCGTTCTAAAAAACGTAATCCGGGTTCACAGTTCACATCGTGATCCAAACCATATTATGGTGCATGCGAACTGCAGCCTTATGGATCTTGCGGTCGATATATCAGTGCGGACTACGGCATTACGAAGAAGTAGGAGGAAGCGGTGAGCGTTGAGCCATCGCGGCAGCATAGCACCGCGCCAAGCCCTATTTCCGCGCCGGCTGCAGGCGCTCGAGCGCCCATCCCGGTCTTGAACCCGCTCGTGGAGAGCGCTTCGCGATCAAGCCATGGTGCGCTTCGAGCCGCTCGAGGAAAGCCGGACAAGCTTCACATGAGTCGCTCAGGGAGCGAGCGTCGCGGCCAGCTGGTCACGGCCGCCATCGGTCTCGCGCTAACCCTCGCGATGGGCCTGGTGCTGCTCTTCGGCTATCGGCTCGTCACGCACATCCGTGCGAGCATCAATGCACTGCAGGCTGCGAGCGCTCTGCAAAACTACCCCGAGGAGATCTCCGGTCAGCTAAGTGCACTGTGCGACCGTCTCGAGGCTCGCGCCGACTCCGGCCAAGCGCTCGCGGATCTGCAGAACACTGTCAGGCGTTTCGATCATGATCTTGGGCAGCTTTCCGACTCCGGAAACGACTCGCCGCAGCTCGCCCGGGCGCTCTGGCTGTGGCACCAATACCGCTCGGTGGTCGATCCGGTCGTCTCTTTCACGGGCCAGACCTACGTGGATTCCGCTACCGCAGACACCACGTTCTCGCCCGAAGGCCGTGAGTACTATGCCGCGGCGGAGCGCGCGCACCTGTTCGCGGCGGACAACGCCAAGGCATTGCAGACGCAGCTAATGAATCTCGCTGCGACGATCCAGCACACCTCCTCAGACGCTGCACTGCGCTTGCGCACCCTGTTGCTCGTAGTTGTGAGTGCAACACTGATGCTGGCCGCGGCCGCGGCTTGGTTCCAGCTCATGCGCTCGCGGCTTCTAAGGGCACAGGCCGAGTTGCAGGAGGCTCATCAAGCCCTGATGCGTGCCTCCCGTCAGGCGGGAATGGCTGAAGTTGCCAGCAGTGTGCTCCACAACGTCGGCAACGTCTTGAACAGCGTCAACGTGTCCGCGAACATGCTAGATGAGCGGATGCGGACGTCCAAGGCTTCCGGACTCGCCCGAGTCGCCGCGATGCTCGAAGAGCAAGGCGATCAACTCGGATCCTTCATTGCGAGTGACGAGCGGGGGAAACGACTGCCCACTTACCTTGCACAGCTCTCTTCGCAGCTCCTAGCGGATCGCGAGGCGGCACTTACGGAATTGGCATCGCTGGTCAAGAGTGTCGAGCACATGAAGGACATTGTCAGGATGCAGCAGAGCTATGCGACGCACGGCGGTGTGGTGGAGAGTGTGGCTGTCGCGGATCTGGTAAACGACAGTGTGCGGATGAATGCAGAAGCGTTCTCCCGCCACGGGGTCACGCTCACGTGCGAATTTGAGGAGGTGCCCGCCATCACGGTAGATAAACACCGGGTGCTGCAGATTCTGGTGAATCTCATCCGCAACGCCAAATATGCCTGCGAGGACTCGGGACGAAGCGACAAACGCATCACGATTCGGGTCACACGGTGTGCACTCGGGGTCGCGATCGCGGTGGTCGACAACGGCGTGGGAATCCCAACCGAGAATATGACTCGAATCTTCAGCCACGGGTTCACCACCCGCCCCAGCGGCCATGGGTTTGGACTGCACAGCGCAGCGCTCGCCGCTCAGGAGCTCAAAGGCTCACTGCGGGTCGCCAGCGATGGCCCGGGGTGCGGAGCCACGTTTTGGCTCGAACTACCAATCACTCCCGCGAAGGACTCGCTATGACCTCCTTCGGTGGACCCCTGATTCATCGGGTGCTCACGATTGATGACAACCCAGTCATCCACGAGGACTTCAAGAAGATTCTGAGCCGAGATAGCAACGCGGACACAGCACTCGCCGCGGAGGAGGCGCTATTGCTGGGGGACGTGCTCCCGCAGAACGAGGACTCGCGCTTTGAGCTCGACAGTGCGCTTCAGGGTGCGGCGGGTGTGGAGCTCGCTCGACGGGCACGGGTTGAGGGCCGTCCCTTTGCCGTGGCCTTCATTGACATGCGCATGCCGCCAGGCTGGGATGGTTTAAAGACGATCGAAGAGCTGTGGAAAGTCGATCCGGATGTACAAGTCGTGATCTGTTCGGCCTATACGGAGTACGGGTGGTCGGAGCTGCGCTCCCGGCTCGGTCCTTCCGACAAGCTCCTGGTCCTGAAAAAACCGTTCGAATCGATCGAGGTGCTGCAGGCGGCAAGTTCCTTATGCCGCAAATGGCACAACGAACGGATGCTCCGGCGCCATGTGGAGGATCTGGAGCACGTCATCGCGGCGCGCACGAAGGGACTTGAGGCGGCAAACCATCAATTGCAGCAGCTCGCCACCCACGATGTGCTCACCGGGCTCCCCAATCGGGTCATCCTGCACGACAGGCTCGAACAAGCAATCGCTCACGCCACCCGCGAACAACACGAATTTGCCGTACTTCTGCTCGATCTCGATCGCTTCAAGGTGATCAACGACTCCTTGGGGCACCGCGCAGGCGATGAGCTGCTGAATGAGGTCGCGCAGCGCCTGAAGGGCGCCGTGCGCAGCATGGACACGCTAGTGCGTCTTGGGGGCGATGAATTCGTGATCGTGATGGCATCGATCCAGACCCGGGATCAGGTTCTCGCGATGGCCACCCGGGCGATTGAGGTCCTGAAACCGCCGATCCGCTTACAGGGAGTCGACGTGCGAACTTCCGCAAGCATCGGCATCGCCTTTTATCCCGGCGACGGGGTCACCGTCGAGATGCTGCTCGCGCACGCCGATGCGGCCATGTACAGCGCTAAGCAGAGCGCGCACGGCACCTACCAGTGCTTTGCCACTTCAACGAGCACCTCCACACGGGATCGGGTCAAATTCGAGAGCGAATTGCACGCGGCACTCGCTGCCGGGCAATTTGAACTGCACTACCAACCTAAAGTCGACACGGCTTCCGGCCGGGTGCATAGCGCGGAAGCCCTGATCCGCTGGCGACATCCCGAGCGCGGGCTGCTGCTGCCGGCGGATTTCATTCCCATTGCCGAGGAGTGTGGGTTGCTCGACTCGATTGGCGAGTGGGTCCTAAGGGAAGCCTGCCGGCAGGCAAAACTCTGGCAGCGGCACGCAGACCGCCCACTGCGTATCGCGGTGAATCTCTCGCCTTCGCAATTTCGACTGGGAAGTCTTCTCGAAACGGTCCGCAGCGCCCTGATGGCTGCGGAACTCGAGCCGCGGTTTCTCGAGGTGGAACTGACGGAGACCGCGGTGATGAGCAATGCGGAGCAATCGATCTACATACTGGAGAGCTTAAGCCGTTTGGGCGTGCTGGTCTCGGTGGATGATTTCGGGACCGGGTATTCCAGCATGAGCTATCTACGGCGCTTCCCGATCGACAAGCTCAAGATCGACCGCACCTTTGTGAAAGAGATGACCAGCCGCCCGGAGGATGCCTCCATCGTGCGTGCCATGGTCTCCCTCGCTCACAGTCTGAATCTGAAAGTGGTTGCTGAGGGCGTTGAAACGGAGGAGCAGGTCGCAATGCTGCAGCAGCTCGGCTGCGATCAGTACCAGGGGTTTCATTTCAGCGCAGCGCTGCCGGCGAAGGAATTCGAGCAGCTGATCAGCATCCATACTCATCCGGCGCAGGCGCCGGAGATTGATACCGCCGCCACCCAGAGTCGACTCGCGCTGGGCTGAAGCAGCAGCTGCCGGTCGACCCGCAGCGAGTTGTGCGGCGCTCCATCTTTAAAACTGATTGTCGTTTCATTAGCGCTTATCGCTTTAGTCATTGTCTGGATCGTCGACAAGGGTTGAGGTCTAGGCGGCATGGCCGCGATAACAACGATTGGTGTCGGCGAACCCTTGGCACTGCTGGTGGCCATCGATACGGCTCGAGTGATGCGGTCGGTAGGAAAGCGTTCGGCTCTCCTGGGAGTGACCTGCTGGCCGATTTTCGGTCCAGTTGAGACTTTGGGGCATTGGCCCTTGACCGGCCCGGTGCCAAAACGTCCGGTTGGGTAGTCTCCAACCGCGGAAATCGAGTCGGTTCGATCAGAGGAATTCTGCACCCGTGACAGGCGTCACTTTCACATATTCTCTGCCACCATTATTCTCAGCCTGACAAACGGACCGAATCGGGACACCACCATGAACCTGACCAGCGGAGCCAGTAATAACAGCGCCCCAGTAACTGCAGGAGACTCCGTGGTTGCACTCATCGAGAAGGGTAATGCGTTGGAGGAACAGGGAAGACCTGAAGAGGCAATGGAATGTTACGAAGCTGCCGTCCAGGCGGATCCGCGATGCGCGAGGGCTCACCTGAACCGCGGCAACATCCTACTTGCGAGTGCCCGTATCGAGGAGGCTCGTGACGCCTATCAACTCGCCGTGGCCTGCGACCCGCATTATGCAGCAGCCTACTTTAATCTGGGAAATCTCAATTGTCGCGCCGGCGAATACGAACAGGCTTTGCGCAACTACGGAATTGCTATTCGCATCAAACCTGACTTTGCGGATGCGTTCGTGGCGATGGGGAATGCGCTTGACGATTTGGGACGTACCGCCGAAGCAATAGAGAGCTACCATCGCGCACTAGCGATCTGCCCTAATTACGCCGAGGTGCACTTTAACTTGGGTGTACTTGCTATGAACAAGGGCGAACTGACTGAGGCTGCTGACCGCCATAAGAAAGCCATCGATCTCGGGACGACAAATCCCATGGCAAGCTACCTGCTGGCGGCCTGGAGCGGAGAAGACGTGGGACCGATACCCGGTGCGTCTGTTACAAGTTTATTCGACGACTACGCGTCGCGGTTCGACACTCATCTCGTTGGCGCATTGGGTTACTCGATACCGAAGTTGATGCGAGAAGCTGTTGGTCGGCTGACTCGCGATGAGCGCCGCTTCCAGCATGCGCTTGATCTTGGCTGCGGGACCGGACTGATAGGAGCACACTTTAAGGATATCGTGACCGAAATCGACGGTGTGGATTTGTCGCCGAAAATGCTTGAACAAGCCAGGCGCAAACAAATCTACAGCAAATTGGATTGCGATGAGATCGTGGCTTGGCTTGAGCGCACGGCAACGGAATCACTCACTTTTGACATCGTTTTATCGGCCGACGTATTCATCTACGTCGGCAACCTAGAACCTGCCTTTAAAGCCGCCAGGAGGATCTTAGCTGATAATGGGTTGTTCGTGTTTTCAGTGGAACATCTAGCGCAAGGCTCGTTTGAACTGCTCCCGACCCGCCGCTATGCGCATAGTACATCTTACGTGCGCGAGCTGGCGTCCAGGCACGGATTCGTCATTGAGCTCTCGGAGCAGGTGAACTTACGTAAGGAGAGGAACGTCATGATCGGAGGCACAATCTTTGTGCTGACACGGTCATAACGCTCGCCCGACGGCCTGCATGAATACCGTACGGGCTTTACCATCTACCCGAGTGGGGCCGATTCGAGCAACTGGAAGTTAATTCGACGAGGTGGAGAAGCATTGCGGCAGCTTATCGCAGGTCGCGAACGGCCGCTCTGGAGCAAGTGGATCGCATATCCGAAGGTCCGAAGGTGGCCGGAAGTCGCCGCCCAAGTCGTGGCGGGCACGGGTCACGTCGCTCGTAGCACGGCAAACATCCAAGCACATTGGACATCAATTCGAAATGGGCTTGGTGCCATAATTTTGAAATCACGAATGCGCGATAATCGGGCCAACGCTGTCGGGGTCGCCTTCGGCGTATCGCTCCCCGGGGGGCAGCGCACGCCGCCCTTCAGGGGAGTTCTCATGGCATCGAACATGCCCACGAATCCCTCGGGCGGCTTCGCGTTCAGTCATTCGCAGCGATTGATGCCAATGAAAAACGAGAGGAGGATTCACCCTGCTTCGGTATGTGACGTTTGCATGACATATCCGCAGACGTCCCCGATGCAAATCTCGCGCTAACCGAGTGGTGGCCAGACAACGATCCGGTTGCCGCGCACGCGCAGCAGCGAGGCAGCCCGATCAGGTTCTTTCATTTCGAATCGCTACACGAAAGGGTGCTGTGTAGCAAAAACGTTAAGCCTTTCGACACCTGACATGCGACAAACCAGGCGTATGACCAAACATTTAATTTGACGACAATCGATACCCTATTTAGGCTGCGCGTCTTTCGCGCTAAAGCTCCAACCCCACCCAGTGGCACGGGCGTCTCAGAACGGACCCATAGTTGGCGGTCGTGTGAGCGGCATCTTTCAAGACGGCAAATCTGATTGGTGTGGAAGCCGCGTTCCGCCCCCGCTGTGATTTCCTTCTGTGAGGACCAGCTGTGCGTGGTCAAAATATAAGCAGATTGCATAAGCTGCTGAATCATGTTGACGTTCTGGTTACAAACGGTGGTTATGCACAGGGTTACCCCCCGGGATTGGGGATAGTAGGAATGCGACGATTGACGGGATCAACCCGAAAATGGCGTCGCTGATGGGGGAGACGAAGGTGCAAGAATGCGGCGTCGCCGCATTCAACGTGTGCTGGTTGATGCTTGTAGTACACTTGTAGCTCAATAAAATTGCCGCGAACGCGGATCGTCGGTAAAACGACTGTTGAATCACATTGGGGTTTCTAAATATGAATGCTGGTGACCGTGACGGCCCCGCGTCCGGACAGGATACATCCATCGTAGAAGCTCTCGCGCGGGAAACTGGCCGCGAAGCTGCGCACGTCAAAGAATTGTATGAGCGTGAATTTGCCAAACTAGAGGCGAACTCGAAAGTGCGCGGCTTTCTATCCGTGCTCGCATACCGGAACGTACGGACCGCATTATGCAAGACACGCACGGACACGAACTAACGCTTCGGCCCCAGCTGCTTATCGCTGCATGCGAAACCCAAAGACTGCATGTGACCGGTCCTGAGCCGGTCGCACCAAAGCCGCGAAGCGGTCTCCGCCCCTCTTGTCGATTGACGACTCTCGCGGTTACAGAATCAACACCGCAGCGCAACGTCGGCGCAATAATCATCGACTAGATTGTTTCTGTCCGCCAAGAGCATGGGAATTAGCGGCAGCGGATTGGTTGTCGGCGTCTTGGAAGCGGGGGGCGAACTGGCCGCGAATCATGGATCGGCTGCGGTCAGTTCGCCCCGGTGCGTAAAGTTCCCTAGTAGCCTTTTGGATTCTTCGCTAGATACTGTTGGTGATATTCCTCGGCGTAAGGTATTCAGCAATCCTGCTGAACGGCAGCTAACGGGAAGCTATTTCGATTCGCTGATCTTCCAGTATTGGCCCGTCTAGCAAGTGTGTAAATCATGAGTTCAATCGCTGACGCCGCCGAAACTCGGCGATCTTGGATTTATTGCCGCAGCCGGACATGGAGCACCATCGGCGCTCGCCAGAGCGCGAAGTATCGAGAAACAAAAGCGCGCAGCTCTCCCCTTCACACTGACGTAGGCGCGTTGCCGTTTCGCCGCCAAACAGGAGTATTGCGTCCCGCGCGATAGAGGCCAGTAATTCTTGGGTTTTCCCTGAAATATGAATCCGGCTGTCTTTGCCAAGTTGCGGAACAGCGGACGCTTCTGCGGCGAATCGATTTAGCTTGCGGCGCGCTTCATCGGGTAGTGCCTTTCGATGAATGTGCGCAAGGGCCAAGCTGTAGATGCTTTCGCGCAACGTTCTGGCGAGAGCCACGTCGGCTTGTGCCACCTCGGGAATAGCGTCGGTAAGTTCCGCGGCGACCAACCAACGCGCAAGATCGCTCGGATGGGCTAGGAGCTCCCGCGGTGACGGTTTCAGGCGAGCGGCGAGTGTAGCAGCCAGATCCAGCGCCACATGGCCGCCGCGGAACCTAAAACCATCCCGGATCTCGGGTTTTTTCACCTTTCCCACGACAGCCCACCTCCATTAAGTCGCTCGATAGCTCCAATCACATCGCATCATAGCACTCGTGAAACCGGCTTGACAGGTTACGCGTTCATGTTAGTATGTAACCGCTTTAACAGGTTTCAATATTCAAGCACGGAGAAACTCCATGTCGACCCAATCACGCGACCGCATAAACTCTATAGGCCTCGCGACAATCCTGATGGCGGTGGGTACCTTTGGCATGGCTGCCGAGGCACGACCTTTTTCTCTGGAAGGCACCTGGGTGATGACGGCCGCATACGAGATCCTTGCTGATGGGACGCGCACCACGAACTACGGTGAACATCCAAACGGTCTGCTGATGGTTGATAAAGTCGGGCGCTATTCGATACAGATCTTCCGCCCCGACAGGCCTAAATTTGCCTCGGGCGACAAGAAAAAAGGTACACCGGAGGAATACGCCGAGGCCGTTTTGGGTTCGAGCACCCATATCGGTCGCGCCGTAGTCGATCCGATCAGAGGCAAGCTGATTTTCAATATCGAAGCCGCCTCTTATCCCAATTGGGAGGGAACTCAACAGGTGCGCGACTACACGTTCAAAGATGGCACTCTGACCTACTCGGTGCCTGCAAATGCGTCGGGCAGCGGCACGATTGCATATTCCGTTTGGCAGAGGGTGCCGCAATGAGGTTCCGAAATCGTGCTGTTTCTCGAGATGCAATAGCGTTGTATCCGTTCGGTGGAATACCGAGTGATCCTGCTCGCTTCGCTTACCCCAACCCTTCCGACCCGAGGCATAAAAATGCCGGTGACATGCGCAGATCGCGCGATGCGCTCCTTCATTGGCTGATCGAAAGATTACGTTACGCTGCTCAAGCAGCTGCGATGCGTGAGGGACATCCGTGGGATATCACGCCGCGAGTTGCGTTAGGCACGCAGGATAAATGTCGTACCGCTTTGCGCTCCGATGCCGCGACTGAACCAAGAGCCTCGCTCATCATCTAGCAACACATAGCTTGAGCCGTGGGGTTTCAGCGACGCACCTTCACGCAGATGACTTCAGCGGCAGCCGGGCTGGTCGCTCGTCTCAAGATAAAAGGTGTAGGTCTCGCAGTCATCCGCCGATGGCGGACGCGGGAGGGGAACTGGACGATTCACCGGCGGCAGCAGCCGCACGTAGGCGACGATCGCGCGTAGATCCTCCTCGTCGAGGTTGGAAAGCTGGTCCCAGGTCATGCCCTGCCAATGGAGCTGCCTACCGTCCCGGCTGACGCCGCTGCGAATGGCGCGTTCCAACTCCGTGTCGGTCCAGGCGCCGACGCCCGCTTGCGGGTGCGCAGTGATGTTGCGGGTCCACAGCGTGCCAAATGGTCTCCAGCTGATCGGCGTACCGCCTCTGCCGTCGGTGCCGTGGCAGATGGCGCAGCTCACTGAGTACAAATAATGGCCACGCTCCACCATGCGAACGCGCTCGGCGGGCATGTCGCGGGTATCCGGCTTGACATCGCCCGCGTTCACTGCCTTCACCAGCGGATCAGGCGGCATATTGCGGATACTTGGCCATTGGGACAGAACGAACAGCAGCACGCCAGCGACCGCGAACGCCAGCACGCCCCCGATCAACCCCATTATCCCCGGGCGCGGGCCCGCGCGCACGAACAGCACAAGCGCCAGTATCAGTATTATCCACTGCACATCGACGAGCACAGTTTGAACACGCGCCGGCGAGCCCCTTGTGGGATCGACGGCGAAATTGCCATCGCCATAGGTCAGCGCCTTGGGACGGGTCGCCGGCAGCGGGCGCGTGAACTTCATTGCGATGGTCTCCACCAGTCCATAGGCGAGCTTCGGCGGGATCGGGTTATGCACCGGCCGCGATGCCGTCTTGAGGAAGGTGGCGATGGCCGTCGCGTCCTCGTCGGTGAAGTTGTGGAACTGAGCCCAGAGCATATCAAACGGGTTGAGGGCCCGGTCTGGCGCCTGGCCGTTACGTAGCGCGCGAACGATCTGCGGCACAGTCCAGTGACCCAGGCCCGTCTCAGGATCCGAAGTGAGATTGCGGCTCACCGAGTAGCCGTGCGGGTAGTAGCCGACGCGCATACCCCCGGCGAGGAACGCTCCGTCAACGTTGTAAATCCCGGTTCGATCGATTTGGGTATGGCAGAGGCCGCACATCTCCCAGCGGGTAATGTAGTCTCCGCGCTGGGTCGGATCCGCGGCGAATCCCGCACCGCCGAAGCTGCCGCCCTTCTCCCATGCCGGCGTGCGAGCGAGCGAGGCGACGAAGTTAACCAGGTCCCAGCGGGCGGCGGCCGGCAGCACATCCGCGTAGGCGGGCATAGGCCCCGGCATGATGCCGGTAGTCAGCCGCCGCCAGACGTCCTGGGGCCGACTGCCGCCGCGGAAATCCCAGGGCGCAGTGAGATCGCGCGCAAACACCGCGTGGCCCGATCCATCATCGAAACGCTGACCGCCGCGGCCGGCGTCGCCGTGGCACGCGGCGCAGCCTTGGTTGGCAAACAGCGCCTTTCCGCGCGCCACACTTTCTGGCGAACTCGGGATCGCAGCAGGGATTTCGATGGGACGGCCGGGTCGCGAAAACGCGCTTGAATACGACTTCACCTGCGCTACGACGGCGTTCAACTCCTCGGCCGAGAGTAGTCCCGCAAAGTACGGCATCGCGCTGGCAGGCAGGCCGTCGCGGACCGTGCGCAGGAGATCCTCATCGGTGGGCGGCTCGCCGGCCGCGGTGGACTTGTACTTGAAGCTGCCGGATGAGAAGTCGCGAGCACGTGGAAAAATCGATGGTGCGGCCGGACCGTTCCCGCGTCCGTTCGGACCGTGGCAAACAGCGCAGTGTCGCGCGAATACCCGCGCCCCTAGCGGCGCGCCGCGCTCCAAATCCGCGCCTGGTGGCCATGTCAGGTCCGCGTACTGCGCAGGGTCCGGCCGGTATTCCGCGCTTGGACGCGCCAAGCCCACCCGCGCCCAGATGGAGCGGCCTACATCCAGCGCGAGCAACAGCACGCCGAAGACCAGCACAACCCCCGGCCGAGAGTGTAAGAGCCAGTGCATCCGTCATCCGTTCGCGTTCATAGTCGATTGTCACGCACAACATATCATTGCGACCCGCGCCAATGATATTCCAGAGGGGGAGTCCTACGGCGTCACATGGTTCCAACACCCGCTTCTCGGTTCGAGCGACAGGCGAGCCTCGGGGAAGGAAGAGAACACCGTATCCACCGCAGAACTGCTCGCCGCCTTCAACATTCCGTCCGAGTTCCTCGCTAAGCTGGCCACCGTGGTCGAACCTGGCACCACATTGGTGATCACGCAGCCGGCGGCAAGCGCCTCCACTCGCACGACGCTGACCAACAGCGTCGTCGCCATATCCGCGGATCGCCTCACCCGCAACTAGAAGCGTCGAAGGCTTAGCGATTCCGATATCGCGATTACGTTTCCGGTATACCCGGGCCGTCCCCCGACATCGTTGTGCCGTGATCGAGCCAAGCCACTTTCCGGCAGCCGGTCCTGAGCCTAAGCTCAACCGTCGGCTACATGTCGCGCATCAGGCAGCGGTTAACATCTCCGTCACAATCAGGCGGAGAGCACGTTGGACCATTAATATGAACTCCCGGTAAGTCTCATATCGAGCAGGCGAACCTTCCTGCCCGTGGGTCCGACGACCTGCATGCGCCGCAAGGCTTCGAGGACGCCGTGCGAGAATGCGGCCGCCCGCGTGCCGCCGCCGGAGAAGGCGAGGATGACCAGGGTCGACTTGTCGTTGTCGCGCAGGTGCACCTGTCGGGTCTCATAGCGATACCCCGTGCCCAAGTCCACTTGCGCGATCGGCGGGTTGATTGGGTGCGCTGCGCAGCCGCCGAGCAGCAACAGCAGCGCCGCAACCAGCGATGACGAGCGGCTCAAAACGGTCGTCCCAGATAGAAATAAAAACTGCCGAGACCGGCCGCGGCGCGCCCATAGGCGAGGTAAACCGGACCGATGGGCGTGTCCACGGCGAGGAACAGGCTCGCCGACCACAGTTCGTTGTCCGGGTTGCCCGCCACCAGGGGTTCATCGACTTTACCCGATTCGATCGAAAAGCCGCCGAAGGCCCCCTCGAATAAGGTTCCTTGCAAAATCCGGCGGTAATACATGGCGCGCAGAAACCAGAGATTTTGTCCCAGCAGCTGACCGGTGGCGTAGCCGGACTGCTCGAGGAATCCGCCCCATTGGAATTGATCGTAGAACGGCAGCGTGTCGGAACCGATCCTGCCGCCGGCTTTGAAGGAGAAGTTGAGCGTGTGCTCGCCAAAGGAATAGACCGCCATCCCCTTGCTGTCCCATTTGATGTAGCGCTGGTCGGCGCCGAGCTCGCCGGTCGAGTCGTAGACGTTGAACTCGGCGCCCCAGCCGGAGCGCGGGAAACGCACACTGTCGATCTGATCGAACACGAGCTGTGCCGTAAAGGCTCCCTGCGATATGTTGGACGCCTGCGGGGCAAGAGTCTGCGGGCCGATGTCAAGCGCCGGCTTGAGTTGACCGCGCACGACCCCGAGCCGGAATTCGCCGTATTGGGCCAGCTGAGTGCCGACGTACACACCCGCAAGGGCGGTGTTGATGTCGTATTCTGAAATTCGGTCGTTGCCCTGATAAATGACCTCCGTGCGCCGCCCCACGGAGAGGTTCGGAGCGACGAAGAACAAGCCCCGCGTATCGAGCGGCTGGTAGAACTCGGTCGACAGGTCGGAGGTGCGCCCCACCTGAGCATCGGTGCGCCATTCCGCACCGAGGGCGTTGAGCCAGGTCATGCGATAACTGGCGAGGGCATTGAAGAATGAGTCGCCGTTGAAATCGCTCGATAGCCCCAGACCCACCCGCAGATAATCGGGGCCCCAGCCTTTCTCGACGGCGTCCACCGCCAGCACTCGCCTGCCCGGTTCCTCGAGGAACCGATAGTCTACCCGCTCAAAATCCCCGGTCCCGTACAGGCGGCGCATGTCGGCGTCGAGGACCTGCTGATCGATCGGCTGACCGGTCTTGGTCTCCATGACCGCCTGCGCGGCCTGCGGATTGACGCGCTTGAGATTCTCGAAGCGGATCTCATCGACCGCCCGCGTGTCCGGCGACGGCGTGACACTCTGTTTTTTTCGCAGCGCGGCGAATTCGGCCGGCGGGAGCGCCAGCGGCCGGAGCCGCTCGGCCATCTGCCGCGTCGCCGCCTCGCCGCGCGGCTCGATCTCCGGCAAGTGGTCGAAGTCGCCCGTCGAGAAGCCTCCAAGCTCCGGCGAGATCAAGATGTCGGTGGGCTTCAACGAGGCGATCGACACCTCGACATTCTGCTCGGTCAGGATGCTGAGCATCTGGGTGGTCACGCCGAGGATGCCGGTCAACTGGTCGCGCGCGAGCAGCGGCGTGCCCACATTCACCGCGATGATGATGTCGGCCCCCATAGAGCGTCCGACCTGCACCGGCAGATTGCTGGTGAGCATTCCGTCGACCAGCATCTTGCCGCCGTACTCGGCGGGGGCGACGGCGCCGGGCACCGACATGCTGGCGCGCATCACGCTCGCCAGTTCGCCCTCGCTGAACACGACGGCCTTTCCGGTCACCAAGTCAGTCGCCACTGCGCGAAAAGGGATGGGCAGGTCATCGAAATGGTGAAAGCCCTGGACCTTGGAGATGCCGCGCAGCACCGCCTCGAGCTGCACGCCGGTCACGACGCCCTTGGGAAGCCTGAGCTTGCCGTCCTTCAGGCCGAACTCGGGGCCGAAAAACGTGCGGTAGTCGTCTTCCTTTTGCCGCATCGACTGCTCTTCGCGCGGCGGATTGTCATTGAACAGCATCTCGGTCGAGATGCTGGCGATGAATTTCTCCATTTCTGCGACGCTCATACCCGACGCATAGGCGGCGCCCACGACCGCGCCCATGCTGGTGCCCGCGATGCAGTCGATCGGGATGCGGTATTCCTCCAGCACTTTGATCACACCCACGTGGGCCGCACCGCGCGCTCCGCCTCCGGACAATACCAGACAGATTTTCGGCCGCTTGGGCGCTTCGGGCGTGTTGGGAGGCTCGTCGGCTCTGGCCGGCAGCGTGTCGGCAGCGATCACCAGCGCAAGCGACAGCCATGAAACTACTGGGCCGGCCGCTGTGCGCAATCGCATGCTAAAGATCTCCGGCGCCGCGCGGCAAAGCGGATTCGTCGCCGGTCGGCACCGGGCCTGCTTCGCGAATGCGCTGCGAGAAATCAACCGCGGCATCCGCTGCTTGCGCCCGGGCATTGACGTGGGCGCGCTGCTGCAGCTCGGCGAACGGCACGCGCGTGTCGAGCCGACCCTGTTCATAGAGGTACTGGGGAACATAGCCGCTCAGCAGGATCTTCCAACTAAACGGCAGATGTTGCTCGTTGACCAGCGTGTTGAACCAGATATCGGTCGTGCAGTTGGTGGTCAGCGTGTTGTAGAACTGCGGGCGCGCCCGCAGCTCGTTGATCCGATTCATGTACTCGATGAACACGCGCCGGACGTTATCGAGCGGCGCCTGCACCCGATAGACGTACACGTCCTCTTTAGGATCGTGGCGGTAATTGGTACGCAGCCGGATCGCGTCGCGCTCATCGGCTACGACGTAGATGAGTTCGTATTGCCGGAAGAAGCCCTGCAGCGTGGAAAAGCCCTGTCCTTTTCTTTTGCGGGTCTCAATTGAAACGGCGAGATGCTCGCCGCCGGCAAAGGCAAAACTGATGAACGTGTGCGCGATGGCCGGTCCCATCCAGTAGACCGCCACGAGATCGGCGCCCTGCAGATTGCGCAAATCGAAGCGCTTGTCGTACCAGGCCGGCGTGTAGTCGGTTTCGCTGCGGTAGTCGAAGTTGCGAATATCGTGCACTGTGACGACGTCGCCTTCGATCGTGGCGTACGCCAGCTTCGCAACGTCGGGCTGCCAGTCGCCCTCGTTGGACGGCGTCAAACGGCTGAACCATGTCAATAGCAATCCGAACAGCAGCACGAAAGCGATGAGCGCCGGCCACCTTAAGCGAGGCACGGCGAGCGCCAGCAGCGTCGCCAGCGATGCGACTGCGGCGGCGAGGGCCAGCGTGAGGCGCAACCTCGAGTCATGTGGTCCTGCATAGGCGAGGGCGAGCACACTCCAGCCGCCGGCCGCTGCCGTCAAAACGCCGAGCAGGACATACAGCGCCGTGGTAAGCAGTCGGTTTTTGGCGATGTCGATGACCTCGATCGAGTGCGGCTGATTTTCGTCCGATTATGCATGACTGGCCAGGCGGGTGACGAGGTGTCGCCACGCGATGTTGCCGGGTGGACCGAAGTCACGCCCTGAGAGGATGCGCGCGGCGCCGGTTCGCCGTCACCCCAGCGGCAGCAGAATCAATCCGTAGGCAAGCCCGCCGTACATGAACGGCAGGAAACGTCCCTTGCTTTCGGTGGGCAGTTCCATGATCGAACTGTTCATGATCACCGCCCCCGAAATGAACGCGACCAGTAGCGCGAGGATGGGGCGCGGTAGGGTGACCAACATACCCACCCCCCAGCCGATCAGGGACATCGCGGCGAGCACAAAGCGGCCGATCCGCCGGTACACCGCACCGTATTCTTCGCGCAAAGTGTGGTCCACTCCCAAGAAATGTACGGCGACGGCCAAGGCAAACAACGCGACCGACCGCGGGGTGTCCTCGAGATTGTCCACCAACAGATACGCCATCAGGCCCACGTAGGCGGCGAAACCCCCGATGCTGATTTTGAAGGCCGTTGTGACCTGTTCTGTCTCGCTGGTCTTGTGCGCGCGCTTGCGCAGATGATCCAGGCCGTAGAACACCAGGAAGCCGATCAGCGCAACATAAAAGATCGACATACCTTCATAGCGCAGCGGCAGCGAACTCGATTCCGCAAAGGCGTGGCGTGCACTGTTCAGCTCCGGCATGACGTGCACAAATACATAGGCGGTCGCCACCCCGGCGCCGAACGAAATGACGCTGCGCTCGTCGCGAGCGAGCCATCGCAGCGGCCGCAGCGTGCCGAACAGCAGGAAGGTGGTGCAGAACAGCAGCGCAGCGGCGCAGGATTCGAGATCCAACTCGGTTTGCATTTGGGCCTTTAGAACAATTTAGTCATAATGCTGACGAATAGAAACACCCCCATCACGGACATGATCAGCGCCATGATAAGAGAAGGCCGTGTGAGCCGAAAATCCTTCTTTTCATGCAGTCCTTGAGTGTCTCCCAATACTCGATGGTCCCCATCAGAATCGCGAAGGTGCCGAGCCCGGTCAGGAACAGCCCAACGTTGCACAATACGGGCACACAACAGCCCGAGTCCGATCGCTGCAATACTGCAGAGTCGAATGCTCATGGGCCTTGAGCGAGCGGTTGCCCACTCGAACCGCTGCCTTGTTCCGCGAGGGTGTCCCTTCCCGCAGTGTGTGCCCTCGCGCGCTTCCACCAAACGGGGGCGCCAATCTGAAATGGCATGGTGCTGGTGCCGATGTGCGCGAGCCCCGACCCGACGCATACGGCGAGGATGAGGGGCAGCTGGCGAAGCGCGGCGGCCTTCGCTGTTGCGCTATTGGACAAGCAAGGATCGCTGCGCTTGGGTGTCTCCCCGGTCGCGCAGGCGATGGCTGTCCGCCGCAACCAGGTCCAGGCCATAGACGCGTCGCAACTGCGCGACCTTGTCAAGCGTCAGAGGCTTGAATGGCGGCTTGTTTTCCAGCGCGTGCAACACGACGCCCTCGAGAAGATCGCCTAGCGACAGGTCAAGGTATTCCGCCAGACCCTTGAGCACCTTCAATAGACGCTTTTCCATGCGAACGCCGGTCTGAATGCGCTCGACCTCGTGTGCGGCGACGTGCTTCGAAGTCTTTTTTTTTGCTGCCATCGAGAGCTCCTGGGTCAAGAGAGCGAATCAAAGGATCGCACGATTGCAAGGCTACCGCACGTAATGTACATTGGTATTACGGTACCACAACATACAGGATCCTCTGCCATGTCGGCACCGCCCGTCACACAGGTCCGCAGCTTCCATCTCGAGGCACCACGTTCGCGAGTGCTACCCCTGTTTACCGCGCGCGGCGAGCGCGATTGGGCGCCGGGGTGGGACCCCGAGATGCTGAGCGGCGGGGAGGAGCGGGGCAGCGCTTTTCGCACGAGAAGCCAACACGGCCAGGAAACCATCTGGATCGTCACTGAATACGAGCCCCTGGAGGGAAGGGTCAGCTATGCGCGCGCGGCGCTCGGGTCGAACATCGGCTTGGTTGACGTGATTTGCACCGAACGGGCGGGCGGCGGCACCGATGTCAGCGTGCGTTACACTCTCACCGCTTTGAGCGAGGCAGGGCGCTCGTTCGTCCACCACTTCCTTGACACCGAACGCTATGCGCGAATGATCGATGACTGGTGCGCATCGACCACCGAGGCGCTTGCGAGAACACCGGCGATCAAGTGACGGCGGCTCGGGCCGCACTGCTCCTGGTTGTCAACCCGAAGAGCATCCGCGACCATGTCGATCGAGGCGACTTCATTGCTGAGTCCTGCGCTAAAGGAGATGCAGATCGTGATATCAAACTGGTTGTTGCCAGGAATTGCGTGTGCTCTGATCATTTCGGTGCCGGCGGCGGCCTCATCAGAAGTCGACGCCGTGTACCCTTCAGCACAAGCTCTGTATGTCGAGCTGCATCAGCACCCGGAGCTTTCGGGCCATGAGATTCGAACGGCGGCGAAACTGGCTGCTCAACTGCGCGCGCTCGGATACGACGTCACGGAGCATGTCGGCGGCACCGGCATCGTCGCGCTCCTCCACAACGGACGGGGGCGCACGATCATGCTGCGCACGGAGCTGGATGCGCTTCCCGTGGAGGAGAAAACCGGACTTTCGTATGCCAGCAAGGTCCACGCGAAGGACGATGCGGGAAACGATGTGTCGGTGGGGCACATGTGCGGACACGACCTGCATATGAGTGCGCTCGTAGCCACGGCCGACATCATGGCGCACACCAGGGACACCTGGCACGGCACTCTCATACTCATCGGTCAGCCGGCCGAGGAGACTGTCAGCGGCGCCGAAGGCATGGTCAAGGACGGACTTTTTACGCGCTTCCCGCGCCCGGATGTCGTGTTGGCGCTGCACGTGGGAAACGAACTTCCGGCGGGGAAAGTCGGGGTCGTTCCCGGGGTCTACGACACCAATGCCGATTCGCTGCGCATCACCATTTTCGGCAAGGGAGGGCACGGCGCCTCGCCGCATACGGCCGTCGACCCCATCGTCATTGCAGCCAGAACCATTCTTGCCCTGCAGACCATCCCCTCACGTGAGGTCAAGCCCGGCGAGATGGCCGTGATTACGGTCGGGTACATTCACGCCGGAACCAAGAACAACATCATCCCGGATCAGGCGGAGCTCGGGCTAACGGTGCGAACCTACAAAGCGGACGTGAGAAAGCAGGTGCTAGCCGCGATCACGCGGATCACCACGGCCGAAGCCGAAGCTGCGGCCGCTCCGCGTGCACCCTCGATCGACCACTACGAGGGCACCGATGCCGTCTACAACGACCCCACCCTGGCGCGGCAGTTGCGGGCTGCCCTGGAGGGCGCTTTGGGCCGGGACAACGTGCTCGCATCGGAACCGATCACCGCATCAGAAGACTTCTCGGCCTTCGTCGAGCAGGGCATTCCGGGCTTTTATCTTAGCCTCGGTGGCGCGGACCCTCAGAAATTGGCTTTGGCCCAGGCCTCAGGTACCCACCTGCCCTCGAACCACTCGCCACTGTTTGCACCCGACGTGGATCCGGCGTTGCACACGGCGATCACCGCGGAAGTGAGCATGCTGCGCGATTTGCTGAAGGCTGAAGGAAACGTGCCGTTGCCGCCGAGCACCGGCGGCGACTCACATGGCGGAGTTCAATAGCTGATCGCAACGGCCGGGACAGAGTCGAGAGGCAGTGGCCGCCTTGCTGCAGCCGCGGACGGCGAGTTTCCTGGACCGATTGTCGTTGCGCAAGCTCCAGCAACTTCGACGGCATTCGAGGTGGTAACGGTCGATTCGCCGCCAGCGAGCGCGACGCGCAGTGCAACGACAACGGAAGTGCGCCGGCGTAAATTTGACCGGCGGTGCCGCGGCATCCCTCG
Source organism: Steroidobacteraceae bacterium (assembly GCA_052326345.1). Taxonomy (GTDB): domain Bacteria; phylum Pseudomonadota; class Gammaproteobacteria; order Steroidobacterales; family Steroidobacteraceae; genus Bog-1198. Next base: position 177,631 of record JBKQOZ010000007.1, on the reverse strand, counting down.
GCCAAGGTCGGCACGGAACTTAAGACCGCCGCCCGAGTTTCAAGGCTGCGTGCGGTAGCGTCCAGACAAGTTCGGCCGCTGATGCTTCAATAGCCATTCAAACCGGCCAACGGAGATTCCCGGAACTGGAAAATCAGATGCGTTGGCTGATGATGGTTGGCAATTTTGCGTCTCGATTTTCTTACTGCAGTCCTCGGAGTAGAAAACCCATGTTAAAGAACTGGCCGCGCTCGGTAATACCTGCTTTGCTTTTATTGGTCCTGCCGGTCATGAGCATGGCGCAGGTGGGGATCAATATGTCGGTCAATATGGCGCCCCCGGAACTTCCGGTCTACGAACAGCCGGCGATTCCCGATGAGGGTTACCTCTGGACTCCGGGCTATTGGGGTTGGAGCGGCGACGGTTATTACTGGGTGCCGGGCACGTGGGTACTCGCTCCGCAGCCGGGCTATCTTTGGACTCCCGGGTATTGGGGCAGCAATGGCGGCGTCTTTTTGTGGAACGAGGGCTATTGGGGTGCCCAAGTCGGCTTTTATGGTGGCGTGAATTACGGCTTCGGGTACGGTGGCAGCGGCTTTCAGGGTGGCTATTGGCAGGACGGCCATCTGTTCTATAACACGTCCGTGGTCAATGTCGGCACGACCAATATCACCAATGTCTACACCAAGACGGTTAATAACATCACCGTCAATCGAGCGAGCTACAACGGCGGCAGTGGCGGCGTTCAAGCCCAACCGACTGCAACCGAATTAGCCGCCGCGCACGCGCATCACCTCCCCCCGACCGCGGCACAGCAGCAGCATGTGCAAGCGGCGCGCAGCAATTCCGCCTTGCGGGCTAGCGCGAACCACGGGAATCCGCCGATCGCTGCGACTCCGCGGCCGGGCGCGTTTTCCAGCAAGGGTGTAGTCGCCGCGAAACACACGGGCGCGGTGAGCGAGCCGGTCGAACACAAGACAGCCGCCGCGCCAGTGACGCACAAGGCCGCGCCGGTGGAGCACAAGGTAGCCGCCGCACCGGCAGAGCACAAACCCGGGACGTAGAACACCCGCCGAAAGCCGCCAGCGAGCAGCCGGCGCTGACCATGGACTGGCCTTGCACGCGCTGGAAAACAAGCCGCCGCTCAAGCCTCCGATGCTCGACTTGCTTGTCCGATAGCGCGACAGCAGCGAAGCCCGCGGCGATTCGCCGGCTGTCTCTCGGCCTCCTCAGTAGCCCCCGAGTTTCTGGTAATTGGAGTTGGTCGTGGTCACGACGAGGTTCTTGGCGGTTGCGTTGAGCACCGTCTGCTGCGCGTAGTTGGTGCCGTCCGGAAGGCTCGACATCTGCACCTGCAAGGTCACCGCGTCTTGCGAGTCACCCATGAAGGTATTGACGTTCACGGCGCTGACCTTTCTTGCAGCGGTGTCAAACGTGAGGGTCAGCTGATCGCCGGGCTGCACATAGTTCTTGAAGATCAAATTCACGGCGCCGGGCACGGGATTCACAGACAGATTCCCTGCCTGCTTGGCCTGCTCCATTTTCTGGGGGTCAGGGGGCAGGTACAGCGCCAAGACGCTCTTCACTTCTCCCATGTACTGCTTCATCTCGGCCTGCTTCTTCTCGATCACTCTTCTCATCAATGGTCCACCGCTCGGCTGCGGTGGCGGAGGTCCGATTGGCGTCTTCTGGACCGTCCCGTCGGGTCCATATTGACAGCTGTTTTGCGTGGCAGGCTTCTGCTCGCCGTTCAAGGTGACTTGCGTCGTTTCGATCCATTGGTACTGATGGAGCTTTTGCGCGTTCGCCGCTATCGCCTGCTTGACGGCGGCAAGCCTCTCTTGAACCGCGCTATCCTGCGCAAGCAAGGGAAACGCGGTGCTCATCGCCATCACGGCAATCATCATCGATCGCGCGGTCGTTCGATTTGCTGGCAGGGCAAGACTTGCATTCATGTCGAATCCTTGATCACATCAGCTGCAGTATCCAATTGATGAGCGCTCTGAGGTCTGCATCCGGCACATCATTCGAGGGCATTGCACTATCTCCCCACGCCCCGCTGCTGCCGTTTAGAACGCTTCCCTCGAGGTCGTCAATAGCCTCTGGATCACTCGAGTACCTCTTGGCGACAGCGCGCAATGAGGGGCCCGTCAGTGTACTGTCGACCGCGTGACATGCGAGGCAATGGTATTTGGCCAAAAGCTGCATTCCCCGCGCGTCGCTGATCGGCTCATCTGCCGCCGCAACCGCAACCGCGCCCATCGCCAGAAGCAGAACCTGTAGCATCTTTCTCATTGATACGAGTGCGATCAAGGCATGATGTTGCATGATTTCTGTCCGGCGTCCTCGAAACATGCGTCGTAGGTGTTCTCCAGATCGTCCTGCACGATCCGCGCGACGCCGTTGACGGCAAGGATCTCGAGGTCGGCGTCGAGCACCTTGACCCGGTACTTCCACCCGGGCGCGGGCTTGAGTTTCGTATCGAGCGTCTGCAGATCTCCGTACGTCAGCGTCGGATCCACGATCCGCGAGTAGGCCTGCATCACCCAGGGCATGCCGTCGGGACTCTCGACGATGAACACCGGCTGTCCCTTCGAGAAGCCCATCCTGGATTTGCGTGCGACGGTCGTCGGCTTGTACGCGCTCGAACCTTGTTGCCCTAGGTTGACGCCTTTGGGCAGCAATACCCTGCCCATCCACCGCGCCTGCACGCCATCGAAATCGCGTTGCGTTCCGACCGGCAGTTCGATCCAGTCCATCACCCAGTACCGGGGACCATTCTTGAACACACTCAGCACGCGGTACTGCTTCTTCAGCGCCTCGGGATCGGCCTTGTCCCAAAGCGCGGCGGGGCAGGAGTCGCGCGCATTCTCCTCATTGTTGAGATCAGTCGTGTTGTAAAACGCCGCCTTAAGATTCTTCGTCACCGCGTCGCCGCCGATCAGGAACACCTCGCAATAGCGCATCGTCCTCAGGCCGTCGAAGCGCTTGACCACGGCGGATGCTCCATCATCGGGCAGCCTTGCGCAAGCGGCGAGCACCGCGGCGAGGAACAAGAGGCTCAAGCGGGCCGGCGCGGTGCCGTGCCGAAGGGTCTTTCTTTCAATTTTCATCTTCGTCTCCTTACGGTTGACTGCGCGATGAGTTCCATGGCGCGTACCAGCGGAGCGTAAGGGATGCTGAAAAATGCTAGCCAAGTCGCGCGAACCGAGTAATTGGACAAACTACCTAGCTCGTCAGGTGGCAGGGTTAGTCGACTTCGGTCACGGTGAGAGCCGCCGCAAGCCGGCCTTCGCGGCCGTCCGAACGGCTTCGTCGTACCCAGCGTCGGCGTAGCGCAGGACGCCGAGCGAGGTGTCGTTGGTCAGAGTCAGGCGCAGCCGCTCCTCAGCCGCACTTGTGCCGTCCGCGATTACGGTCACCCCGGCGCTCGTCATGTAGCCGCTGTAGCCGCCGCCGCCCGAGTGAATCGCGACCAGATCCGCCTGCGACGCACAGTTCACGAGCGCATTCAACAACGGCCAGTCGGCGATGGCATCGCTGCCGTCGCGCAGGTTCTCGGTCATGATCTTCGGATGTGTCATGGCGCCTGCGTCGAGGTGATCGCGCGTGAAGGCGATCGGTCCGCGCAACGCGCCCGAATGTACCATGTCGTTGACGGCGAGACCGAGCGCGGTGCGCGCCCCGTGGCCGAGCCAGGCGATTCGAGCCGGCAATCCCTCGAAAGGTACCGCCTCGCGCGCGATGCGGATCCAGTTCGCGACCGGCGCGTTGTCCGCAAAGGCCGTCAGCAGATAGTCGTCGATTGCGCGAATGTCGGCGCCGTCTCCGGACAGGGCGATCCAGCGAAACGGGCCGATCCCTTCGCAGAACAGCGGCCGCAGGAACGCTTCGGTGAATACCGGGATTTCGAAGGCACGGGTGACGCCGGCGCGCGACGCCTGGCTGCGGATCAGGTTGCCGTTATCGAAAACGATCGCACCCTTGTCCTTGAACCTGAGCATCGCCTCGACGTGCAATCCGATCGAGCGCAGGCCGGCGGCGGTCAGCCGCGCCGGATCTTCGGTCCGCTCGCGCCGCGCATCGGCCGGTGTGTAGCCCTGCGGCACGTAACCGTAGAGCAGATCGTGTGCAGCCGTCTGGTCGGTGACAACGTCCGGGCAGAGCGGCGCGGCCGCGATCGCCGGGAATACGTCGGCGGCATTGCCGACGAGGGCCACGGACCAGGCGCGCCGGTCGCTCATCGCGCGACCGACGCCTGCGAGCGCTTCCGTGACGGACTCGGTGAGCGCGTCGACCGCCCCGGCCTTGAGCCGCTTGGCCGCACGCTCGGCGTCGACCTCGACGACGATGCTGGCGGCGCCGAGCAAGCCGGCGGCGCGGGGTTGTGCGGATCCCATGCCGCCGAGGCCGGCAGTCAGGAAGAAGCGACCGCGCAAGTCCGCGGCCCCGAGCCGGGCTGCGCAGCGGGCGAGAATCTCGTACGTACCCTGCAGCACGCCCTGCGATCCTATGTATTGCCAACAACCGGCCGTCAACCCGCCCCAGCAGATGAGATTGCGCTGTTCGAGGTCGTAGAAGACCTCCTCGCGCGCCCAGCGGCCGACGATGTTGCAGTTTGCCATCAGTACCAGCGGCGCGAGGGGGTGGGTGGCCAGGATGGCGATCGGCTTGCCCGACTGCACGATCAGCGTCTCGCCCTCGCGCAGATCCTGGAGTGCGCTGATGATCGCCTCATAGGCAGGCCGGTTGCGCGCGGCTTTGCCGAGTGCCGCATAGACGACGAGATGCTCCGGATCCTCGCCAACGGCAACCACGTTCTCGAGCAGCCTCAGCAGCCCCTCTTGCCGCCAACCCCGGCAGCGCATTCCCTTACCGCCTGCCGCGGGTGTTCGCGCCCCGCTCATGATGGCTCCCCCTCGAGCGCGTAGCTCGCAATGTCGATGCCGAGCGCTTTCTCGACCGGCGGATACACGGACGGATCTTTAGAGCTCGCGGACAGCGCAATCCGCGCCTTGGGCACATGCAGGATCCGCACCGGCGTGCCCTCGACCAGGCGCCCGGCGCTGACCGGGACGCCGGCCGGCGTCAGCGTCGTGATCACGTCGGGATAGGTGGCGATTCGCTTGCCGTCGCGCTCGAGCGCCATGTACTCGTTCAGCACGTGCGCGACGATGCTGCCGTCCGCTGTCGCGATCTCAATGCGGCCGCAATCGAACGCCTCCTTGGTATAGACGAGACCCGTGCGGGTCACGGTGCCGCTCGCGATGATGGCTCCGCCGGTTGCCTCGCAGATCGCCGCGATGACGGCTTCTGCGCCCTTGGGCTCGGCGCCGACGATGGCGCGACCGACCTTCAGCGCCTGGCTGATGCCGCCGAGTACGGCGCGCTCCGCCACCACGCGAACGGGGATGGCGTTCCGGCAGCTCGCGATGAAGCCGCCCGCTTCATTGGCTGCCGTGCGCAGCGCCGGCGAGACCCGCGCCGTGGGACCGCGGACCACGAGCTCGAGGTAGGCGCCGCGATCGCGGTTGCCGCCCGCCGCCGTCTGGATCATCGGCTCGGGGCTGTTGGCGAAGCCGAGGGAGCCCATGTCCCCGGTCGGATGCGCGCGCAGATCGCCGACGGCATCGACCACTGCGAGGCCCAGTACCGCTCCGGGCAGCCAGGCGTTGAGCGTGCTCGACATGCCGTTCTGGCCGATCATCAGGCCGACGATGGGCTGCTCCGAGGCTTGCCGCAGCAGTTCGACGGCCCGCAGGTAGTCGACGCCGCGCATCTCCCAGTGGGTGAGACCGCCGGGCGCGCCGATAGCAGCCATGGTTGCCACCAACGCGTCGGGGTCCAGTTCGTCCACGCTCACGAGTTCTGGCCTGCCGATCGATGTGGCGAGGTTGCCGAGCGTGCGGCCGTGCTCGGCGAAGCCGCCCCCGCCGCAGCCATAAACCGAACCCCCCTTGACCGCGAATTCAACATCTTCCGGCAACAGCTCTCTTCTCATGGAATCACTCCTCTTGGCCGCCGCCGTTCAGAACAAGCCAGACAGATACCGGTAGGCCGCGCTGGTGCGGCGATACAGGTGGATGAACACATCCGCGAGGATGGGCAGCCAGACGAAGTTTAAGCGGAACAGCACGACGATGAGCAGGTTCATCATGCAGGCGAATTTGAAGCCGACCCAGTCCTTGTAGGAAACCCCCGAGGCAACCAACAGGTTCGCGCCGCCGCTGATGGTGTACACGGCGGCGACGCCGCGGTTGATCCAGCGCCATTCGCGGTTGGAGAACGCGAAGTAAGTGCCGAGGATGATCTTCGCGGGATATCCCAAGCCGAGCAGAGGGGCCATGACCGTGATGGCAGCGAGGGTCCAATAAAGGACCGTGGGCTTCCAGAAGGCGAAGTTCGCGGGTTCGCCGCCAGGGGCGTAGAGGCCGAACCATAGTGCCCATGCACCGAGTGCGCCAAAGGCAATGAACAGCATCCATGCGCTAGGACTGACCACCTGACGGGGTCGCCAGAGCCAGGCGATGAGGAGCGGCAGGACCCACAGGGCGGTGGCGGCCGCCGGGCTCATTTCGTCCACCAGTAGGCGACAGCCAAGCCGATGATCCAGAGAATTTCCAGGGCAATCGCGTTGCGGGTGGAAATCGGCGCGGGCGGTGCCAGCTGCACCAGGTTGAACTGCGCCTGCGCCAGTGCCGCCTGGAACGGCGAGCTATGCGTCTGTCGCAGGGTTTTCTTCAGATACTTCAGGGTGCGGACGGGCGCGGTCTGCACGCGCGCGAGGAAGCTGCGGCGGCGCACTTCGGCGCCGTGGATCAGTGCGTCGCGCATGCAGGTAGGACAGGGTTTGCCGGAGAATCGCAGATGCCCCTTGTCGCACATCGACATCTGTCCGCTGTGCTTGCTCGCGTAAATCTCCAGGGCACCGGCCCATTCCCGGGCGCTCGGCCTTGAGTAGCCGGAGGATGCAAAGGCTCGGTCGAACAGGTCCCGCAGGCTGTCGGGGAAGGCCTCGTGCACGCTGGCAGGCACCTTGCGCACGCTCTTGTGAGCGATCTTGCGGTAGGGGTACAGCCCCTGCTTGATGCGGCCCGCCAACTCCTGCGGATAGTTGTGATGGCCCAAGGCCACGCCGGTGAAAGGGTGGATGCCGTAGTTCAGCAGGCGGAAGATGATGGCGGCGAGAGCGAATCGGTCCTGCGACTCGGGGTACGCAACGGCCTTGTCCTGGAATTCCGGAGCGAGGTATTCGGGCGTGACCTGCGGGGCATCGGAGCTGAACTCGTCGGTGTCAATGTGGAAGCCGTCGCAGTCGAGTATCGATACGTACAGCTCTGCCGTGTAGACCTTCACGTTCATGGGTTTGAGGTCGACGATGGCGATGCGCCGCTGGTGCAGGCAGTGGATGATCGAGGCGAGATTGAACGAGACCGTCACCAGCTTGCCGTAGTCGGCATCGAAGCCTTCCTGGGCGGCCTGCCGGCGGTTCAGCAGATAGTCGAGCTCGAGGGTGCGGTCGAAGGCGACCTTCTGCATGGCAAAGCCGATGAAGCGCGACTGGCGCAGGATCAACGCTTCGGGCCAGGCGAGCTGCACGATGTCCTGATACTCGGGCGGGACCGGCGGCAGCGCGGGCTTGTTGTCGACCATCCACTCGATCTTGCGCCGGTACCGCGCCAGGTGCGCCTGCGCGGTGACGGCGTGGTAGATCTTGGCGACGAACCCGGGCTTGCTGTCCATGGAGTAGATCTCGCCGGCGCCGCCCGACTTGCCGGTGGCTTCCAGCGTCACCTTCTCGGAGCGGCGCCCGGGCCAGATGAGCTCGACGATATTTTCCGGCTTGCGTTCGGCGGAGGGCACGGGATCGATCCGAAAGTGCTCGATCACCGGTCAGAGGACAAGGGCGAGCAGCAACGTCTTGTCGTCGTGCGAGATTTCGCACGCGCGCGGGCTCTCGAGCAGGGTCCGCAGGGCTTCATTTCCATTCGGCGCCGTGGCCTCGCGGAGAAACGCGGCGATCGGGTCGATGAAGGGGCGGAAAAAGCCGTCGCGCGCGCGATTGACGGCGAAGGGTGCGGTGCCGTCGGACATCAGTCCGATCACGCATCCGGGCTCTGGCGCGGGTAGCGGCGTGAGCCGAAGGTGATCGCGCCAGTTTTCGTCGGTTACGAAATATGTCTCATCGGCATATTCGCCGTTTTCCGGGCGCGAGAGCACGGAGCCGCCGGCCGCGTCCTGCTGAATGGCGAAGCCGTCGCCGATATGAAAGAAGCAGCCCCCGCGGGGTGTGGCGACGCATCCCAACAGCGTGCATGAAAAATCGTGGAGCGCGAGTTGACGCGAGGCAGCGAGATCCGCGAGGCGGGTACGGACGGACTCGATCGCGGACTGAATGGTCGCCTCCGGGCGCACGCTGCCTTCTGCCTGGAGCGTGACCGAAAGTTGTTCAGCCAGGGTGTGCGCAATGAACTGCGAACCCGTGCGGCCTTCCGGGACCGACCCGGCACCATCGCAGACTATGGCGACCAGCACATCGTGGGTCACGACGCAGTGGCTGGCATCCTGTCCGGCCACGCCCTGTTCCAGGTTGCGTTTGCCGATCGTCGAGGCGGAGAACACTGACCACATAACTGTTGAGCCCGTCGTCGAGCGCCGCGCGGATACGCGCGCGAGATCTTCAGGTGGACAATTTCGCCCAACTGTCCACCGGGTTCAACTGTACCGTTCCGCCCGCAGGCGCGCGCGAAACCGCGCGAATGCTGCGGCTCAGCCAGATGAACAGTTCCTTGAACTTGAGCCCGCTCAGGCTGAGTGCGCCCTTGTTGCTGAATTGCCCCAGGTTTTCCTTGTTCGACTGCTCGCCGATGCCGATCGCCATGATGTTGACCTTGTGCCCGGACTCCGCGCTCTTGCACTCTGCGGCAACCGTGCGCCAGTCGTCGGTGGCCTCCCCATCCGAGAGCAGCATGATGATGGGTCGCTTGTACGACACCCCCGCAGCGCGCATCTGGCTCTTCTGCGATTCGACTTCGTCCAACGCGCAGCGCATGGCGGCGCCGAGCGGGGTCAGTCCGCCGGCCACCAGTTCCGGGGGCGTGAAGTCCATGGCGTCGGTCCAGTCGCCCATGATCTCGATATTGCCGTCGCCGCCGAAGGAAATGACCAGTACCCGACCGCAGCGCGCGGCGATCGGGTCAGCCTTGAGATCCGCTGCCAGCGCCTTGAGCCCCTCGTTCAGCAGCTGGATCTTGTTCTCCTCCTGCATGCTGCCGGAGCAGTCCAGCACCAGCACCAGCGGTGCGCGCTCATCGCTGTTATCGATGAGCGCGACATCCGGAATGACAGTGTTCATGAGCTACGCCAATCCCTCGAAAAGTGGGGAGAAACTCCGGCCGCGGCCGGCAAATGCGCGTCTAAAGCGATTCGCGTCCAGGATACTCCGGAACGCCCGAAAACACACACCGCCGCAGCGCAAAGCCGCGCCGGCGGCCCGCGGGCACGCTGTCCGCCGCGCGCGACGCCATTGGTTGCGCGACGCCGTCGGCCTCGAGGGCGCTAATTCGACGCGAGAGCCTTGTAGGAGAATTTCTGGCCGGCAACAGCTGCCTGATACATCAGGCCGCCCTTGGCAATCGTGAACACCGCCACGCCCTTCTGGTAGTTGCCCGCGGTCGTCGCGTCCTTCTTGCCGCCGCTCGCACCCGCAGTCGAGCCGCCCGTGCCGGCGCTTGCCGAGGCGCCCGCGGTAATGGCGACCGCGCTGACGTCTCCGCTGAAGGTGAAGCTGCCGGACGTGAATTCATTGAACGACCGCCGGTCCTCGAAGAAGATGATCTCGCTGTAGGCCTGGCCGCCCGCCTGCAAACCGACGCTCAGCTGCGTCATCGATGTGTCGCCGACGTACTTGCCCTTCTGGTAGACATGGCCCGTGCCGTGGGCCGCGCCGACCAGGAGTCCGCCCTTGCCGATCGTCGGAAAAACCGCATAGCCGTAGCTGGAGCCGAAAAATGCGGCGCTTGCACCGGCATTCTTGAACAGACCGATGGTGTCGCTGTAGCTGTCGGCCATCGCCGGGAGAGTCGGGAGCGCCAGCGACGCGATCAACAGGCAGACAGACCAGATTTTATTCATTTTTAGCTCTCCCAATGATTGCCAGAACCGGCGTATGTTAGCGCAGCCGGCAACACGACAAGCATTGGCCCTTGGTCAGATGGCGCACTGTGTTGTGCAGTGCACGCGTCAACGAGGATGACAATCACATGCTGCACGAGGCGCGCGCCCCATGATGCCCGATTCGACCGCCATACTCTGGGCCGCCTGGTTCACCGCGATCGTGACGGTCGGCGCCGCCATCGTTGCCGGCTGGGTCGGTCTGCGCGATCGCTTCACGCTCATGAGTGGTGCGGCGGATATCCATTCCGCTGCGGATATTCTGGTGGTCGAGCTTGCGAATCGCGGTGCGGTCGTTGTGCTGGTGACAGACGCCTATTGGCGCATCGGTTGGTTCAAGCCTGAGATCGTGCCCGTGCTCGTTCCCAAGGAGCGCTTGCCGCTGCGGATAGAATCCCAGCAGGGCGCTTCTTTCCCGATCGTCTTCAGCGAGGTGCACAGATCCCTGGTCTGCGCTGCCCGGGACAGGCAGGGGCCGGTGGCGCTCATCGTGCGCACGGTGACGGCCGGTGAAGTGCGGTGCGTGCTGACCCGCGATGCCCGGCAGTGGATCGCCTCGAGAACCGCGTAGCCTGCTGCGGCGTCAGGCCGTGCGAACCGTGATGGCGACCTCGATGTTGCCGCGCACGGCATTCGAGTACGGACATACCGTATGCCCCGCGGCCACCACCTTCTCGGCATCGCTTTGCGAGAGCCCCGACAGCGTCGCGAGCAGGGCGACCTGAAGGCCGTAGCCGCCGTCCGGCTTGGTACCGATCCCGACAGCGGCCTTGATCTCGACCGAAGCGGGCCGGAGCTTGAGCTGCGCGCCCATGAATTCGCAGGCGCTGCCGAAGCAGGCCGCATAGCCGGCGGCGAACAGGTCTTCCGGCGTGGTGCTCCCCGGTCTGCCGGGTCCGCCCATCGCCTTCGGGACAGACAGTTGGACGTCGACGAGCCCGTCATCCGAGCGGGTATGGCCGTTGCGGCCGCCGACGGCGGTCGCGTGAGCGGTGTAAAGCACGTTGATCGGCATGGCGAGTACTCCGGATATGGAAAGGCAGCAGAGTATCGCGCTCAGCGTCATCCGTTTCCAGCGCCATGATCGATGCCTTGTTGCCGCATGGCAGCCGCGATCGCTGCGCTGCTCGGCCCGTCGATTTCAAGGGTTTTTCTGCGGCTGGCGCCTCCGGAAACGATCCGCACGCAGCGTTTCGCAATGCCGAGACGCTGCGCAACGAATTCGATCAGGGCGCGGTTGGCGGCATTTTCCACCGCGGGCGCCGCGATGCGGATCTTGGTCACGCCGTCGTGAGTTCCGGCAAGCTCCGTCTTGGAGGCGCGCGGCTGAATGTACACTTCGAGGCGAACGGGCGGCATTCGCACAGCACTCCGGCAGGTTCAATGCATCTACTATGCCGCAGGTGCCTTGAGGCGCCTACGAACTCATCATGGTATCCCTCAGTGCAGCACAGCGCGCTCGTGGCGGAATTCCGCGCTATGCTACAAAAAAGAAAGGAGGGGGCGATGCACACTTCACTGGCACGTGTATTGGTACTGGGCGCAGCGTGCGGCAGCGCTCTATACGGCGGGAATGCCGGCGCTGCGGACACCGCGACCGAGAATGCATCTGACAACACCACGCTCGAAACCGTGGTGGTCACGGCGCGCAAACGCGACGAGTCGCTCGCCGAAGTGCCCATCAGCGTCACGGTGTTCACCGCCCAGACGCTCGAGGCGTACAACATCCAGTCCTTCGACGACTATGCGACCAAGACGCCGAACATTTCGTTCGCCTATGGGGGCGGTCCGACCGGCATCGCCGATGCGCGCACGGTCGCGATTCGCGGCATCACCGGCCAGAATCTGTTCGGCACGGCGGGCGCGACCGGCTTTTACATCGACGACACGCCGGTGCCGGGATCGGTCGATCCGCGGGTGCTGGACATCGACAACATCGAGGTGCTGAAGGGGCCCCAGGGCACTCTGTACGGCGAGAGTTCCCTGGGCGGCAATGTCCGTCTCATCACCAAACGGCCTAATTTATCGATGGACGACATCGGCTACATGGTACAGGCGGGTGCGACCTCAGGCGGCGGCAGTCCGGACGGCGGCGCCGGCATCATCGGCAATTACGTGTTGAGTCCCGATGTGCTGGCGATTCGGGTCGTCATGTTCGGGAATCACGACGCCGGCTATTTGACCCGCACCTTTCCCACGACCCCGCAGAGCTTCACGACCGCCGAATCGTACGTGGTCCCGTACGAGAACGTGCCGCGTACCAGTGTGGGCAACCAGGGTGCGCAGACCACCTACGGAGGATCGATCTCCGCGCTGTACAAGGTGAGCGAGAGCTTCGAAGCGCGCCTGCGCGTGATGTACCAGGACACGGACATGCACGGATTTCCGGCGACTTTCGCGCCCCTGCCCGCGTTCCAGCCCGAATACATCTTGAACCGTGCGTTCGACGTGCAGCCCGACGCGATGGACCGTTGGGCGCTGCCCTCGCTCGAACTGAACTATAAAGGCAACGGCTACAGCGTGGTCTCCTCGACGAGCTACTTCTACCGGCACACTCACGACCTCGAGGATTCGACCTACGGAACCGAGCAGGCCTTCCTCAATCCCGTATTTTATGATGTTACCAAACTGGAGAATCAGCCGCTCTTGTGGGACGGGGAGCACTACCACAACCAACTGACCGAAGAGTTGCGCGTGTCCTTCGATCCCGTGCATAACCTGAGCGGCACCGCGGGCGCTTTCTACTCGTACACGCGCACGCGTTTTTTCATTCCCGATACCTATGCCACCGGCATGCCCGCCGCCTCGATCGGCAGCCTCGTGGGTCCTTGGCCCAATGACCTGATCTGGACACAGAATAATCCCGGCACCGAGAAGGACACCTCGGTGTTCGGCGAGCTGTATTACAAGTTCCTGGATAAATTCTCCTTGACCCTCGGTGTCCGCAAGTACTGGCTCAAGCAGACCACCGATTTCACGGCCGACGGCTTTTTTAACTATGGTCCGACGCCGAGCAGTCCGACCGAAAACTCGCAGTCGGGGGCCGATCCGAAGGTGGGCCTGTCCTATCAGGCGACCGACGCCGCCATGGTGTACGCGTCCGCCTCGAAGGGCTTTCGCGCGGGCGGAGCGCAGGCAAACTTCCCGGCTTGCGTGTTGGCGGGGCTTCCCCTTACCGACATCGAGCACATCCAGTCCGACACGCTGTGGAGCTACGAAGCGGGGACCAAGATACAAATACCCGACACGCGCATTTTGCTCACGGCCGCCGGATTTCACATCAACTGGGACCATCTGCAGCAGCAGGTCGCCTTGCCTTGCGGCTTTTACCTGCAGCTCAACGGCGGCTCGGCGCTGATCAACGGCGGCGAGATCGAGCTCATCGGCAAGGTCACGCCCTCGTTCCAGCTGCGCTTCGGCGCGGGCTATGAAAAAACCGACATCGTCAATCCCGGCCCGCTGTCCTACGCCGGCGTCATGGCGGGTATGCACATCGAAGGCGTGCCAGCATGGACGGCGTCGGTGAGCGGCATCTACACCAAAGCGCTCACCTCGGTGCTCGACGGATTCGTCGAGGCCGATTACAGCTATACGGGTAACAGCATCTCGCTGCTCAACGGCGGCAGCGGCCTGATCGGGAGCCGGCCGCCCTACTCGCTGGCGAACCTGCGATTCGGCGTGCAGCACGACAAGCAGGAGCTGTCGCTCAACTTGCACAACATTGGCAATGTGAAACCGAACTTGGGCGACATCGGCTACGTCGGCTACGCTCAGTTCAGTCCCGCGGGCGTGGTGATACCGCAGGTGGCGACCCTGCAGCCCTTCACGGTGCTGCTGCAGTACCGGAACAATTTCTAAAGGCAGCGACGTGCCCGAAGGCGGTTCCGCGCCGTGATGAACAGCCGCCGCCGATTTCTCAAAAATTCTGCGTGGGCGGGCGGCGCCGCAGTGCTGGGCGCGGCCGGCCTGAACGGGGTCTCTCCGTGGATTTGGCGCGCGCCTCTGCCGATCGAGCCGAACCTAGGCTACTGGGCCCGCAGCCAGCCGCCGCTCAATCCCGCGCTGCCCGAAGATCTAAAGGTCGATGTCGCGGTGGTGGGGGGAGGACTGACCGGATTGTCCTCGGCCTATTTCCTGCGCAGCATCTCGCCAGAGAAAAGCGTCGTGGTTCTCGAGGCCATGGGCTGCGGCAATGGCGCTTCGGGAAGAAACGGTGCCATGGTGCTGACGATGACCGCGGACCGGCTCATGAATTTCAGTGCCGATCCCGCCATGGACCTCAGGATCTACGAATTGACCGCGGAGAACATCCGCTTCCTGTCGAGGCTCAGCGCGGCCACCGGGATTGACTGCGAGTTGCAAATCCAGGGCGCACTGCAGGTGCTCGAGAGCGACGCCGATCTGCGCGCGGCGCAGGCCTACGTGCGCAAGGCCCGTGGCCTCGGCATGCCGGTCGAGTTTTGGGATTCGCCGCGCGTCGCTGGCGCCGTCGGCACGAGCGTCTACCGGGGAGGATTTTTCGATCCGAACTGCGGACACGTCCATCCCATGAAGCTGGTGCACGTGTTCAAGACCGCGGCGCAAGGCGCAGGGGCGAAAATCTTCGAGAACACCCTGGTGGTGCACATCGAGGAGGGCAGCCGCGGGCACCTGCTGCGCACGGCCGATGGGCGCACCGTCACGGCCAGGTCGCTGGTGCTGGCGGCCAATGCGTTCACTCCCCAATTGGGATTTCTGCAAAACTCCATCCTGCCCATCCATGAATACATCGCGGTGACGCAGCCCTTCAGCGAGCAGGAGCTTAAGGAGATCGGGTGGCGCCTGCCGGTGCCGTTCAATGACAATCGCACCGAGGTGTTCTATCTGGGCTTGACGCAGGACCGGCGCATCCACATCGGTGGAGGCACTCCGTGCTACGCGTTCAACAACGGCGCAGCCGCCTGCACCGAGCGCCCGCACGTGGAGCAGCTTCGGCGAGAGCTGGCGCGCATATACCCCAGGCTATCCGGCATCGAATTTGCCCAAAGCTGGGGCGGAGTGATCGATTGGTCGCTAGATGCCTCCCCCTCCGTGGGCCGTACCGGACGGTATGGAAACATATTTTATGCCATCGGCTACAGCGGGCACGGTGTGAATCTGACCTCCGTTTTCGGACGGATCATTGCGGATCTGGAGGCGGGCCGGGATCAGCCGTGGAAACAATTCCCATTCGTCAACAACCGCCTGTACTACGTTGCGAACGAGCCGTTCCGCTGGCTGGCGGCGCAGGGCGGGATTGCCTTCTATCGGCTGACCGAGGGGACCAAAGCGGCCGACCGCGCGCCCCTCAATGCCGCGTCTCCAAAAAGGAGTTGATCACACCGGCCACGCCGGCCGGATCCTCCCAAAACGGGTTGTGCCCAAGCCCTTCGAAGACCCTGACTTGGGCATCCGGCAGGGCGTCGCGCAAGGTCTTGCGCATCGGCTCTTCGATGATCGGATCCTTGCTTCCCCAGATCAGCAGGGTGCGCGCCTCGAGGCGGGGCAGGGTGCTGCGTAGCCCGGCATACGCCTCCGGGGACAGTGCCTGATCGAGAACCGCGAGCCACACACGCAGCGGAATGGCGGCCGCATCCTGGCGTTGCCGGCGGATGAAATCAGGATCCACCGGCGACGGTGAGCTCCACCATGCGACCATGAACGGCGAGTCCGGCTCGATCGGCTCCTTGAGTTTGCGGATCTCTGCGCCATAATCGAACGGCAGCGGCTGTGGGGGTGCGCCTATCGGGGGGCCGGCGGTGGAGGAGATCAATACCACCCGACCGGTGCGCTCGGGCCAGTTTTCGGCGAAGGTCTGCGCGATGAAGCTGCCCAGCGAATGGCCGACGATGTCGGCTTTCTGCACGCCGAGCGTATCCAGCAGCAGTTTGATGTCATAGGCGAAGTCCAGGCGGCTGTAGCAGCATTCGGGCTTGCTCGACTGGCCGTGGCCGCGCAGATCGACCAGGATGAGCCGAAATTGCTTCGATAGGTAGGGCAGCATCGGGGCCCAATCGCGGGCGTTATCGGTGTAGCCATGGATCAGCACCACCGCAGGGCCCGCTTTATTTCCCGTATCGATGAACGCCAGGAGTTCGCCGTCGGGCAGCGCGGCGGTCTTTTTCAGCGCATCGAATGCGTTCAGGTTGATCTTCGGCGAGGGGGGTGAGGCGGCCGAGGACGCGGACTGCGCGCCGCAGAGCACAGCCGAAGCTCCCAAAGCCATCAGCGGGCCGAGCACGCCAGCCTTATTCGATTTCCCCATCGCGCGCAGCTTAGCGGAATCACGTAGGTCAAGGCGAGTTCTACGGATAACGCTCGATCCAAAGATTAAGGTAAACTGCCGCGTTTTTTTGTGGCAGTCATTCGTTAATTTTCCTTAACAGCGAGAATCATGGCCAGTTACACCACAGAGCACGTCATCGAGGTCAAGCATTGGAGCGACAAACTGTTCAGCTTCGTGACGACCCGCGGCCCGGGACTTAGATTCGAGAATGGTCAGTTCATCATGCTGGGACTGGACCTCGACGGACGGAAGATCGTCCGGGCCTACAGCGTCGCCAGCGCCAACTACGAGGAATGCCTCGAGTTCTACAGCATCAAGGTGCCGGGCGGCGTGCTGACCTCACGACTCCAGCACATCCAGCCGGGAGCGCCCATCCTGGTGAGCGCGAAACCGACCGGCACGCTGGTGCTGCGCGACGTGCGGCCGGGGAAGCGGCTGTTCATGCTCGCCACCGGCACCGGGGTGGCGCCGTTCTTGAGCGTCACGAAGGATCCGGAGACCTACGAGCGATTCGAGCAGGTGATTTTGATTCGCGGCGCGCGCACCAACGCCGATCTTGCCTATGCCGATGCGGCGGTCAACCGGCTGCGCGATGATCCGCATATGGGCGAAATGGTCGTTCGCCAACTGCTCGACTACCCGACGGCCACGCGAGAGCCTTTGCGCCATCGTGGGCGGGTCACGACCCTGGTGGAAAGCGGACGTGTCTTCCGGGATCTTGCGATTCCTGAGCCGGATCCTGCGACCGACCGCTTCATGATCTGCGGAAACATGCGGATGTTGGCGGACGCCGGCGGCTGGCTCGAGTCGAGGGGATTCGCGATGTCGCCGCAGATCGGCGTGCCGGGCGATTGCGTGATAGAGCGCGCTTTCGTGGAATCGTTCGTGCAGTGCGATGCGTCCGCGGGACGCACCGCGCACGGTTGACCTCGGACGCCCGGCCGCGCCGTCGCGGCCGCTTCCTCGCGGTTTTTTAATAAGCTCATGACGATTATTCATTAGGCGCGGCGCAGCGCTTGTTTTAGGCTCGCCTCCTTCCTCTCACTGGACGACGTGAATGGCTCAACCCAACGGCCGCGAGAACTGGCGCTTCGAAACCATTTCTGTCCACGGGGGATATGCGCCGGACCCGACCACCAAGTCGGTGGCGGTGCCGATCTATCAGACCGTCGCCTACGCGTTCGACAGCGCACAGCACGGAGCGGATCTGTTCGATCTCAAGGTGCCGGGCAACATCTACACCCGCATCATGAACCCGACGCAGGACGTGCTGGAGCAGCGCGTGGCGGCGCTCGAAGGCGGGATCGCGGCGCTCGCTCTGGCCTCCGGTCAGGCGGCCTCGACGTATGCGATCCTTACGATTGCCGAGGCGGGGGACAATATCGTCTCTTCGAGCGCGCTCTACGGCGGGACATACAACCTGTTCGCGCACACGCTGCCCCAGTACGCCATCGAAGTGCGGTTTGCCGATTATCGCAGGCCGGAAACTTTCGAGTCCCTGATCGATGAGAAGACCAAGGCGGTGTTCGTCGAGTCGCTCGGCAATCCGCAAGGCAATGTCACCGACATTGCGAAGATCGCCGAGATTGCGCATCGACACGGCGTGCCCCTGATCGTCGACAACACGGTACCCACTCCGTATTTGAGCCGGCCCTTCGAGCATGGCGCCGATATCGTGGTGCACTCGCTGACCAAGTATCTCGGAGGTCATGGCACGAGCATCGGCGGCGCCATCGTGGACTCGGGCAAATTTCCTTGGGCGCAGCACAAGCGGCGCTTTCGGCGCCTCAACGAACCGGACGTGAGTTACCACGGCGTGGTGTATACCGAGGCGCTCGGGCCTGCGGCCTATATCGGCCGTGCACGCGTGGTACCGCTGCGCAACATGGGCGCGGCGATTTCGCCGTTCAATGCGTTCCTGATTTTGCAGGGCATTGAAACGCTGTCCTTGCGGATGGATCGAATCAGCGACAGTGCGCTGCAGATCGCACGCCACCTCAAGCACCACGACAAGGTGGCCTGGGTCACCTATGCGGGGTTGGAAGACCACGCTGACCATGCGCTGGTGAAGAAGTATTTATCCGGCAAGGCGTCCGGCATTTTGACGTTCGGCCTCAAGGGCCCGGCCGGTCACGGACGCGCGCGCGGCGCGCGCTTTCTCGATGCCCTGCAATTGTTCACGCGGCTTGTCAATATCGGCGACGTTCGCTCCCTCGCCACCCATCCTGCCTCGACCACGCACCGACAGCTCTCGGCCGACGAACTCGTGCAGGCGGGCGTTTCGGAGGACACCGTGCGGCTATCGATCGGCCTGGAGCACATCAAGGACCTGCTCGCCGACCTGGACCACGCCCTGGCCGCGGTCTGAACGCGGCGCGCAGCGGCCTCACATCGGCGGTGGCGGGCCCAGTTGCCAGCCGCCGCCAAGAGCGCGGTACAGGCGCACCAGGTCAGCGCTCACGGCGGTGACGCTGTCGGAGAGCGACAGCTCGTTTTGCTCAAGGGTGCGCTCGACGTCGAGCACATCGATGAAGGTCATCACCCCGCTCTCATAGCGTTTGCGCGACAGCGCCAGAGCTTCGCGGTTCTGAGCAACCGTGGCATCGAGCCAGGCGTGCCGCTGCTGGTCGGCGCCGTAGGCGGCCAGAGCGTTCTCGACTTCGTGCAGCGCGTTGAGGACGGTACGCTGATAGGCGAGCGCGGCTTCCTGTGCGCGCACGTCGTAGAGCTTCACCGTCTTCCAGCGGCCCCGATCGAAGACCGGCAGGTCGAGCGCGGGCCCGATGGAGCCGAAGCGGCTGGCCCAGGTGAGCAAATTGCTGGTGTTCTGGGACTGAAAGCCGCCGCTTCCAGCGAGCGTCAGCCGGGGAAACAGATCCGCGACCGCCACGCCGATCTGCGCGGTCGCGACATGCAGGTTGGCCTCGGCCTCGCGGATATCGGGCCGGCGCCGCGCCAGCTCCGACGGCAGGCCGATCGACACTTCCGCGGGCACGGAAGGCACCGCCGCCGCAGGGTCCAATTCGATGCGCAGCGCCTCGGGCTCGCGGCCGAGCAGCTCGCTCAGTTGATTGATGCTCTGGGTGATCTGCTGTGCGTACGCCGGCAGCAGGGCGCGGGTTGCATCGGCCTGTGCGAGCGCATTGCTGACGTCGATGTGGGTGGTCAGTCCTGCCGCGCGCCGCTGGCGAGTCAAATCGAGCAGTTCGTCGATGGTCGCTAGATTCTCCTGGGCGATGCGCAGGCGCGCTTGCGCGCCGCGCAGTTCAACGTAGTTTTGCGCCACATCGGAAAGCACCGAGACCAGCATCGCGCGCTGATCCTCGATGGAGACCTGCACGCCCGCCTGGGCGGCTTCCACGGAGCGGCGTATGCGCCCGAACAGATCGATTTCCCAGGAGGCGGAGCCGCTCAACTGCAGCTGGTTGTACGGATTCGGAATGGTAAGGCCCGGGCTGCCCGGCGCGTGGACGGTTCCGACGGTATTGAAAAGGGCGCCCTGCGGCGTGGTTTCGCTGAAGCGCTCACGGTCATAGAGGGCATCGACCGACAGCGTCGGCCAGAAGGCCGATGCCGAAATGGCGCGCTGCGCGCGCGCTTCGTCGATGCGCAGCAGCGCAGTGCGTAGGTCCAGATTCGATTTCGAGGCCCGCTCGATCAGCGAGTCGAGCTCGGGATCTTGAAAGCCGTTCCACCAGGCGCCGAGCTCCGCAGCTTGCTCGGTGACCGCGCTCGGCACCGGTGCCGGCGGTGCGGTCGCGCGGGCGGACCAGTGCGGCGGCGTCTGCGGCGTCGGCCGCACGAAATCCGGTCCCATGGCGCAGGCGGCGGCGAGGACCGTCGTGAGCGCGGCACACGCAGCGGCGCCTCGGATGATGCGGCGGTTGCTGTTCATAGGTCTCACTGCATCCGATGGCTGAACATCCAGGAGGCCGCCGTCAGCGTGAGCGCGGCGGTCAGCGCCAAGGGCCATAGATCGGGGATCAACAAGTCAAGACCTGCGCCCTCGAGATACACTCGCCGGGTGATGTCGATGGCGTAGCGCAGCGGATTGATGGCGGTCAAGTACTGCACGGCGCGGGGCATGCTGCTGATCGGCGTCGTCAGGCCGGAGAGCAGCGAGAAAGGCATGATCATCAGCATTGAATACAGCAATGCCTGTTGCATGGTCGCGGCCACTGCCGACACCAGCAATCCGATGCCGACCGCCGCCAACAGAAACATCAGCAGTCCTGTGTACAGCGTCAAATAGGCGCCGGCAAAGGGAATTCGAAACCACAGCTGGGCGACCAACAGTACGCCGCCGGCCTGGATCGCACCCACCACCAGGGACGGCATGGCCTTGCCGGCCATGATCTCGAAGGGGCGAAAGGGCGTCACCAGCAGTTGATCGAAGGTGCCCTGCTCGCGTTCGCGCGCAACCGACATCGCGGTGAGCATCATGGTTTGGATCAGCGTCAGGGTGCCGATCATCCCGGGAATCATGAACCAGCGGGTTTCGAGATTCGGGTTGTACCAGGCGCGGGCGACAACCTGCAGCGGCGGCGGCGCGATGCCGTGGTCGTGACCCCAGCTCGAGTTGAATTGCTCGACGATGCTCGCGACATAGGTCATCGCCGTGCCGGCCGTGGTGGAATTGCGGCCGTCGGCGATGATCTGCACGTCCGCGCTCCGGCCGGACAACAGACGCCGCTCGAACTGCTGGTCGATCTGCACGACCAGAAGCGCGCGGCGCGCGTTGATCAGGGACTTGATGTCGCTCGCTCGCTGCAGATCCGCGACTCGCTCGAATACTCCCGAACCGTCCAGGCCGGCCAGCAGCTGTCGCGAAGCTGCGCTGTGGTCCTGATCGAGCGCCGCGTAGGTGACGTGATTGAGGTCGTAGGTGGCCGCGTATCCGAAAATCAGCGCCTGGACCACCGGCGGAATGAGCAGACTCAAGCGGCTGCGCTTGTCCTTCAGCACCGCGAGAAGTTCCTTGCGCGTCAGAGCCGCGATACGCAGCAGGCTGTCGATCAGGGCGTTCAATCGAGCCTCTTGCGCATGACCGCGCGGCTTCCGAAGGCGAGCGCGACGGCCATCGCCGCCAGCGCAAGCGTGTTCGGGACGATTACCGACCAGACGTCGCCCGCGAGAAACACGCTCTGCAGCAGTGCGACGTAGTAGCGCGCCGGCAGTACATAGGTGATCAGGCGCACCGCCGCCGGCATGCTGCGCAGATCGAACAGAAATCCGGACAGCATGAATGCCGGCATGAAGGTGACGAGCATGGTGAGCTGGCTCGCGACCAACTGATTCTTAACCCAGGATGAGATCAGCAAGCCGATCCCGAGCGCGATCAGCACGTACAGCATGGAGGCGCCGAACAACACCCACATCGAGCCGCGCAGCGGCACGTGAAATAGAAACTTCGCCGACAGCACGCACAGAGCGAAGCCGAACTGGGCCAGCACGAAGTACGGCAAGGTCTTGCCGAGCAGGATCTCGTCGCTGCGCACCGGCGTGACCAGCAGCGATTCGAGCGTGCCGCGCTCCCACTCGCGCGCCATGACCATGGCCGTGAGTAGTCCGCCGATCAGCGTCATCACCAGCACCACCAAGCCCGGCACCAAGAAGTAGCTGCTGTCGTTGGCCTCGTTGAACCACAGCCGCGCCTGCACGTTCACCAGCGCAGGTGCGTTCGCCTGACCCTGCGCAGCCAGTCGTGCCGCCCAAATCCCCTCCACGCCCTGCACGTATCCCTCGATGATGCGTGCGCGGTTCGCGTCGCCGCCGTGCACGATGAGCTGCACCTCGGCATCTGCGGCGGCGATGTGGCGGGAAAAGTCCGCGGGAATCCTCACGATGCCGTCGACGCGGTGCTCCAGCAGCAGCCGCTGCGCAGGCGGCAGGGACCGCATCACCGAGGGATGAAAGTAAGGAGAAAGCTGAAAGCCGGCCGCCAGATCCATCGCCTCCGGCGTGGGGTTTTCGATCACCACCGCGATCGGCACGTTCTTGACATCGAGCGACAGCCCGTAGCCGAACAGCAGGATCAGGATCAGCGGCAGCACGACACCAATGGCGATGCTCGAGGGGTCGCGCACGATCTGGCGCGTTTCCTTCGTCACCAGCGCGCGAATGCGGCGCAGCTTCGATCGCCATGCGTGCGTCATGCGGCGCGCCGAGACTGCTCGACCACCGCGATGAAGGCATCGTCCATGCTGGGCTCCGGCTGCTCCGCAGTGCGCGCCACCGCGCGCACCTGCGCCGGGGAACCTTGCGCCAGGATTCGTCCAGAGTCCATGATCGCAATGCGGTCGCAGTATTCGGCCTCCTGCATAAAATGCGTGGTGATGATGACCGTCACCCCCTGTTCGGCGAGTGCGGTGATGCGGCGCCAGAACGCGCGGCGAGCGCGCGGATCGGCGCCGCTGGTCGGCTCGTCCAGGAACAGGATCTCCGGCTCGTGGAGCAGCGCCGCCGCCATGGCAAGGCGCTGCTTATACCCGCCGGGCAGCTGCGCACTGGTGGCCCGCGCGTGCGTGCCGAGTTCGAACTGCTCCATTGCCCAGCCGATGCGCTCGCGCTTGCGCTCGCCGCGCAATCCGTACGCGCTGGCAAAGAATTCCAGGTTCTCGGCCACGCTCAAGGGACCATAGAGCGAGAACTTCTGTGCGACGTAGCCGAGCCGGGCGCGGGCCGAGGCGGGCGCACCGCGCACGTCGGCGCCCGCCACGTGCAGTTCGCCCCCGCTCGGCGTAAGCAGACCGCACAGCATGCGGAAGGTGGTGGTTTTCCCCGCTCCGTTGGGGCCGAGCAGTCCGAAGATCTGGCCGCGAAGCACTTCGAATTGGATGTGGTCGACCGCGGTGAAGGCGCCGAATTTTTTGAGCAGCTGCTTGACCCGCACCGCCGCGTCCCCGTGCTGCCCGGGCGGGTGCGCGACCGCGATGGTTTTGGCGCGCTCGGGATTCGAATGAGCCTGCAGCAGCATCATGAAGCCGTCTTCGAAGCGGGGCGGCACCGGATCGACGTGCAGGTCTTGCAGCGCATCGAGCCCCTGCGCGGGCTGGGATTGCGCTGCGGTGCCCCGTACGAAGCGGACCCGCCCGCCGTCGGGTACGGCATCGATGATGTCCGGTTGATCGAGCAGCCGCGCCTGCAGACTGCGCGCCGATTGCCCCGGCGCGGGGATGGCCACGAAGCTGCGCCCGCTTGCCATGGCGGCCACCTCGAGCGGCGAGCCCTGCGACAGCACCTGTCCCTGATGCAGCATGACCACGCGGCTGCAGCGCTCGGCCTCATCCAGATAGGCGGTGCTCAGCAGCACCGTCAAGCCCTGCTCACTCACCAGACGCGTCACGATTTCCCAGAGCTCCCGTCGCGACAACGGGTCGACGCCGACGGTGGGCTCATCGAGCAGCAGCAGCTGCGGCGAGCGCACCAGTGTGCACGCCAGGCCGAGCTTCTGCTTCATCCCGCCGGACAACTGGCCGGCGAGCCGCGTCTTGAAGGGCCCGAGCGCGGTCATGTCCATGAGCTGCGGGTAGCGCTCGGCGCGCTCAGCTGCGCTCACGCCGTGCAGATCGGCGTAAAGATCCAGGTTCTCCGCGACACTGAGATCCTCATACAGGCCGAAGCGCTGCGGCATGTAGCTGATGCGATCCTGAACCTGCTGCGGATCTTTCGTCACGTCGATCCCCAGCACCGACAGAGATCCGGCGTCGGCGCGCAGCAATCCCGCCGCCAAGCGCATCAGCGTCGTTTTGCCGGCGCCGTCCGGACCCACGAGCGCCGTCAGCTTGCCGTATTCGGCCTCCAGCGACACCGCATCGAGCGCGCAAACCGGCGCCTCATGCTCGCGCACGAACAGCTTGCGCAGAGCGTGGGCCGCCACGGCCGGCGCCGAATCTGCCGCAGCGCTCATGCACCGCCGCTCTTCAGCGCGAGGTGCACGGTCGCCGGCATTCCCAGGCGCAGCTCATCACCGGGGTCGTGCACGAATACGCGAATCTCGTAGACCAGGCTGGATCGCAATTCGGTGGTCTCTACCGACTTCGGGGTGAATTCCGCGACCGGCGAAATGAAGCCGACCCAAGCGGGAAAACTGCGGCCTTGGAACGCATCGACCGTGACCGAGGCGCGCATGCCTTCGTGGACCGACCCCAGGTCCGGCTCGGCGACGTACGCCCGCACCCATTTGGGGTCGACGATGGCGAGTGTGAAGGCCGATTTTTGCGGTGAGGAGATTTCACCGGGCTCGACGATGCGCGACCGAACCACCGCATCGAGGGGGGCAAGCAGATCGGCGTCTATTAATTGCTGCTGCAGCAGCGCGAGCTGCGCCTGATCGGCGCGCAACTGTGCTTCGCCCTGTGCGACATCCTCCTTGCGCGGCCCGGCGAGCTCGAGCGCCAGCGCTTTTTGATTGACTGCCAGCCGGGCCTCGGCGGTGTCGAGCGCGGCCTTGGCGGCATCCATGTCCTGGCGGCTCACCGCGCGGCCGGAGGAGCTCTCGGACAGGGTGCTCAGCCGCGCGTATTGCGCGCGCGTGTTTTGCGCATCGGCCGCCGCGGCATCGAGGTTGGCCCTCGCCTGTGCGATCTCTTCCGGCCGGTTGCCGTTGTGCAGTCGATCCACGGCCTGTTGCTGCGCGGCCAGATCGGCCTGCGCCTTGGCCATCTGCGGCGCCAGGCGGCTGGTCTCCAGCCGCGCCAGCAGCTGGCCGCGCTTCACGTGATCACCTTCCTGCGCGAGAACCGCTGCGATGCGTTCGCTGCCGTTGAACGGCAGCTCGACCTGGCGCAGATCCACATTGCCGTAAAGATCGAGCTCCGCCGCGCCTTGACGGCGAGCGAATGACCACCACAGCGCCCCCGCAATGACGATGACGCCGACGAGTAGAACAGCGAGTCGCACGATCCTTGGCATGTGGTCACCTGCTTTCGGGCGGTTACGATGAATCACCCGCCCCGCAGCAGTCAAGTGAATTTTCCAATTCGAATTTGAATTCGAATTTAACTTGTACGGCAATCGCGGAAGTGATTTAGTGCGGCGGTGGCCGACCAGACCAAGCGCATACCCGCACGCAAGGCTCGATCCGTGATACGGCAGGACGCCGCACGCCGGCGCATGGCGGCGCGGAGCCTGCGTACCCGGGCCCAGCTGATCGAGGAGGGCGGGCGGCTGTTCGCCGAGCTCGGCTTCGATGGCGCCACGGGCAACGAAATCTGCCGCCAAGCCGGCGTGCACACCTCGGCGATCGTCTACCACTTCGGCGGCATGGCCGGGCTGTACCGGGCCGTTCTCGAAGAGGCGCGCCGCCGGTTGCTGAGTACCGAAGCGCTCGCGGCTGCGGTCAATGCCGAGTCCGACCCGCGGCGCCAGCTCGAGGCGTTTCTGGGACTGGTGGTGCGCGCGCTGACCAGTCCGGTATCTCAGACTTGGGAAGGACGGCTGTTTGGCAGGGAGTTCGTGACCCCATCCACCGTCTACGGACGGGCGCACGATCGCGCGCTGATGGAGCGGGCCAAGATGCTCACATCCATCGTCAGCGCGCTCACCGGGCGAGCGCCCGATGACCCGCTGGTGGCGCGCGGCTGCATCAGCACCATAGCGCCTTGCGCGCTGCTGCTGCTGGTCAATCGGCGTAAGCTCAAGCGGATGCTGCCGAGCCTGGATGTCAGCGCTCAATCGGCGCCGCAGCTCACCCGGCATTTGGTCGATTTCGCGCTCGCGGGGCTGGCCGCGATTTGCTATTCGCGCTGATTTGCTAGTCGTGCTGCTGAAACCGCGGCGCACTGGCTCCGAAATGCGCGCGCACCTTCGCCGCAATTTGCGGATCGGTCATTTCGCCCTCGGTCTGTATTGCAACGACCCTTGCGCCTAGCTTGGCCTTTTCCAGCCGCTTGTGCAGTTCGCCCTTGGCCTCGCCCGGGCCGAGGATCAGCAATCTGTCGTAACTGCGCAGGGCCGCGATCACGGCGTCATAGTAGCTGTTGAGCTCACCGGCGAGCGCGCGCTGGCGGCTGTCGTCGGCCGGCACTTGGAGCGGTTCGTAGCGGCCTTTCATGGGGCGGTCGCCGCCCCGTTCCAAGTGCTTCTCGACGTTCGAGGCGATGCGTGTGGTGTGTTCTGCATCGTTGCTGAGTGCGATGATCACGGCGTTGCGATGATCGATCCACACCCCGGCTTTCCCGCTCATACGAATCTCCTTTCCGCCCCGACCGTCGGGTGACGCTTCGATTCGATTCTAGCGCCATCGGCGGGCACCGCCATATGCAGACGTAACGCGGGCCTGCGGCCACTACGTACAGTCGCGGATCGCGAGGGGGAGAGCCGCCGATCACGACGACCGGAGCGGTGATCGCGGAGTCGAATCGGGCATGAGACAGCCGCGGCTGCGGGAGGTCAGGCCTCGTCGGTCATCGTCAAGTGCAGTTTCACCAGATGCGCAACCGACCGCGCACCCATTTTCTCCATGACTTTGGCACGATGGATTTCGACGGTCCGCTCGCTCAGGCCCAGGTCGATGGCGATGACCTTGTTCGCGCTGCCCTCGACGATCAAGTCCATCACTTGCCGCTCACGCGGGGTCAGGGATTCGAGCCGGTGCAGCACCTCGGAGCGGCGCGCCGCAGTGCCGCGATTTTCGGCGTCCTGCTTCAGGGCGTGATTGATACGGTCGAGCAGTTCCTGGTCGCGGAAGGGCTTCTGAATGAACTCGAAGGCGCCCTCCTTCATCGCCTGCACGGCCATGGGTACATCGCCGTGACCGGTGATGAAAATGACCGGAAGCATGGAGCCCATGCGATTGAGCTGGTGCTGCAGCTCCAGACCGCTCATCTCCGGCATGCGGATGTCGAGCAGGAGACAGCCCGGCGCGTCGGCCTTGAAGTGCGCCAGGAATTCGCTCGGGCGAGAAAAAACCGCCGTCTTGTAGCCGACGGTGCTCAGCAGTGTGTCCAAGGCGCGACGCATCCCGTCGTCGTCGTCGACCACATAAATCGTGGGTGCATTGATCTTGTCACTGGGTTTCGTCATGAGTGCTCCGGTCAGTCTCCTGCGATCGGCAAGCGGAACCAAAAACAGCTGCCTCCTGCCGGCAAATTCTCAAACCCTATGGTCCCTCCATGGGATTCGATGATCGCTCGGCTCGAGGCCAACCCCAGGCCGGTGCCCTGCGGCTTGGTGGTGAAGAACGGACGGAACAGCTGATCCTCCAGCTCCCTGGGCACTCCGGGACCGGAGTCGATGACGCTGGTCTGGACCGAGTGGCGGTCGACGGAGGCTTCGATCCACACCGTGGGCGATGCCGACTTTTCCGCGCTCGCGTCCACCGCGTTTTGCACCAGGGCCAACAGAACGTGCTGAATTCTCAGCCGGTCGATGATCACATCCGGCAATGCCGAGGGGGTGGTTACGCGTACATCGCCCTTGCTGCGCATCGCGAGGACCTGCAACACCGGCCGCAACTCCTCGATGAGATCGGACATCTGGCACCGCTTGCGTTCCTGCTCGTCGCGCTCGAACAGGCGCCGGATGCGCACAATGTCTTCCGCGGCGCCGAGCGCTTCCTGATTGATGTGACGAAACACGTCCAGCGCGCGGCTCACCAGAGGTTCCGGCCGATTGAGCATGCGCTCGCCGGCCTGCGAGAAGGTTGCGATCGCGCCCAGCGGCTGATTGAGTTCGTGGGCAAGGCCGCTCGCCATTTCCGCCAGCGCAGAGACGCGTGCAATCTCCATCAATTGATGCAATATGCGATCGGGCCCCGGCCAGTGTGCTTTTTCATCGACCAATAGCATCTCCTGCTTCGCCGGCCGCTGGCTTTGGAAACCCTGTGAGTCTGCCGGATCCGCGCTGTGCGTCCACTGCGGCTTGCCGCAGCATTCTGCCTCATACCCTTACATATTAGAGTATTTCGCGCACCCGCGAGCAATCCCTCATCTTACTTATGTGGATATCGTAGAATATGACGTGACGCTCGCACATCGACTTTAAGACCGAGGTGATCATGGCCATGACTGGGATCAGCGCGAGGAGCGCCGGCATCGCCGTGACCTTTGCCGCTCTGTTCGCGCTGACGAGCGTCGATGCCGGCGCATCCGAGGAATCGGTGGATCGAACCACCCAGGCGGCGCTGCAACTCGATGCGCATGCCGATCGCGGCGCCGCGCAGTTCCGGCAGTTCTGCTCGCGCTGCCATGGACTCGAGGCCCACGGCAATCCGGACCATGCCATCCCGGCGCTGGCCGGGCAGCGCTTCAAATACATCGTTCGGCAGTTGGCGAATTTCGCCGGCGCCGAGCGCGACAGCGTCACCATGCGCCACGTCGTCATGCAAAAGGAGCTGCGGGAACCGCAGACCTGGGTCGATATCGCAGCCTGGCTCAACAATGCGCCCATGGTCCCCCACGCTCAAACCGGCGACGGTATGCACGTGGCGCTGGGGCGGGGCATCTATCACGAACAGTGCGCGAGCTGCCATCGCGCCGATGCCCACGGCGATGCCGAGGGTTTCGTGCCCTCCCTCAGGGATCAGCACTACGCGTATCTGGTCGCACAGCTGCAGAAGCTCGCCGACGGTTACCGGCACAACGTCGATGAGGATCTGGTGCGATTCCTGCGCAGTTTCGACGATCAGGACGTGCGCGCGACGGCCGACTATCTGTCGCGCCTGACGGGTCCGGGCGATGTGCACAAGGCCATGCGCCATGACGGCACCGTGGTGGACTGATTCGTGGATCGAATAGCAGATATTCTGGTGATCGTGGATCCGACGGTCATCGAGCAGCCGGCGGTGGCGAAGGCGCACGCAATGGCAAAGCGGCTCGGTGCGGGAATCCAGCTGCTGGCATGCGACACGAAATACTCGCGGGAGGCGCGCATGGCGGCCCTAGTGCCCTCCCGCGGCGATTCGCCCCTGTCCGGCGGCTTGCAGCCGCTGCTCGATGAGTGGGCGGAGCCGATGCGCGGCGAGGGCATCGATGTCGCGACGCATGTCATCACGGGCGATCCGCTTCATGAATGCGTCCTATCGTGGATGCGCAACTCGCCGGCGGACATGGTCGTCAAGGATACGCATCATCATTCGCTCGCCAAGCGCACCTTGATCACCAACACGGACTGGAACTTGATCCGGGCGTGTCCACTGCCGCTCCTGTTGACCAAGCCGGCACCCTGGCGTACACCGCCGGTATTCGTCGCCGCGGTCGATCCGGTGCATGCGGACAATGCTCTGGCCGCGTTCGATCATCGCATCCTGGACGTGACCGCGACGCTCGCGAAGCATTTCCATGCGCAGCTGCACGCCATGCATGCGTATTTTCCCGCCACCTTGGCCGTGGCGGGACCGGCCGGCATGCCTCCCATGGTGGGCGTCTCGGCCGAGGCACTGGCGGCCGAGAGCGAGCTCAAGCGTTCCCAGATTTGGCATCTGGTCGAGCCGTACGGTGTCGCTGCCGCAAACCTGCATGTAGGGGCGGGAGTGGCCGCACACTATCTGCCGAGCACGGCGGCTGAATGCCATGCCGACCTCGTGGTGATGGGCGCCATCGCGCGCGGCGCGCTGAAGCGCGCGTTCATCGGCAGCACGGCGGAGCGGGTGCTGGAGACGCTTCCGTGCGACATCTTGGTGGTCAAACCGCGGGATTTCGCCAAGAATCTGCCCTTCTGAGGGGCGTCGGCCCGGCGACGTCGAAGCCGGCATTACTTACCGCTTGGGTAATTCCCCGAATGGTGCCCGCGGCCGGTCCTATTAAAATGTGTGCAGGCCCCTTTTTGAATCAACGCCGTCCCTAAAGGAATGGAGGTCGCATGACCAGTATCAAAGCGCCGCGGGCGACCAAGGCCGTCCGCACGGTGCGCGGCTCCCGAGCTCGCGTACTGCCGCCGTCCTTTCACGAGGATCGCCATGCATCGATCGCAGAAGCCGCCTACTTCAAGGCAGAGCACCGTGGCTTTGCGGCCGGCCACGAGCTCGAGGATTGGTTGGCGGCGGAAGAGGAAGTGGATCAACGCCTGATGGGCGAGGGCCGGGCTTCCTGAATTTGCCTAAGCGTGTCCCCGTCACGCCTCGGCCGGCTTGCATTTGCCGGTGGCGCCCGCATGTTGTAATAATTCGGTCATTCCGCCGAAGAGGGGAGTGTATGTTCAATCGGATTTTACGCTGCATTGCAGCAGTTGCAGCCCCGATCGCCCTAGCCATGGTCGGCGGGGCCGCTTTCGCAGGCGGCAGCAGCGGATCAGTGCGTGCTGCGTCGCAAAATCCTTGCGGCGGCTCGTTGACGCAGGGCATACCCGCGCGCGCGGCGAACGCGCCCAGCGGGCGGGAATTTGCCGATCAAATCCGCGGGATCCCCGATGATGAGCGCGAGGCGCGCATTCAGCACCAACTGGCCGAGGGCAACATCCCCGGGTTCCTGCGCCGCCTGGTCCCGGTCCGGCTTGAGTCCCAGCTGCCGGACGGCGAGCCGGCCGATGTCGTCGTTTGCGCCGCCCCCGATTATCTTGCGATCGGATCGGACGAGGATTTTCTGCTGATGCCGATGCGCCTGTCGACGGCGTTGTCGACGGCTGCGGCGTACGGCTTCACGTTGCCGACGCCGCGAATCGTCGACGCCATTTATGCTCAGGCGTCCGTGCATTTGCTGCCTCAACCCCTGCCTGCCGGCAACGAAATGCGTTCCACCGATTATTCCGTGCACCACAACGAGCTGGTGGGGGTGCAGCGCGAAGATCTCGGGGCGTCGCTCGGCGCTTTGGTCGCCGGCGACAAGAAAGACCTCGTCCTCACGAATCGCCTGTGGAATCACCTGGATCGCGTGGCGATCTATGGCTGGCATCTCGCCACCGGCAAGCCAATCCAGCCGCTGAGCACGGTTCACGGCTGGCGCTATGCCGACTACAGCCATGGCGCGCGACTGATCAGCACGCAGGTTTTCATCAATGGACTGCCCAGGTCAATTTACAGCGTCATGCAGGATCGCCGGTTGGCGCCTGCCTTAAGCGATGAGGGAGTGATCTCGAACGCGGTCGAACTGGTCCAGAATTTGAATACGCGCGCCAAGGCGGCGATCGCCGCCGTCGTACGCGATCTGGCTCACGCCAGTCCCCCGCTCTGACACGAGGCGACACCGGAGTGGACGCAAACGGCTCCATTCTGGTCGGCGATGTCGGTGGCACCCACGCACGCTTTGCGATCGTGGATGCGTCGGGGGATGCGCCGTGGCGTGTGCGCCAGCGGCAGGACTTAGAGCAGAATTTCCCCACCTTCAGTGCGGCGCTGCACAGCTATTTCGAGCGCGCATCGGTCGAGGCACCGGCGGCAGCCGCAATCGCGGTGGCCGGCCCCGTGACCGCGGGTACGGCCAGCTTCACCAACCGAGGGTGGCACATTTCCGAGGCAGAGCTGAAGCAGTTCGGCTTCCGGCAAGCCTTGCTGATCAACGATTTCGCCGCACTCGCATTCGCCGTCGACGTACTTGGGGATCAGGACCTGCGCAGCATCGGTCCAGAGCTGCGGGGGCTCGCGCAGGGCACTATTTCCATTCTGGGCGCCGGCACCGGATTCGGCGTCTCCTGCCTCGCCCGCTACGGCGATCGAATCGTGCCGATGGCGACCGAGGGCGGCCACATGGGATTCGCGCCCGGAAATCAAGAGGAACTTGCGGTGCTGAACGCGATGTGGAAGCAGTTCGGACGCGTCTCGATCGAGCGCATTCTGTCGGGCCCGGGCCTCGAGAATCTTTACCGCACTCTGGAGCAGTTGGGCGGCCGCGAGGCGGCTTCGCTGACCGCCGCGCAGATCGTCGCCAAAGCCTCGAGCGACGAGCCCCATTGCCGTGCCGCCCTGATGATGTTCTGCGCCATCTATGGCGCCGTTGCCGGCGATGTTGCGCTCGCGCATGGCGCGCAGGGCGGTGTCTACGTCGCCGGCGGCATCGCGCAGAAGATCGAAGGATTTCTCGCGCAGAGTGCATTTCGCGCGCGCTTCGAGAGCAAGGGCCGCTTGTCCGCGTACGTCGCGGCGGTCCCCACGAAATTGATCGTGAACGGCGACGCTGCGCTGCTCGGCGCCGCGCGCGCAGGCGCCATACTCTCTTCTGCCGGGCGCTGAGCGCAGGCGGGCCCGCAATGGGCCACGACGCGCCGATCGATCGCAGAAGGCGCTAACCCATTAGGTACATTCTCGGATCACGCATTTCGGCGATCGGGCGCATGATGAGTGCGTTAAGGTTCAGACGAATCGATGTGAAAGGAGAAGATCATGAGCTTAATACGTTGGGATCCGTTCGCGGACGTGGATGTGTTTTTCAACCGTATGGTGCCGAGCAGTTTTGCGAATTTTCCGCGCGTTTCGCTCGAAGGCAATGGGAGGAAGCTCGACTGGGCGCCTTCAGCGGATATCAGCGAAACCGACCAGGAATACCTCATTCGAGCGGAATTGCCCGCCGTCAAGAAGGAAGACGTTCAGGTGATGTTCGATGATGGGATGATCACCATCAAAGGCGAACGCAAACAGCAGAAAGAGGAAAAGAACGAGAAATACCATCGCACGGAAAGCTTTTATGGCAGCTTCGAGCGGCGCTTCTCGCTCCCCGATAATGTGAACTCCGATGCGATCCGTTGCGAGAGCAAGGACGGGATCCTCACCGTGCATATTCCGAAGGTCGAAACGCCGAAGATGAAGCCGAAACAGATCACTGTCCAGTGATCCCGGTATTCCGTTAAAATTCCGGCGGCAGCTTGCGCTGCCGCCGATTCTTGCGCATCTTGAGGAGCGGGCATGGCGCACAAGCAATTGCTGTTCAGATCGGCCGCGCGCGAAAAGATTCTGCGCGGCGCGACGCAGCTCGCCGAAGCGGTCCGCATCACGCTGGGGCCGAAATCCAAGTCCGTGCTGATCCAAAAACAATGGGGCGCACCCATCGTCTGCAACGACGGCGTCGCCATCGCGAAGGAGCTGAGTCTGCAGGATCCGGAGGAAAACCTCGGCGCACAGATGCTGCGGCAGGCCGCGGAGAAGACCGGCGACGCGGTGGGCGACGGCACCAGCACGGCCACCATCCTGGCGCACGCGATCTTCCTCGACGGCGTGCGCAACGTCACGGCCGGCGCCAGTGCGATCGACATCAAACGCGGTCTGGATCGCGCTCTGAAGGTCGTCGTCGATGAGCTCAAGACCTTCTCGAAGCCCGTGAGTACACGCAAGGAGAAGGTGCAGGTGGCGACCATCTCGGCCCATAATGACGAGAGCATCGGCCAACTGGTGGCCGAGGCGATGGAAAAGGTGGGCGGGGAGGGCGTGATCACGTCGGAGGAATCCAAGACCACCGATACGGCATTGGAAGTGGTGGAGGGCATGCAATTCGACCGCGGCTACATATCCCCCTATTTCGTCACCGACAACGAAAAAATGGAGGCCGTTCTCGAGGACGCATACGTCCTGGTGACCGACCGCAAGATCAACATCCTCAAGGACCTGGTGCCCTTGCTCGAACGGGTGGCCAAGGCGGGGCGGCCGATACTGTTCGTTGCGGAGGACATGGAGGGTGAGGCGCTGGCGACACTCATCGTCAACCAGCTTCGCGGCGTGCTGAAGAGCGCCGCGGTCAAGGCCCCCGGCTTCGGGGACCGGCGCAAGGCGATGCTGCAGGATATCGCGGTGTTGACGGCCGGGCAGGTCCTCTCCGAGGAGCTCGGCGTCAAATTGGAGGACGTCAAGCTCGATCAGCTGGGGCGCGCGAAACGCCTGGTGGTGGACCGCGAGCATACGACCATCATCGGCGGGGCGGGCGCGCGCAGCGCGATCGAGGTGCGAATGCAGCAAATACGCCGTGAGATCGACCAGGCGACGAGCGATTACGACAAGGAAAAGCTGCGCGAGCGGCTGGCCAAACTGTCGGGCGGGGTTGCGGTCATCCGCGTGGGAGCGCCCTCCGAGTCGGAAATGAAGGCCAAGAAAGACGCTCTCGACGATGCGATCAACGCCACGAAGGCGGCCGTTGCCGAAGGCATTGTGCCCGGCGGGGGCCTGGCTCTGCTGCGCGCCGGGCGTGCGCTCGGGGCGCTCGAGTCGCAATGCGAAGGCGACGAGCGCACGGGAGTGCAAATCCTCAGGCGGGCGCTCGAGGCGCCGGCGCGGCAAATTGCCGACAATTCCGCGGTCGACGGCGGAGTGGTGGTGAGCAAGATGCTCGAGTCCACGGGCACCGTGGGATTCGACGCATCCCGCAAGCAGTACGTCGATTTGGTCGAAGCGGGCATCGTCGATCCGACCAAGGTGGTGCGGATCGCGCTGCAAAATGCGGTGTCGGTGGCGAGCATTCTGTTGCTCACCGAAGCGACGATGACCGAGAAGCCGGAACCGAAGCGAACAGAGTCCTCCGCGCTCGATACGGAAAGCTGACCCCTGGACTGGCGATATGGCGCAGCCGCTCATTTTAGTCACCGGCGGGTCGGGTTTTCTCGGCATCAATTTGTGCCGACACCTGCTGGCGCGCGGCTTCGCGGTCAGGTCCATGGATATTGCGCCGTTCAAGTATCCCGAACGAGATCAGGTGCAGGTTATGCTGGCGGACATTCGCGATGCCACCGCGGTCGAGCGCGCAATGGTGGGCGTCGACAAAGTGGTTCACTGCGCCGCGGCCCTGCCCCTGGCCAGCAAGGAGGAGATCCATTCGACGGACGTCGGCGGCACGCAAATACTGCTGGAGGCCGCGCATCGAGCCGGCATTGAGCGGTTCGTGTTCATCTCCTCGACGTCGGTGTACGGCATTCCCGACCATCATCCGCTGTACGAACACGATCGGTTGCAGGGCGTCGGGCCATACGGTGTCGCAAAGATCAGCGCCGAGCAGCTGTGCCTCGAATCCAGGGCGAAAGGGCTCTGCGTCCCGATCCTTCGTCCCAAGAGCTTCGTCGGCCCGGAACGATTGGGGGTGTTCGAGCTGCTGTACGAATGGGCCTATGAGGGAAGGAATTTCCCGGTGTTGGGCTCCGGCAACAACCTCTACCAGCTGCTGGACGTGGCGGATTGCTGCGAGGCGATTCTCTTATGCCTGGCACAGGGTCAGAATGCGGTGAACGACACGTTCAACGTGGCCGCGAAGGTATTCGGCACCATGCGCGACAATTTTCAAGCGGTACTCGACCGCGCCGGTCACGGCAAGCGCGTCGTCAGCCTGCCCGCCGGCCCGGTGATCGCGCTGCTCAAGGCGCTCGAGGGCCTGCACCTGTCGCCCCTGTATCAGTGGATTTACGAGACCGCGGCGCGCGACAGCTTCGTCTCGATCGAGCGCATCGAGCGGCAGCTGGGATTCGCCCCGCTGTACTCCAATCGCATGGCGCTGATCCGCAATTACGACTGGTATGTTGCGCATCGCTCCGAATTTCAAGGCACGACGGGCCTCACACATCGTCTTCCTTGGAGAAAAGGAGCGCTGCAGTTGGCGAAGTGGGTGTTCTGACCGCCATGCAGCGCGTAGAAAAGGCGCCGCCGCAGAGCCGCGCACTCGAGACCGTGCCGCTGGTCGTCGATTTGGACGGCAGCGTGCTGCGGACCGATACTCTGATCGAATCCATGTTCGTGCTGGCGCGGACCAAGCCCCTGAGTCTGTTCAAATTGCCTTTCTGGCGGCTCAAAGGCGCCGCATATTTCAAGCGCCGGCTGGCCGAGGCCGCAATGCCCGACGTGCATTTGCTGCCGTACCGCACCGATGTGCTGGCCTATTTGCGCGAGCAAAAGGACCTGGGCCGTCCGCTGATCCTCGCCACCGCCGCGGATGAAAAATTGGCGAGCGAGGTGGATCGGGAGGTCGGTTTGTTCGATGAGATCCTCGCGAGCGACGGCCATGTGCACTTGAGCGGCAATCGCAAGCGTGACCGCCTGGTCGCCGAGTTCGGGCAGCAGGGCTTCGATTACATTGGAAACCATGCCGGCGATTACCCGGTGTGGGGCGCGGCGCGGCGCGCGCTGCTGGTGTCCCCGTCGCCGCATCTCGAGCACAAGGTGGCCAGGTTCGCGCCGGTGGAGAGGATCCTGCGCGAACCCAGCGTACGGTGGCGGGATTATCTGCACGCACTGCGGCCTCACCACTGGATCAAGAATTGCCTCGTGTTCCTGCCGCTCGTGTCGGTGCACCAGTTCTTCGACGTCGATCTGCTGGAACGGGCAACGCTCGCGTTCATCGCCTTCAACCTCTGCGCCTCGAGCGTTTATCTGCTCAACGATTTGATGGATCTGCCCGCCGACCGGTGCCATCCGCGCAAGAGGGAGCGGCGTCTCGCGGCAGGCAGGATCCCGCTCGCTCACGCGCTCCTGATGATGCCGCTGCTGCTGGCCGGCGCGTTCGGCATCGCATGGCATCTATCGCCCGGCGTAGCCGCCGTACTGGCGCTGTATTGTGTCATGATGGTCAGCTATTCCATGAAGCTCAAGGACCTCGCCATCGTGGATGTGTTGGTGCTCGCGGGAGGCTACGCGATGCGCGTGGCGGTGGGTTCGCTCGCGGTGGATATCGGGGTTTCTGCATGGCTGTTGACCTATTGCATGTTCCTGTTTTTCAGTCTCGCGCTCATCAAGCGCTATTCGGAGCTGGTTACGCTGGAATCCACGGCGGGAGCAGAGGTTCACGCGCGAGGCTACTTGGGCGTCGACAAAGTGTTCCTCGTGGCGCAGGGTATCGCGAGCGGCTATCTGGCAGTGCTCGTGTTGGCCCTGTACACGAACAGCGACATCATTCAGCAGCTCTACGCCCGGCACAATTTCTTCTGGGCAATCTGTCTGCTGCTGCTCTACTGGGTGAGCTACCTGTGGATGATGGCCGTGCGCGGGCGCATCCATGAAGATCCGTTAGTTTTCGCGCTTGCCGATCCCGTCAGTCGCTGGACCATCGCGGTCATGGGACTGGTCGCCTTGCTCGCGATATGAAGCCCGCGCCGTTCGCGATTGCAACCCTTGCGGCTCTGGGCGGCGGCGCCCTGCTCGCCGTGGCGAGTTCTTCGGATACGCCGGAGTTGCAATGGAAGGAATACGAGGCGGACGTTCCCAAGACGATCATCGAGCTGCAGCCGTTCAGGCGCGCTGCCAGCGTGGAGTTCCAGATGTCGGGCGACTGGGGAACGGCGACGCTCATCAACCTGAATCCGCAGATCAATGCGTGGTTTCTGCTCACAGTGTGGTCGCCCGGCGCGCCTAAAGCCATTGCCTATCATTTGGAGAATCCGCAGCCGAAGACGCAGACGCTCGCGCTCAGCGAGGCTCATCCCTACGGCATCACTCTATCGGGCGGCGGCCGCGACGTGGAATGCGAACTGTGGCCGGCCGGCCAGCCGGCGGCATTGCAACAGGCGCAGCGCTCGGAGCTGCCGTACGCGCCGCTCTGCGAGGATCGGCTGTATCTGCGCAATCGCGTGTCCGGAACCTACACGCACCTCGAGCGAGTCACGAATTTCCTGAGAGACCATGTCTGGGGTGGGGAGCAGATCGTCGGCTTCGTGAAGGAGGAATTCTTCCGCGACGCCTTCCTTGAAAAGGGCGGCGCTGTGACGGCCGCGCGGCCGCTGGCAACTCCCGATGCCGCGCCCAATGCGCCGCGGCCGGCGCCAATCAGCGAGGCTTTTGCGGCGATGTCCGTGCTGCCCGAGCATCTCGGAATCGACATCGGCCAGGGAGCGGGCGGCGTGCTGCTGGGCAAATGGTATCCGGTGCGCGACACGGCGGGAATCTTCGTGAGCGTCATGCAGCCGCAGGCGATCGCTGTGTCCGGCCCGCACGCCGGGTACATCGATTCGGTTGAAGCGGCCGCCTTGGACTACATGGTGGCCCTGGATCTCGGCGAATACGATCTGGGATTCGCGCTCGGCACGGATCATCCGCGCGTAGGGTGGTCGGAGCGTGCGCTGGAATCGGTTCGCAACCCGGCACTGGCGGGTCCTGACGGCATCGGCAGCGTGGCGCCGCTGGTCGTGAACGGCATGGTGAGTCCGCCGACCGTCCAGACAGTGGCAGCGACCTTTGCCGGCGGCTTCAAGCGCGAACACGGTGCGTTCCGCTACGGACCGCTGGCGCAGCAGAACCACGGCACGCATTACGGCTTCATCGAGCAGGGAGTCGTGTTCAGCAAGCTGCAGCCGGGACTTGCGACGCTGATCGTCGATGAGCAGGGCGCCATACGGATGAAAACCTGGACGTCGGCGGACGACTCTCTCTTGCCGCACATCAGATTTGCACGTCAGAACGGCGTGCCCTTGATCGAGTACGACGAGAAGACCGGCGCGTCC
Organism: Steroidobacteraceae bacterium; assembly: GCA_052326345.1. Lineage (GTDB taxonomy): Bacteria > Pseudomonadota > Gammaproteobacteria > Steroidobacterales > Steroidobacteraceae > Bog-1198. Next base: position 138,906 of record JBKQOZ010000007.1, on the reverse strand, counting down.
TTCCCGGGCGCCCTGGTCGACAGCTGGGGGCCCGGCAATTGGTCGGGCTCCAGCGACGAACGGCTTCGCACGCTGCGCGCCGGACTGTGTCTGCAGGACACGGGTACCGCGCGATTCTTGATCTACGGATGGTTCTCGACCGCCACGCCGCGCGCGATGGCGCGCGTCTTTCAGGCCTACGGCTGCCGGTACGCCATGCATCTGGATATGAATGCGCTCGAGCACAGCTATTTCGCCGCTTATATTCGCAAGAATGGCCAGATCCTCGTGCAGCACCTGGTCGAGGGCATGGCGGAGGTCGACCGCAAGGGCGGCGGGGGCGAACTGGCGCCGCGCTTCTTGAGCTTTCCGGACGATCGGGATTTTTTCTATGTGACTCGCAAGCACGACGACCGCTGAGGCCCGTTGCAGCTCCGGCGGCGGCCGATCAGAGTCCGTCGAGCTCCGACACGGAGCCGCCCATTTCCAGCCGCCGGATAGCCTCGGCAAAGATGGGCGCCACGGTGAGAACGATGAGCGATCCTTGCAGAAATCCCGCGAAGCGCTCATCCAGCGCGACCGAGTCGGTCACGACCACCGTGTCCGGCTTGCCCGAATCGAAAATTCGTTGCGCCGCCGGGCCGAAGGATGCATGCGTGGCCGCGACGTCGACGCGAACCGCGCCCGCGCGACGGCAGGCGTCGATCGCATGCAGCACCGTCGATCCGGAACTGATGAGATCATCGACGATGATGACGCGGCGTCCGGCGACGTCGCCGGCGAATAACTCGCCGCTGATGGCGCCGTGGCTGCGTTTCTTGTCCACGATGGCGAAATTGACCGGCCGGGCGAGAGCCGTTTGCAGCAGTTCGGCAACGCGGCGCGCCCGCGCGGCCCCGCCGATGTCCGGAGTCGCCACCGCATAGTCATGGCCGGCCGAATCCCGGGAGAAATGCCGGACGAAGAGCGCTGCCGCTTCCAGATGCACGGTCTGGCAGCGAAACGCGTTGTCGAACGCCGCCCGGTTGTGCACTTCGAGCGCGATCAGCCGGTCGGTGTCCACTGCTTCGAACAGTCTGGCAACGTAGCGCGTCGTGACGGGATCATGCGCCGCGGTCCGGCGGTCTTGGCGCGCATAGGCGAGATAGGGAATGCAGGCGGTCACGCGGCTCGCACCGGCGTCTTTGAGCGCGCCGATCAGGAAAAGCAGACCGCATAACCGATCGTTGGCGGAGCCGAGGGCATCGCCGAACAGCGATTGCACCACGTACACGGACCGTCCGCGCACGCTCTCGAGCGGGCGAAGCTTGCACTCGCCGCCCTCGAATTTAAGCTCTTCGTGCGCGCTGAGCGGGATATCGAGCCCGGCGGCAATATCTGCACCGAGCCGCCCCGAGGCAGCCGGCACAAATATCGACACCGCTGCTCCTTGCATGGTGGCCACTGCGCAAGCTTAGCGTGGATGCGGCCGCTTTGAATACGTAGTTACGCGCAGTCCACCCGTCGCAGGGCGCAGATCAGCGGTTCAAGGCGCCGCCCCCCATGAGTGAGTGCTGCCGGGCGAGGCTCAATATGCCCGCTACGGGTTCTGTGGGGACGCATGGCAAACGCTCCAATGTTCGAGTCAGGTGCTGCGGTGTTCCGATATCGCTCCAGCCGCAGTGCCCGACCTGCAATACGCAGAGACCCGACCCCTCGCCCGCCAAGACGTGGCGGGAGAAATCGATGTCTGGCAATGTCTCGTACAGCACCTGGGTGGCATTGGGCTTGCCGGGAAAGTCCCGGTCCTGCGCCACCGCCTTTTGCATGTTCGCGACGATCTGCGGGAATTTGCGTGCGAACAGTCGCATCAGCGTATTCGCGTTCGCCATCATGATGAACGCGTTCCACAAGGCGCCGGCTTCGATCAGGGCATGCGCACCCGCCGCATCGGGTTTCTCCACGAATCGGATCACCGGGCGCAGAGCCTCCCCGCGAGCGGTTTCGGGAACGATGTAACCGAGGTCCGAGTCGGCACAATCAGGTGAAATTCCCAGCAGCAACAGACCTTCGCAGCCGCCGCACAGCTCACGTATTCCCCGCCTCAGCGATTCGGCGAGGACGAGTTCGTCCTGCACATGGTGGTCCGACGGCAATAACACCACCCGGGCGTGCGGATCACGCGCCACGATGTGCAGCAGCGGCAGCAAAATGCCGTTGGCGGTGCCGCGATTGCTCGGCTGTACGATGATGTTGGCATCCGCCACCTCAGCGAGAGCCGGATGCCACCATCGCCGGTGCTGAGCGGCGACGACGATGCAAACACGATCGGCCGATGTGACTGCGCGCGCGCGCTCCAAGGCTTCGTGCAAGAGAGAGCGGCCGCCGTGCAGGGAACAAAATTGCTTCGGCACCGGTACACCCGACTCGGTTGTCGTGAGCGCATGCAATCGCCTGCCGTCACCGCCCGCCAGCACGATGACCCAGGTGTCGTTCACTGGCGCAGGCTCATCAATGTGTTGATCTCGCAGAGCAATAGACCGATGTCCACCGGCTTCGGCAGAACCCGATCGGCGAACAGCTTCGCCTTCTCGATGTGCTTCTGGGCAATATCGCCGGTCAGGATGATCGTCGGCGTCCTGACGTTCAGAATGCCGGCGATTTCCGCCACGACTTCGTCTCCGCAGATGCCCATCGGCAGCTGGAAATCGCTCAAAATCAGATCCGGGCGCACACCGTGCACTTGAATGTGCTGCAACGCTTCGTCGCGCGAAGCGGCGCACACCACCTCGTACCCCTCCAGCCGCAGCAGCATCGCCATGGATTTGGCGACCGCGGGCTCATCCTCAATGTGCAGTATCGTGACCGTCCCAGGCGCGCGCAGCGGGGCCGCCGCCTCGGAAGCAATCGGTTCCGGCCTCGAATCAGCCGCCACGCCGCGCGGTACGCGCACGGTGAAGGTGGTGCCATGGCCGACACGCGTCTCGATCGTCACCATGTGATCGAGAAGCCGGCAGATCGTTTGCACGATCGATAGCCCCAGTCCGACGCCGCGGCGCTGATCCCTGTGCGGATTGTCGATCTGATAGAACGCTTCGAACAGCCGCGGCAGGTGCTCCGCCGGGATGCCCGGTCCGGTGTCGATGATGTCGATGCACAGCTGCGAATCTTCCGGCCGGAGCCGCAGCCGGACGCTGCCGAGCTGGGTGTATTTGATCGCGTTGCCGATCAGATTGCGCAAGATCACCGGCAGCAGCATCGGATCGCTGCGCACGACCTCGGCCGATTCCGCGACGTCCAGCTGGAGCGATTTGCTGCTTGCGGAAAAGCCGAACTCCGAGCGCAGCCGCGGCAGGATCTCCTGCAGCCCGAAGTCTCGAATGATCGGCTGGATGGCGCCGGTTTCCAGCCGATTGATGTCGACCAGCGACTCCAGCATGTGGTCCATGGTCCGCACCGCCTCCTCCATCAGTGCGAAGTGCGCGGTATACTCGGTGTGTTGGAACACTCTGGCGAGCACCGCCTGCAGGTTCCCGATCGTCTGCAGCGGCTGGCGCAGGTCATGGCTGGCTGCGGCGAGAAATCGCGACTTTACCTCATTGGCGCGCACCGCCGAATCGCGCGCCCGCCTCAGTGCGTCCTCGAGCTCGTTGCGCTCGGTCGTGTCGCGCACGATCGCAATCGTCGCGCCGCCGTCGACCGGCTTGAGCAGCACTTCGATCGGCAATTCGGTGCCGTCGCGGCGGCGGCCGCGCAGCACGAGCGTGCCGCCCATGTTGCGCAGTCTGGGCGCGCGCGCAAACGCTCGCCGGTGGCGCTCGTGGAGCTCCTGCGAGCGATCCGGCACCAGCAGGTCTACGGACCGGTCGATCAGTTCGCTGCGCTCGTAGCCGAACATGCGGCTTGCCTGGGAATTCAGATACAGGATCCGTCCTGCATCGTCGGCTCCCGCGACGATGAACACCGCATCGGGCAACAGCTCCAGGACGTCGGTCCAAGCCGGAACCAGGGGCGGCGCGTTCTGTAACGCAGTAGATCGTCGGACGGGCTCTACATCCATGCAGCTTCTCAAGCCGGGAATCCCAAGGGGGCGTGGTGCTTCCAAGGCTACCGGCGGGATTTGCGCAGAGAAATACCTGTTCCCGGGCACTGTTACCTAAAAACCGGCAGCCACACACACTACCACATTGCGGCGGCCGTGACTTGGTTGCTGCTGCAGCATTGCTGCTCCGCAGCCCTATCTCAAGTTCGAGGTGAAGCGCCGCAACCGGGCGTCGTAGCCGAACAGCTCTGCATAGCGGCCCCATCCGATCGCCGCGCCCAGTGTTCGTTCCGCCTCGCGGCGCGTCAGATGGTCCTCGAGTTCGGCTTTGAAGCGCAGGTGAGGCGCCCAGTGCTCCTCGCGCTCTTCGAGCACGCGATGAATATGAGAGGCGAGCGGCACGAAGCGCAGCAAATGTTCGCGCAGCAGCCGCTTGCGCGCCTCGGTATCGCTCTGCGCGAACACTCGGCCCGCGGCGGTCAGCTTGAGTGCGCCGCCGGTGAGCTCGGCAAACCCGAGAATGTGCAGCGCCTCGGCAATCGGGAACAGATCATCGACCTCCAAGACGAGCGTGCGTGCGAGTGCGGACAGCTCGGCATGCCCGCTATACGGAGGAGCCGACAGGGTTTCGAGCAGCCCCGCGATCTGGTTGACGGAGGCACGCGGCAGCGGCAGCGCCAGACCGCCCGGCGGCTGGCCGTGCGCTCGGATGGACTCGAGCGAGCGCAGCGTCAAGGTCGAATAGATCTCATCGACGATGTCGCGAAATTCCGCGCCCAGCCGATCCCGCGGGTGCGCCAGCGGGATCGGAATCTCCGCGCAGATGCGTCCGGGGTTGGATGAGAGAATCAGAATCCGATCGCACAACAGCACGGCCTCTTCGATGTTGTGGGTGACGAGCAGCACCGTTTTCAGCGGCAGCTGACGTCCTATCCACAGATCGAGGAAATCGGTGCGCAGGGTCTCGGCGGTCAGGACATCCAGGGCGGAGAACGGCTCGTCCATGAGCAGCGCCACCGGGTCCGCCACGATCGCCCGTGCAAATCCCACGCGCTGGCGCATTCCACCGGACAGCTCGCGCGGATAGGCCGACTGAAACCCATCGAGCCCGATCAGATCGATGGCCGCCTCGGCCCGGCGGCGCATTTCGGCCCGCGGCAGCCGCAGCGCATCGAGGCCCGCTTCGACGTTCTCGAGGACGCTCAGCCACGGGTAGAGGGCGAAGGTCTGGAATACCACGGTAATGCCTTCCGATGGACCGCGCAGCGGCTCCCCTCGGTACAGCGCCTCGCCCGATGTCGGTTTGATCAGACCGGCGCCGATGCGCAGGAAAGTCGACTTGCCGGAGCCGGAGCGCCCCAGAAGACCGAGAATCTCGCCTTCCCGCAGGGCGGCGTCGATGTCGGCGAGCACCACCAGCGGCGCGCCGGACGGCTTGGCGAAGGAGTGGCAGATCCGTCGGAACTCGATAATGGATTTTGGCGCAGTGTCCATACGTGCCTGCTAGTCGAGCCGGGTTCTACGCTCGGCGAAGCGATAGAGCGGCCGCCATAGCAGGCGGTTCATGGCGATGACCAGCATCGACATCACTGCGATTCCCAGCGCGATCCGCGGGAAATCGCCGGCTTCGGTCGTGCGCGCAATGTACGCTCCGAGGCCCGAGCCGTCGAGCTTGGTCGGTCCCCAGCTCACGGCCTCCGAGACGATGCTCGCATTCCAGGCTCCACCCGATGCGGTAATGGCGCCGGTGACATAGTAGGGGAAGATGCCGGGCAGCATGATGTCGCGCCACCAGCGCACTCGCCGGATGCGAAAGCTCGCCGCCGCCTCGCGAAAGTCGCTGGGAAACGCGCTGGCGCCGGCGATCACATTGAATAGAATGTACCACTGCGTACCCAGGATCATCAGCGGGCTGAGCCAGATCCTGGGCGCCAGGCGGAAGCGCACGATCAGGTACACGGCCAGTGGAAACAGCAGATTCGCCGGAAAAGCGGCGAGAAATTGCGCGACCGGCTGAACCTTCTCCGCCAGCTTCGGCCGCAGGCCCACCCCGACGCCGATGGGTACCCAAATGACGGTTGCCAGAATGATCAAAACCATGACCCGAGCCAGGGTGAGCCCGCCATTCGAGAACGCTTCGATGAGGTCGCGCCAGGAGAGCACCGGCCCGGCGAATCGCACCAGACTGCGCACGCAATAGCCGACGAGGGTAAGTACGCCACCGTACCAAGCGAGGTCCACGAGCCGGCCGACGAGCCGCCCGCGCATCGAATGGGCCGGCATCGAGGGCCATCGCAGCCGTAAGTTCGCGGCCAGATGCAATCCGACGCCGATGGGGTGCTCCACGGCCCGCAACAGCCGGCTGTGCCGGAACAAATCGAGCACCCAGCTCTTGGGCACGATCGAGGCCGCCGTCTGCTCGAAGCGAAATTTGTCGGCCCAGGCGACCATGGGCCGAAACAACAGCTGGTCGTAGATGAGGATCGTGATCGTCATGGCGCCGATCGCCCAATACACCGCCGCCAGGTCTCGATTCTGGATGGCTCGCGCCACATAGGAGCCCACACCCGGCAGGGTGTATTGGACGTCGCCCACCGAGATGGCCTCCGAAGCGACCACGAAAAACCAGCCGCCGGACATCGACATCATCATGTTCCAGATCAGCCCCGGCATGGCGAAGGGCACTTCGAGGCGCCAGAATCGCTGCCAGCCGGAGGAGCGGAAGCTGCGGCTTGCCTCATCGAGATCATGGGGAATGGTCTTCAAGGACTGATAAAAGCTGAACGCCATGTTCCATGCCTGGCTGGTGAAGATGGCGAAGATCGCCGCGAGCTCCAGCCCGAGCACGCTGCCGGGGAACAGCGAGACGAAGAACACGACGGTGAAGGACAGATAGCCGAGGATCGGCACCGACTGCAATACATCGAGCAGGGGGATCAGCACCACTTCGGCGCGCCGGCTCTTGGCGGCAAGGGTCGCGTAGATGAGGGTGAAGACCAGGGATGCCACCAACGCGACCATCATCCTCGCCGTTGTGCGCAGGGCATACAGCGGCAGCGCCGCCGGCGAGAGCGAAATCACCGGGGCGCTGGCTGCAACCCATGGCGCGGCCAGTTGATGAACGGCGGTGCCGATCAGCGCGAACACCGCCATCACCAGGATGAGGGCGGCAGCGTCGCGCCAGTTCGGCAGCCGGTGCCGCCAAACGCCGCCGATCAGCACGTGCGCATGATGTTCCAGGATGAATCTCCGCGAGGACGAAAGTTTCCGGGCCTGGATGCGGTATGTGAATACGCAATTGGCCTTGCGGCACCGCGGCATCCCCGTAGCGCGCGGGTTATTTTACGCATGCGATCATGCGCACATGCCATCATCCGCGCATATGCTCGGCACCATGAATGGCGCAAACCGCGGGGGCGAATGAGCGGTGCGCGAGTGATTGCTGCGACGGGCCACGCCATCGACATGCGGGGCCTGACGCTGCGATACGGTCAGTTGACCGCGGTCGATCACATCGATGCGCAGATTCCCTATGGCATCATTTTCGGGCTGCTGGGCGCCAACGGCGCCGGCAAGTCCTCGACCATCAAGATGCTCACCACTCTGCTCAAGCCGAGCAGCGGCTCTGCCGAGGTTGCGGGCTACGACATCGCCACCGCGCCTCATGCGGTGCGAAGGCACATCGGATACGTGCCTCAATTGCTGTCGGCCGACGGAGCGTTGACGGGCCGAGAAAACCTGCTGCTCTCGGCCCGGCTGTACGCGGTTCCCGGCGTCGAGCGGCGCGCGCGCATCGACGCGGCCCTCGACTTCACGGGGCTTGCGGACTACGCGGATCGGCTGGTGAAGACCTATTCGGGCGGCATGGTGCGCCGTCTCGAACTGGCGCAGGCCATGCTGCACAATCCCGCGGTGCTGTTTCTCGATGAGCCGACGATCGGCCTCGATCCGGTGGCGCGGCACGCGGTATGGCAGCACTTGAAGGATCTCAACTCGCAGTTCCGCACTACCATCCTTCTGACGACCCACGACATGGAGCCGGTTGAAGGACACGGCCGACGCCCGGCGCATTGCGCGCCGGCTGGGATGAGCGAACCTGTGCGAAGATTCGTGAGCGAGTGCTTCGCGATTGCCGACGTGGAATTGCGCAAACTCGTCCGCGACCCGACGGAGCTGCTGTCTCGGGGCGTTCAACCGGTGCTCTGGTTGGCCGTGTTCGGACAGGTCTTGAGCCATGTGCGCGGCATCGATACCGGCAGGGCGGGGTACCTGGCCTTCATGACGCCCGGAATCCTCGCGCAAAGCGTGCTGTTCAGCGCGATCTTTTACGGTATTGCGGTGATATGGGAACGCGACCTGGGAATCGTGCACAAACTGCTGGTGAGTCCGGCCAGTCGTTGGTCGCTGGTATGCGGCAAGGCGGTGGCGGCCGACTTCCGCGGACTCGTGCAGGCCGCCGTCATCTATGCGATTGCCTATGTGCTGCGTGTCCCGATTCGCTGGCAGCCTTTGGCGATTCTGGAGGTTCTGGCGGTCGTGGCCCTGGGATCGGCCATTTTCTCCACCTTCTCGCTCATCATCGCGTGCATCGTGAAAACGCGCGAGCGATTCATGGGGATCGGCCAGGTATTGACCATGCCGCTCTTTTTCGCGAGCAACGCCATCTATCCGCTCAGTATCATGCCGCCTTGGTTGCGGGTGGTGGCGACGCTGAATCCGCTGACCTATCTGGTCGATGCGTTGCGCGGACTCATGGTCCACGATGAGCAAAGCGTGTATGGGCTCGGGCTGGACGCCGGGGTGCTGGTCGCGGTATTCATCGCATTGCTCGCCATCGCGGTCAGGCTCTACCCGAAGCTGGTTCAATGAGTTTTGTACAGGGCGGCCTGCGGATATTACCTATGGATCTGCGCGCATTCGCCCGTATGCTGGTTGTCTGATCGTGGACACCAAACAGAATTTCTCGATGTGGTACATCATCGCCGTCATATTCGTCATGATGGCGATCCAGAGCCTGCTGCTGGGGCCGCACGCGCAAGTGCTGGCCTACAGCGATTTTAAAACTCTCCTGCGGAGCGGCAAGGTCAAGGAGGTGACCATCGCGGACGAGCAGCTCACCGGCATCGCCGATTTGAGCGCTCTGGTCGGCCCGGCGGCGCCGAAAAGCGCGCCCGCGGTGCCGCTCGAGCACGCGCCCGCGAGCGCCGAGCCCAAGGACCGGGAATTCACGGTGGCGCGTGTGCCCGATGTGAATCTCGTGAGCGAACTTGACGCGGCGAAGGTGAAGTTCTCCGGCCGCAGCGAAAATCGCTGGTTCTGGACGCTGGTATCCTGGGTGGCTCCGGCGCTGGTATTCGTCGTCATCTGGAGCCTGGTGATGCGCCGCATGGGCGGGGGCCGGATGGGCGGCATGATGGATGTCGGCAAGAGCACGGCCAAGGTGTACGTGCAGAAGAACTTGGACGTGAAATTCGCGGACGTGGAAGGAATCGATGAAGCCAAGGAGGAACTCGTCGAAATCGTCGATTTCCTCAAAACGCCGGATCGCTATCGGCGCCTCGGCGGCAAGATACCGAAGGGCGTCCTGATCGTCGGCGCGCCCGGCACCGGCAAGACCTTGCTCGCCAAAGCAGTGGCGGGCGAGGCACAAGTGCCGTTCTTGTCCTTGAGCGGCTCGGAGTTCGTCGAAATGTTCGTGGGCGTGGGCGCTGCGCGGGTGCGCGACCTGTTTCAACAGGCCGAGAAGCTTGCGCCATGCATCATCTTCATCGATGAGCTGGATGCGCTCGGCAAGGCGCGTGGCGCGAGCGGCCTGGCGGGCAATGATGAACGGGAGCAAACCCTCAATCAGCTGCTCGTGCAGATGGACGGGTTCGACACGAGCAGCGGCGTCATCATCATCGCCGCGACCAATCGGCCGGAGATTCTGGATCCGGCGCTGCTGCGTCCGGGACGCTTCGACCGCCACGTGGCGATCGACCGGCCCGACATCAGAGGGCGCGAGAAAATTCTGCAGGTGCACGCCAAGCGTCTGATACTGGGAGCGGATGTGAATCTGTCGCAGGTGGCGGCGAAGACCGCCGGCTGCGTGGGCGCGGATCTCGCGAATATCGTCAATGAGGCGGCATTGCGCGCCGCACGCCACGGCAAGGCGGCGGTGCAGATGAGCGATTTCGAGGAGGCCATCGATCGGGTCGAGGCGGGACTCGAGAAGAAGAATCGCGTGATGAATCCGAAAGAGAAAGAGACCGTGGCGCATCACGAAGCGGGCCACGCGCTGGTCGCCGAGTCGCGCCCCACCGCGGACAAGGTTTCGAAAATCTCGATCATCCCGCGCGGCATCGGCGCGCTCGGATTCACGCAGCAGCTGCCCACGGAAGACCGCTACCTGCTCAAATACGGCGAGCTTCTCGATCGTCTGGACGTGCTGCTGGGCGGGCGCGTCGCCGAAGAGCTGGTGTACGGCGAGGTCTCCACGGGCGCTCAAAACGACCTCCAGCGGGCGACCGATATGGCGCGGCACATGGTCACGCAATACGGCATGAGTCCGTTGCTCGGGCCTGTGACACTGCAAGAGCCGCGTGAGGCTTACTTGCCGCAAGAACAGGCCGCAGCGCGCGGCGGGTACAGTGAACGCACGGCGCAGTCGATCGATGATGAGGTGCGGCGGCTGCTCGGCGAAGCGGAGCTGCGCGTGCGCGCCACCCTGACCGAAAGGCGCCCGCAGCTCGACGAACTGGCGCGCGCCCTGCTGCAGCACGAAACGGTCGAGCGCAGCGCGCTGCTCGAGTTGCTGGGGCGCTCGGGTCCTAAATTGAATCTCGCGGCTTGACGCCGCAGCGATGAGCAGCGAACCGGACATCGAAGTGCTGCGCCGGCTGGCCCTGGATCTGCGCTGGTCGTGGAGCCACGCCTCCGACGAGCTCTGGAGACAGCTCGAGCCGGAGCTGTGGGAGCGCACGCACAACCCCTGGGTGGTGCTCTGCACCGCTTCGCCCAAACGATTGGCGCAGATGCTGGCCGACCCGGCATTCCACGCAACCCTGACGCGGCTTACCACGGAGGCGCACGAGGCCGCGCAGACCTCGGCCTGGTTCCAGCAGGCACATCCGAATTGCGCCATGAAGCGGATCGCATACCTTAGCATGGAATTCATGTTGAGCGAGGCGCTGCCAATCTATGCCGGCGGCTTGGGCAACGTCGCGGGCGACCAGCTCAAGGCGGCGAGCGATCTCGGGGTGCCGGTGGTCGGGGTGGGACTGCTCTACCAGCAGGGCTACTTCCGCCAGCTGATCGATCAAGAGGGCGCGCAGCAGGCCCTCTACCCGTACAACGATCCGGGCCAGCTGCCGATCACCCCGGTGCGCACGCCGGAGGGCGAATGGCTGCGCCTCGAGATCCGCATGCCCGGCTACCGGCTTTGGCTGCGCGCCTGGCAGGTCAGGGTCGGCCGCCTGCAGCTATACCTGCTCGACAGCAATGACATTGCGAATTACCCCGCACGCCGCGGCATCACCAGCGAGCTCTATGGCGGCGGCCCCGAGCTTCGGCTGCAGCAGGAGATCGTGCTCGGCATCGGCGGCTGGCGCCTGCTCGATGCCTTGGATCTGCGCCCCGATGTGTGCCATTTGAATGAAGGGCATGCCGCGTTGGCCATACTGGACCGCGCGCACATGTTCATGCTCGACAACGGCGTGCCATTCGATGCGGCGCTGATCGCGACGCGCGCGGGCAACGTATTCACCACGCATACCGCGGTACCTGCCGGTTTCGATCGGTTCGCGCCCGCGCTGATGGAGCAGTATCTGGCGAGCTATGCGGCCGATTCGCTGAATATCAGCCTGCGGGATCTGCTGGCGCTGGGCCGCGAGAATCCGGACGATGACTTCGAACCGTTCAACATGGCGTATCTGGCGGTGCGTGGCTGCGCTGCAATCAACGGTGTCAGCCGACTGCATGGCGAAGTGAGCCGCCGCATCTTCCTGCCGCTGTTCCCCCGCTGGCCCGAACTTGATGTCCCCATTGGGCATGTCACCAACGGCGTGCACACGCCGAGCTGGGACAGCCCCGAAGCCGATGAGCTGTGGACCAGCTGTTGCGGCAAGGATCGCTGGCTCGGATCCCTCGAGTCGGTCAAAGGGCGCATGCGCAGCGCCACCGACTCGGCGATTTGGCGCTGCCGAACCGTGGCGCGGGGATCGCTGGTCGCGTACGCCCGTGAGTGGCTATCCGCACAACTCGCCGCATCGGGGGCGAGCACTGAACAGATCGGGCGCGCCAGGCGCCTATTCAGCCCGGACGTGCTGACGCTCGGTTTTGCGCGCCGGTTCACGGCCTATAAGCGCCCCAATCTGTTGCTGCACGATCCAGAGCGTCTGGCGCGCCTGCTCACCAACGCACAGCGGCCCGTGCAGCTCATTCTCGCCGGCAAGGCTCACCCCGCGGATCTTAAGGGTCAGCAGCTGATTCGCGAGTGGGTGCGGTTCGTGCGCCGCAGCGACGTGCGTCCGCACGCGATTTTCTTGAGCGACTACGACATGCTGATGACCGAACGGCTGGTCGCAGGGGTGGACGTTTGGATCAACACGCCTCTGCGGCCGTGGGAAGCCTGCGGCACCAGCGGCATGAAAGTGCTCGTCAACGGCGGACTCAATCTATCCGAACTCGATGGCTGGTGGGCCGAAGCCTACACCCCCCGCGTGGGATGGGCGCTGCACGACAGCGGCAAATACGCCGGCGATTCGGCGCGCGATGCCGTGGAGGCCGCGCAGCTCTATGACCTGCTCGAAGAGCAGGTGGCTCCCGAGTTCTATTCCCGCGACGAGGGCAACATTCCGCGCGCGTGGGTGGCTCGCGTGCGCAACAGCATGGCGAACCTGACGCCGATCTACTCGGCAAACCGCAGTGTGCGCGAGTATGTGGAGCGCGCTTACCTGCCGGCCGCCGCGCTCTACCGAAAACGCGCGCAGAACCACGGCGCGCTCGGCGTACAGATCAGCGTGTGGCGCCGCACCCTGGAGCAGGGCTGGCCTGCGCTGCGCTTCGGCCGCGTGCTGATCGACACGCGCGCCGATCGCCATCACTTCACTGTAGAGGTCATGCTCGGCGCACTGGCGCCGCACGCGGTGCGCGTGGAATTGTATGCGGACAGCTCGGGCGAGGAGCCGGCGTTCCGCCAGGAAATGGCGCGCCACGAGGGCCGCGTCGATGACTCCGGGATGAACCTCTACGAGGCGAGCGTGCCGGCGGCGCGCGCGGCCGGGGACTACACGGCGCGCATCGTCCCGAGCTTTCCGGGCATCCATGTGCCGTTGGAGGCCCCGTATATTCTCTGGCAGCGGTAGGAGCCTTAAGCGCCCTAAGCCACTTCGCACAGCGCGGTATGGCGCAACTGCAGGCGCGTAGGCGCCGGTACGCACCAAACGTCCAATGGCGTACTGCGCCCGCGCAGCTTGAGCTGCGGCAGATGCAATAGCGGCATCGCCGATTTTTGCGGCAGGTGAACCGCGGCGGAGAGCATCACTTCGCCGGCGCGCGCTCTCCTGGACAATTGCGCGGCGAGATGGGCGGCGTCGCCCACCAGGGTCGCCCCCTGCTCGAGCGGTCCGAAGGTACCGATCGCCACTTCTCCGCGATGTATCCCGATGCCGACGCCGGTGTCGATCGAGTGCTTGCTCTGCCAGGATGCCCGGATCGGAGCGAAACGCAGCTGAATCGTGCGCGCCGCGCTCACGGCTTCATGGATCTGGCTGTGTCGGGGATCTCCGACGCCGAAGCCGGCCAGCAGTTCAGCTTCGGCGAGCTGAATGATCTGCCCGCCGAATTCCAGGATGGCGCCGGTCAGCACGGAGAAGTACTCCCCGAGCAACGGCAGCACTTTGACCGGTGCCAAACGCTCGGCCAGCGCGTCGTAGCCGTGCAGGTCGGCGAACAGCAGCGTGGCGTAGGTGGTTGCCGCGGCGGTGGGCCGTGCCGCCGCGGGAATGAGCGGGATGCCGATGGTCGAGTACGCTGGCACCGCGAACATGGAAGCCTCCTCGCCCGGTGAGCGGATACACCTTTGGTCTTCTACTCTCTATGGCGCCGAACGCAATAGCGGTCTTCGAGCTTTCCATGATGAGATTTTTTCATCGCGCGTACAGCCGGGCGGCCGCGTACGGCCCGAGATAATGATGGTGGTCGATGGGAATCCGTACAAACATCGACTTCCGCTGCGAACTGGGAAACAATCTCAAGATGAAAGTACCGGCTCCCGGCGCTCCCGGAATACCGCCGACCTGGTGCAGCAGCGACAAGGATATGGTCGGCTGCTCAGTGGGGCCGTCGCGTCTGTGGTTCACGATCGGCGGCGGCATCGTCAACGAGGTGTACTACCCGCGCGTCGACATCCCGCAGATCCGCGACCTCGGCTTTCTGGTGGCCGATGGGCGCGGCTTCTGGGTGGAAGTGAAGCGGCTGTGGCAGCACACGGTCGAGCTCATGGCGCCGGGCGTCCCCGCCGTGCGAGTGGTCCATCGCCACGAGCGCTTCGAGCTCGTGCTGCGCATCGTGCCCGCGGTGGAGCGCGATGCACTGCTCGTCGATGTGGTGCTCAGCGGCGATGAGATGCTGCGGCCGTACGTGCTGCTCGCGCCCCATCTGGGCGGGACCGGCATGCACAACTACGCCGAGGTGGCCGATTACGGCGGCCGCCGGGTGCTGAGCGCGCAGCAAGGGCCGTTCGCGCTGGCGCTTGCGGCGGTGACAGGCGCGCAGCGCGAGGCGTTCGGACGCGCGAGCGCCGGCTACGTGGGGACGAGCGACGGCTGGCAGGACTTCGCCCGCAACGGCGCAATGACCTGGGAGTACTCCTCGGCGGGTCCCGGCAATGTGGCGCTGCTGGCGGAGCTGCCGCGCTCCTCGCTGCTGGCTCTCGCCTTCGGCAGCAGCCCCGAGTCTGCCGCGACGCTGGCTCTGACCGGCACTTTCGAGCCCTTCGAGCACACGCGCGACCGCCACATCGCGGGCTGGACCGATTGGCACGCGAGATTGCACGCGAAATTGCGGGTGCCCGCCGAATATCTGGACTCGCTGCCCGTGCTTTGCGCGTATCAGTTTCGTATTTCAACCATGGTGCTGCGGGCCCATCAAGACAAGACCTATCCCGGCGCAATGGTCGCGAGTTTGAGCGTTCCCTGGGGCAACACCAAGGAAGAGCGCGAGGGCTATCACCTCGTGTGGCCACGGGACCTGGTGGAGTGCGCCGGTGCCCTGCTCGCCGTTGGAGCGACGCGGGAGGCGGGAAATACCTTGCGATATCTGCGCGCCACCCAACTCGCGGACGGGCATTGGAACCAGAATCAATGGCTCGGCGGCAAGCCCTACTGGACGGGAATCCAGCTCGACGAGACGGCGCTGCCGGTGTTGCTGGCGGCCGCGCTCGCCGAGCGCAATGCGCTCGAGGGAACTGAAATCGAGGACATGGTGCTGCGTGCGCTGTCGTTCATCGTGCGCCAGGGACCCGCGAGCGATCAGGACCGCTGGGAGGAGAGTGCGGGCCTCAATGCCTTCACCCTCACCGCCTGCATTGCCGCACTCGTCGGCGGCGCGCAGTTTCTGCCGACCGATGCGCGCGAGCTGGCGCTGGACTTCGCGGACCACTGGAATTCGCGGCTCGAGGATTGGACCGCGGTGCGCGATACGCCGCTCGCGCAAAAGTACGGCATTCCGGGCTACTACGTGCGCGTGGCTCCGCCGCAAGCCATCAGCGATCGCCGCGCGTTCTGCCGCATCCTGTCGATCAAGAATCAGGTCATGGATCCGGGTCTGCGCGCCGACGCGCAGATCGGCGTCGATTTTCTGCAGCTCGTGCGCTTCGGCCTGCGCCGTCCCGACGATCCTCTGATCGTCGGCAGCGTGCGGCTCGCCGATGCACTGCTCAAGGTCGACACTCCCTACGGGCCTTGCTGGCGCCGATACTATGACGACGGTTACGGCGAGCACGACGATGGCAGTGCGTATGACGGCAGCGGCCGCGGGCGGGCCTGGCCGCTGCTCACCGGCGAGCGGGCGCACTATGAGCTCGCCCTCGGCAATGACCCGCTGCCGCTCCTCGAGACTATGGCGCGCATGGCCTCAGCGGGCGGCATGCTGCCCGAGCAGGTGTGGGATGCGCCGCCCATCGCGCAGCTCGGCCTCAGCATCGGGCGGCCGACCGGAGCGGCGATGCCGCTTGCCTGGACGCATGCCGAGTACTTGAAGCTCGTCGCATCGCGGGCTTTGGGGTGCGCGTTCGACCGGCCGGCCGCAGTATGGCAGCGCTATCACGGCGAACGCCCCAAGGCGGCGCGGGCGATTTGGAGCGAACACGCATCGATCACCGAGATTGCCGCGGGCACCGCACTCGTCATCGCGCTGCGCGCGCCCGCGATCGTGCGCTGGGGCTGCAACGGTTGGCAGGATATCGCGGAGCGTCCGACCACTGCGAACAGCCTCGGCCTGCACGTGCTGCACATCGATCTCTCGCGCCTGAGGGCCGGGCAGAAAGTGGATTTCACATTTCGCTACACGCCGGGGGATCATTGGGTCGGCGCCGATTATCACATCGACGTCAAGCCATGAAAGCGTTCGGCCGAATGCTTGCGGCGTCAGCGCTGCTGCCGGCCACATCGTCTACAGGTAGTCAGGCGCGCGGATATCCCACCGTTTGCGCGAACGTGACGAATTGCGGTTCCGCGAGCTTCAGCGCTCGCGCGAGCTTCGGATAATCGACCGCTCCGCGAAATACCGAGCCAAGACCCTGCGAGGCGCAATAAAGATAAACGTTCTGCCCGATGAACGCGGCATCCACCGAGGCGTAGAGCCGGCGATCTTCCGCGGCGACGTCCGTCATGCGCTCACCGTGCGCGACATACACGAGATTGAGCGGCGCCGAGGCGACGAAGTCCTGAAGGCCTGTTTGCGCGCGGATATCCTCCGGCAGGTGGGGCGATAGTGAATGGGTTGCGGGCTGGAAGAGCCACACGCCGTCGGCCATCGCCAGGTAGATGTCCATGACCATGATATGGCGCCAATAGGGCGCGGTCCGGTCGCCGCTCGGACGATTGATGCCAAAAGCCGCCCACAGCAAATCGGAGAGAATCTGGGCGGGAAGCGCGCGGCTCGAATACTCGCGCGTGGAGTGCCTCGCTTCGAGCGCATCCATCAACGGCTTGCCGCCGGTGATCTGCGGCGGCGGCAGGAGAACGACTTTCGCCGATTGCGCGACCCCCGCCGGAGCCGCGGCGAGCGCCGTGCCGGCGAGAATGGCGCTGGTGGCTTCGCGCCGAGTCATCATCGAGTATCGAGAAACCGCTCGATCGGCGCCGCCGAATCCGCGGATTCAATTTCATCGCCATCGATCATCGCCTCGCTCCAATCCTCCGGCGGTTCGGCCAGCGCGAGCGGCAAAGCGCCCCAGGTTTCTTCGTCGATCTCATCGAGATCTCCGGTAAGATCCTGCGTTTCGATTGTCCCCGACTTCTCGTCGTATCCGGTGACCAGAAACGGCTCGCCCTTGTCGAGGTGCGTGTACCACTGACCGATTTGCGCGGCGCCGACGGCAATATTCATGTGCATCTCCCAGCATTGACTCGATGACCCTCAAACAGTGCACGGTATGCGCAGGCCGCGAAATGCGTGGAAGTCCCTATTCGAATTCGGTCCCGCCGTTCAGCGGTCGTCCGATTGCCGCGTTCTCGAGCGCGCGAAACTGGGGCTCGCCTGCAGAGTCTCCGCTTGCAGGAGACTCTGCAGCAGCGCACACGCGTCCGACGGGCTGTCCGCATACTTGAACAGTTCGAGATCTTTGGAGTCGATCATGCCATGGCGGACCAGTGCCTCGAAATTGATGATCTCGCGCCAGTAGCTGCTGCCGTAAAGCATGACCCGGATGGGGCGGTCCAGTTTGCGGGTCTGCGCCAAGGTCAGGATTTCGGTGAGTTCGTCCAGCGTGCCGAAGCCGCCGGGAAACACCACCAGGGCACGCGCCAGATGGGCGAACCAGAGCTTGCGCATGAAGAAGTATCGAAACTCGAACGACAGTTCACGAGTCACATACGCGTTGGGGCGCTGTTCATGCGGCAGACTGATGTTGAGCCCGATGGTTCTGCCGCCCGCCTCGGCGGCACCCCGGTTCGCCGCCTCCATGATGCCGCCGCCGCCGCCGGAGCAGATCACGTAGCGGTGAGTGTGGGACGGCAGACCCTTCGACCACAGGGTGAGCAGGCGCGCCAGTTCGCGCGCCTCGTGGTAGTAGCGCCCGAGCGGGCCGTCGGCCGACAGCCGCGCCGACCCGAAGAACACGATCGTGTCGTGAATGTTGGCGCGGCGGAAGCGGTGCAGTGGGCCCAGGTACTCGGTCAGAATGCGCACCGGCCGGCCGTCCTCGCTGGCGAGGAAATTCTCATCTTCGTAGGAGAGCGGGGGCGTATGTGGATTCGATTGCATGAGTGTCACCGCGAGTGTTCGAAATCGATGAAGCCGCGCGCCACATCCGTGTGCACGAGTTTGACACGCACAAGGTCGCCCACATCGAGTCCTTCGAATCCCTTGACGACCTTGCCCTCGGCGGTGGGCGCGCTGATGCGCACCCAGGTTCCCTTGGCCGCGGCGCCGGTCACGATCCCATCGAAGTGTTGACCGATGCGGGGTGCCAGCAACAGCGCCGCCGCCGACTTGCCCACCTGCCGCTCCACTTTGGCGGCGTTGTCCTCCTGAAGCGTGCAGTGCGCCGCCAGCGCGCGCAGTGCATCGGGCGAATATTCGCTCCGGTATCCCATCAGCGCCGCTTTGAGCAGGCGCTGGGTCAGCAGGTCGGGGAAGCGCCGATTCGGTGCGGTGGAGTGTGTGTAGTCGTTCACCGCGAGACCGAAATGACCTTCGATCGGCTGCCCCGGCATATCGAGCCAGTACTCGCCCCGCCCCAGCAGCTTGATGACGCACAACGACAGATCGGCAAAGCGCGCCGGATCGGCGAGCCGGCGCCTGCCGAGGAACGCGTTGAGCGCCAATGCAGAAGGCTCTGCGGGAAGGGTCTCGCCCAGCTGCGCCGCCAGCGCAACGATCCGGCTCCACTTCTTCGGCGTCCGCAGCACCCGGCGCAGCGACGGTGCGCCCCGGCTCGCCAGATAGCGCGCCGTCACGCCGTTGGCGGCAATCATGAAATCCTCGATGAGCTCCTGGGCCCGGTTTTTCGGGTCAGGCCGCAGGTCGCTCAGGACCCCTCCGTCGAATACCGGCAGCGCCTCGATGGTCTCCAGCGTCAGTGCGCCGTAGGCGTGCCGGACGGCCCGCAGCGCCTGTGCGGCCCGGTCCTGGATGCGCAGCTGCTGATCGAGTCCCGCAACCGCGGCCACTCGAGCCGGCGCGCGTCCCTCGCCTGCCAGCCAGGCGCCCACCTCGTGGTAGGCGAGCTTCGCCTGATTGCGAACTTGCGCGCGATAGATGTCGGACGCGCCGAGGGCGCCGTCCGGGCCCACCGTCATGTCGATGATGAGGGCGAGGCGATCCTGCCCCTCGGCGAGTGAGGTGAGGTCGGTCGAGAGCTTCTCGGGAAGCATCGGGAAGATCTGGGGTACCGTGTAAACGGAGGTGGTGTTGCTGCGGGCGTGATCATCGATCGGGGAGCCCCGATGCACGATGGCATCGACGTCGGCAATCGCCACCAGAATTCTCACGGCCCCGTTTCCGGACGGCTCCGCCACCGAGAGCTGATCGAGGTCGCGCGAGTCGTCGTTGTCGATCGATGCCCACGGCAGCGCGCGCTGATCGCGGATCCCGGGCCCCGCAGCGGTGGCCGGTGCCGCGACGGAGCGCGCCTGAGTCACGGCCGCGGCGGAGAAATCCGGCAGCAGGCCGCGATCCTGCATCGCGCGCCGCGCGATGCTCTTGAGCAGCTGCCAGTTCGCGGTGCCGGGCCCGTTCATGCCGGAATGATACGGAGAATCGGCGCCCGAGTATCTAGGGTATACTGGCAGCGCCGCTGGTATTGCCTCCTCTCAGGAACGGGAGTCCTATGCATACAGTTCCGCCGGATCTCGCGCGCAGCGCACTCGACGCCGCACCAGACGCCATGATCATCATCGATGCCGCCGGCGTCATCCTGTTCACCAATCGGCAGGTCTCCGCATTATTCGGCTACCCGCACGACGAGGTCATCGGCCAGAGCGTCGAAATGCTGATGCCGGAGCGCTTTCACGGCCGGCACATCGCACACCGCGAAAGTTATGCCGGCAACGTGCGTGTGCGCCCCATGGGAGTGAACCTCGATCTGTTCGGCCGGCGGCGCAATGGCACGGAGTTTCCCGTGGAGATCAGTTTGAGCCCGATCGAGAATCTCGGCCAAACCCTCATCGCCGCCGCCATCCGCGATGCGACCGACCGCAAGCAGGTCGAGGCCGAGCTCATCGTGGCGCGCGAGGCTGCCGAGGCGGCGCGGGAAATCGCCGACCGCGCGCGCGAGAGCGCCGATCGGGCGAACCAGGGCAAGAGCCGGTTTCTCGCCACCGCCAGCCACGATTTGCGTCAGCCGCTGCAAACCTTGGAGCTGCTGACCGGCGCCCTGCGCCGTCGTTTGACCGATCCGGCTGCCATCGAGGCTCTGTCGCAGCAGACCCAGGCCATCGACGCCATGTCGAGGCTGCTCAATGCCTTGCTCGATATCAGCAAGCTCGAGTCCGGTGCAATCAAGCCCGAGCCGACGGATTTCACCGTGGCCGCGATATTTGAGGAGCTGCGACTGGAATTTGCGAGCATCGCCGCGGACAAAGGGCTTCGGCTCGAGATTGAGTTATGCAACGACGTCGTATATAGCGACCCCTCGCTGGTCGAGCAGATCCTGAGGAATCTCGTGTCCAATGCCCTCAAGTACACCCGGGAAGGCTGGGTACGCATGCGCTGCCGGCACGAGGCGGCGCTGGTTCGCATCGAGGTGCTCGATACGGGTGTCGGCATCCCGGCGGATCAGCTGCCGTATATCTACGATGAGTTCTACCAGGTCGGCGTTTCGCCCAACACTTCGCGCGACGGCTACGGTTTGGGGCTCGCCATCGTGCAGCGGCTGGTCAAGCTGCTCACGCTCAAGCTCGACGTCTACTCCGAGGTGGGCCGCGGGTCGGCATTCTCGCTGCTGCTGCCGTCGAGCAGCGGCCACGAGGCGGCGGCGCGGGGCGCGTCGATGCAGGCGGGCGACATCGATTCGCAGCCATTCGGCGCGGCTTGCGTTCTGGTGGTGGAGGACAACGAAGCCGTGCGGCGTGCGCTGCTGAGGCTGCTGGAGCTGGAGGATTACCGGGTGACGGCGGTGGCCTCGCTGCCGGAGGCCGTGCGGCACGTCCAGCAGGGTCAGCGCGTCGATCTGCTGATCAGCGACTATCACTTGAGCAACGGCGAGACCGGCACTCAGGTCATCGCCACGCTGCGCGAGATCCTCGGAGTGTCGCTGCGGGCGGTTCTCACCACCGGCGACACTTCTTCTGCCATCAAGCAGCTGCCCTGCGATCCGCACCTGCGCATCACCAGCAAGCCCATCAAGGCGGAGGAGCTGCTGGCGATGCTGCGGGCGTTGCTGGCGTCATGAGCGCGCGCCCACGCGCGCTTAAAACCGGTAGCCGACTCCAAGGCCGAACAGGAACGGATTGATGTGGACGGTCGTGAGCCTGGTGCCGTTGGCCAGGTCCACGTCAGAGCTGAGCAGGAACCACTTGACGTCGGCATTCAGATACCAGTTGTCTTTGAGCTTGAAATCCAATCCGGCCTGAGCCGCAGGGCCGATGCTGGTGCTGTTGAGCGTCAGCGGACCGAGTCCCGGGACCGACAGATTCACTCGTGAAATGATGGTGAAATTGACGCCCACACCCACATAAGGCTGGAAAGTCTGGCCCGGCAGAAAATCGTATTTTGCGGTCAGCACCGGCGGCAGATGTTTGAAGGTGCCGATGAACGTGCCGTTCACGGTCACGTCCTGCTCCTGCGGATAGGTGAGCACCAACTCCGCCGACCAGTGGGGTGCGAAGTAATATTCGAAATCCAGATCGGGCAGCCACTTGTGGTTGATCTTAACTTGATTCTCCGGCACGAGGTTGCCGATGGCATCGGAGTCGTTTTTCGGATCCAAATATACGCCCCTCAGGCGCACTTCCCACGAGTCGTCATCGGCGCGTGCGGTATTGAAGGTGACGACCGCGCCCAGCATCGATAGAGCCAGTGCGGCAAATAGTCCTAGTCTCATGATGAGGTCCTTATCGTTTGGAGTTCGTCCCGAAAAAAGTTTAGTTGGTCGGCGGGCGGTCCCCTATCCGTAGTTTCCGAACCGCTCTTCGGATCACCGCATCAATTGACTTTGGGCGTAAGGGCGGGCGCAGCGGCGCCGGCGGCGGCCGACGGCGTGCTCCACCAGCCGCCTCCGAGCGCGGCGAACAAAGCGACGGTGTCCTGATAGCGCAAGGCGATTGCCTGCAGATCGGCGATTTTCGCCTGTCGATACTGTATGTCCGCGATCAGCAGATCGAGGTAGGTGGCGATGCCCGAGTCGTAATTCACTTGCACCAGGTGCAAGGCCTCGGCCGCGGTCGAGAGCGCCTTGTCGTCCGCCAACAGGATTGCGGCATCGTGATCCAGCCCGCGCAGCACGTCGGCGACCTGCTCGAATGCCGCGAGCACCGTCTGCCGATAAAGATCCATGGACTGCCGGTAGTCCTCGATCGCCGCCTTGCGCTTGAACCACAGGGTTCCCCCTTCGAACAGCGGCGCAGTGGCGTCGGCCCCCACGCTCCACTCCTTGCCGTTGGAGGGGAACAGGCGGCTGGCTGAATTCGTCACGGCCCCGACGGCGCCGTTCAAGGTGATGCTCGGCAGCATGGCGGCCGTTGCCACACCGATATTGGCGCTGGCTGCATGCGCAGTGGCTTCGGCCGCCAGGATGTCGGGACGCTGGCGCACCAGGTCGGAGGGCAGGCTGACGGGCAGCTTGCCCGGAAGCGCAAGATCGTCCAAACGCACTGCAGGCGCACTCCACTCGGCGGGAGTGTGTCCCACGAGCGCCGCCAGCAGATCATCGCTCTGCACGAGCCGTTGCTCGAGCTGCGGAATGGCGGCTTCCGTGGTTGCGAGCTGGCTCTCCAAGCTGAGCACATTGACATAGGGCGCCGTCCCGGCCTGCGCCTGGACATTGGCGATCTGGACCTGCTCCTTCTGAAGCGCGATGAGCTGCTCCGTGGCCTCGATCTCGGCGCGGTAAGCGGCCGATGCGACCACGGTATTGACGATGTTCGCGGTCAGTGAGAGGTAGGCGGCCTGCTCGTTGGCCCGGGTGACGTCGACTTCGGCGCGCAGCTCTTCGACGAGGCGGCGCTCGCCGCCGAACACGTCGAGCGCATAGCTCACCGTTGCCGACAGCGTGAACAGATTGAAGACGTTCGAGGGCTGGTTCTCACCGAAATTGGCGCCGGTAAACCGCTCGCGTGTGGCGGCGGCATCGGCATCGATGGAGGGGTAGAAAATGCCGTAGCCGCTGCGCAGGTTGTTCTGGCTTGCGCGCAAGCTGGCCTGTGCGGCATGCAGGCCGGGATTGTTGGCGACCGCCTCCTTCATCACCGCGTCGAGCTGCGCCGACTGGAACAGGCGCCACCAGTCCGCGGCCACTTGAGCGCCGGGAGTGAACTTTTGCGCCGTACCCTGCACAGAGGCCGTCTCGGCGGGATCCGCCCCATTCGAATAATGCGTCACGGCCGGCGGCGGCGGACGCTGGAAATTCGGCCCCACCGCGCAGCCGGACGACACGCAGAGCAGCACGCAGAGCAGCACGCAGAGCAGCGCGCAACGCGGAGCGATGATGCGGCTATTTCGCGCTGACATAGACATCGACCAGTTCCCCGGGATAGACGTTGAGGCCCTTCGAGTTCGCAAACCGGAAAAGGACGGGCAGCACTCGCACGTCGACCAGCTCCTGTCGCTCATCCGACAGCTCGATCTTCGGCGACACGTAGGGCTGTAGGCGTACGAACGTCAACGGCACATGCTTGTCGGCGCCGCGGATGAACATCTCGGCGCTGAGCTTGGACGGATCGGCCATACGGTCGATCAATATTTCATCGATGTAGGCACGCACCTGCAGATGATCGGTCGGCGCGCCCATCACGATGAGTGGGTCCATCCCCTGGGTATAGCTGTTGTAGGCGCCTTGCGAGGACACGTAGCTGCCGACCGCGGCCTGAATCGAGCGCACGATGCCGTCGCAGGGCGCCCGGATGGTGTACTTGGCGAGCAGCGCGGCGGCCGAGGCATATGCCTTCGACAGCGCGATGTACTGCTTTTCCTGGTTCTGAATGTCGTAGATCCACGCCCCGGCCTTGGTGAGCGTGTATTGCTTCTCGGCGACCTCGAGATTCGCGGCGGCGATCCTTTCCGCGTTTCTTGCATTGTCCAGCACGTCGCGGCTGACCGATTTCGGCTCGATGCTCCACGAGCGCTCCTGCTTCTCGAGCTGATCCTGCGCGTTCTTCAGGGTCGCTTGGGCGCTGTCCACCTGCGCCGCCGCGATCTCGAGATTCTCGCGCCGCGGCTCCGCCTTGAGCTCCGCCAGCAGAGCGCGCGCCGCTTCGGCCTGCGACTGCAGCTGCTCGGTCGTTGCGCGCTGCACCGATTCGTCGATCTTGAGCAGCGGATCGCCCTTGTGGACGACGGCGCCTTCCCCGACCAGCACCTCGGTGATGGGCCCGGAGACCTCCGGATAAATATTGACGTTTTCGCCGATCGGCTGGGAGCTTTCGATGATTCCCTGGGCGTAGATCCCTTTCGCGTAGGGATTGGCCGCCGGATTGAATGCAGGCGGCAGGGGTTTGGGTTCCTCGCCGGCAATGTACGCGCTGATGAGTGCAAGCATCAAGCCCAAGCCTGAGACGAAAAAAATGAGTTTACTGCGCATCCAATGTTCCTTTCTCGACGCGCGCCATCTTGCCGTCCTCCATCTTTACGATGCGGTCCGCAAATTCGTAGATGCGGCTGTCATGGGTCACGATGACGATGCAGCGGTGGTCCGAGAGAATGTGTTCGCGGACGAATTTGACGATGTTGCGGCCCGTCTCGCCGTCGAGCGAGGCGGTGGGCTCATCCAGAATCAGGATGTCGGGACGGCTGACGATGGCTCTCGCGATGGCCACGCGCTGCTGTTCGCCGCCGCTCAGCTTCACCGGCGGCAATTGCGCCCGGTCCTTCAAGCCGACGATCTCTAGATCCGCGGCAGCCTCCTTGAGCGCGTCGTCCCAATCGCGCCTCTGCAGAATGAGCGGGATTGCCACGTTCTCGGCGGTGGTCAGCCGCGGAAAGAGGTGATAGTCCTGAAATACGAAGCCGATCTTGTGCAGCCTGAACTCGGCGAGCGCATCGTTGCTCATGCTCCAGATATCGGTGCCCTCGATCTTCACGGTGCCGCCGTTGGGGCGCAGGATTCCCGAAATCATGCTGAGCATGGTGGTCTTGCCGCTTCCCGACGGACCGACGACATAAAGCATCTCGCCGAGATGGGCCTCGAAGCTCACCTCCTTCACGGCCTGGGTCTTTGCCTCGCCCTCGCCGAACCATTTGTTGAGGCCCACTGCCTCGATTGCGATATCAGCCACGGGCTAACCTCGGAAGATGTCGAACGGCTCGATTTTCAGCACCTTGCGCACTCCGAAGTAGCTGGAGATCGCGGCGATGAGGACCACCATGATGAATGCGGTGCTGAGATTGCCGTACGTGATGATGGCCGCATAGTCCGGCAGATTGAGCCGGGCCAGCCAGATGATGAGCGTGCACAGTCCCACGCCGATGCCGTACCCGGTCAGTGCGACGAACGAGGCCTGAAACAGGATCATGTAGATGAGCTCGCGCCCCTTGGCGCCGATCGCCTTCAGCGCTCCGAATTTTTCGATGTTCTCGATCACGAAGGTGTAGAAGGTCTGTCCGGAGATGGACAAGCCGATGATGAAGCTGATCACCGTCATGATCAGCATGTTGGTGCCGATGCCCGTGTGGTACATGTAAAAATCGGAGATCTTTTTGATGAACTCCTCCTTCGTGAGGGCGAGGTAGCCCGCCTTTTGCACCTGCTGCTTGATCGACGCCACGTCGGCCAGGGACTTCGGCTCGACCAGCAGGTAGGAAATGGTGAAGCGGGGATTCGGCAGGTATTGCAGGGCGCGATTGTAGGTCGTATACAGCGTCGGCACCCCGAACAGCCCGCTCGATACGACGTGCGCGATGCCGACCAGAACGCCGCGGTGGTCGTTGAGCTCGAATTCCGTGCCGATCCTTGCATCACCAAGCTTGTAGAACTCGGAATCCTTGATGGCGATGAAGGCGTTCTCGCCGTAGATGTCCTGGATCTCGCCGCTGAGGAGCATGGGTCTGCCGAACAGGCTGGTGTCGTCGAGGCCGATGACGTTCGCGGCCTGGTAGGTCCCGTCCCGCAGCTTCAGCAGTGCGCTGCCGGAATACAGCGGCACCGCATACTTGACTCCCGGGATGCTGCGCACCTCATCCAGGACGTAGTCCGGCAGGGGGATGGCGTTCGCAACGGTCTGAATCGCCGGATCCATCACCCAGATCGAGGCGCCGACGTTGATCACCGTTGCCGACGCCCGCAGCAGGATGCCCGCGAACAGCGAGGTCATCTCGATCATCAGGAATACGGCGAATGTGATTCCGACCAGCAGAGCTGCATATTTGGCTCGATCGTTGACAAGGAGCTTGTAGGCGATGTGCAATATTCCGCGCATCGGAGGCACTCTGGACGGGGCCGGCCTTGCGGACAATGAGGGCAATCCGAAACCGGCTACGCCCGGTACGCAAAAGCCGCAGCGGGCGGCGGCAACCCCGCAGAGCCAGCCCGCGCCCCGAATGCTAAAAATGCAAGTCAGGCGGGAATGGAATGGAGGAAGCGCAGGTGTATCCCAAAATCTTGGTGCCCGTGGACGGCAGCGAAACGTCGTCGGTGGGCCTGAAGGAAGCAATCAAAATCGCCAAGTCCCAAGCCAGTCAGCTGCGTCTGCTGCACGTGGTCAACGAATTCGTGTTGGACTATTCCTACGGCGCGGGATTGTACGGCAGCAACCTGATCGAGTCGCTGCGCGAGGGCGGCAAGAAAATCCTCGAGCAGGCGGAGTCGCTGGTGCGCCAGCAGGGTGTCCAGGTCGACGGCGTACTGATCGAATCCATCGGCGGACCGGCGGCTGATCTGATCCTTGCGCAGGCGCATGAGTGGCCGGCGGATCTCATCGTCATGGGGACGCACGGCCGGCGCGGGCTGCGGCGATTCGCGATGGGCAGCGATGCCGAAGGCGTCTTGCGCAGCGCGACCGTTCCGGTGCTCCTGGTGCGCGATGCGGGGAAGGAATCCAAAGCTTCGCAGGCGGTCAAGGGGACCGTGAAAGCCGTCTCCGGCGCCTGACGCAGCCGCGAGCCTGACGCGGCCGCGAGCTTAGCGCGGCCGCATCGAAGCCAGGCGCTGTTCGATTGCGCCGTACGCGACGTCGAGCGGGTTGGGAAGATCCGTATCGACGACGACGGCGTTCAAACGTTCGACCGGGTCCAAGGGCTGCACATTTCGCGACTGCAGCTTGAGCACCTCGACGCCGGCCTCCGATGGATCGGTGCGCATCTGCCGGCGCTGCGCGATGCGCTGCTCCAGGATCTCAGAATCGGCGACGCACTGAATGATCACATATCGTACGCCGTGCCGCAGCGCCAGGTCCTGGAACATACGCCGCTGCGCGGCCTCGAGGAACGCCGCATCCACGATGACGCTCATGCCGCCCTGAAGACAGCTCTCGGCGCCTTCGACCAGATGTGCGTACGTTCGGCGGCTGAACTGCGGCGTGTATCTGTCTGACGTCGATGCGTCCGCGAAGCGCCTGCGCTCCACATCGGATCGTATGCGCAGCGCGCCCAACCGCACCGCGAGGCGTTCGCTCAGCCAGGATTTGCCCGAGCCCGACAGGCCATGCATGATGAACAGAGCGGGCGGCGGGGGGTTCGTGAACATCACGGCGGTCTTGATCCTCATCCGCAGCCGGTCATGCCGCGCGCTGAGGCTGTCGACCATCGCTCTGACCAGAGCCCGATACACGGCGTAGAAGCGCAGCAGCCGGACGCCCTCGTAATCGCCGGTGCGCTCGAGGTACGAGTTCAGGAACACCCACGCCAGATCCTCGCGGCCATGTGCCCGCAAGTCCATTACGAGGAAAGCGCAGTCGTTCATCACATCGATCCAGCGCAGCTTGGGGTCGAATTCCAGGCAATCGAAGGGAACGAGCTCGCCGCCCCAGCGAACGATGTTGCCGGCGTGCAGATCGCCATGGCACTCGCGCACGAAGCCGCTCCGTTCGCGCTCGCGCAGCGGTGCGAGCGAATCGCGGACGCGCTCATGCGTCCAATCGATGAGCGCGCCCAGTTCGGGCGGCGCCACGCCGTCGAGGTGCGCCAGGAGAATGGCCAGATTACCGAGCACCGTGTCGTGCAGCTGTTGGGTGTGTGTAAATTCCCGGCTGTCGGCCCTGGGCGCGTCCGCGTGAAATTTTGCCAGGCGCTGCGCGAGCCGCGTGATCTCCTCCGGGCTCACCTGTCCCTGATCAAGCAGCGCCGAAAGCTCCTGCGAGGTATCGAATTCCTTCATCCGCACGGCATATTCGATGGCCTCGCCGCTGCCGCCGATCCGCAGAACGCCTGCTTTGCGGGTGATGGGGCAGACGTCCACGTAAAGGTCCGCCGCCAGCCGCCGGTTGAGCCGCAATTCCTCTTCGCACAGGTGGCGCCGAAGCGCGAGCGTGGATGCGTCGAGAAATTCCAGACGCACGCTCTTTTTGATCTTGTAGGCGAACGGGCCGGTGAGAATGATCCATGATATGTGGGTCTCAAGCAGCTTAAGCCGTGTGACGGGATGCGCGAACGCGGACGGCCTCAGCAATGCCGCGGGCGTGAACTCGACCGCGTCGTCAGAGCTCATCGCTAAATCTCACGCAGCGGCCAAGTCTCGTTGGCGTGCTTGAGCAGGTCGGGATTTGCTCCACAGGCAACAACGAATTCGCCGACTTCGCGTGATGCCCACGCTCGTCGATACGCTTCCCATGCCTCGGGGATGGTATCGCGGCGCAGATCCCCGGCGACGAACGGCAGCGCATTCATCAGCTTCACCATTCCGTTCGGCACGACCAGCAGCACCGCCTGCGGACTCTTCAGGCGCCGCTCCATCTCGACCAGGATGTCCCACGGATAGATCGCCAGATTCGTGCGCGAGCCGCTGGCGCGCTCGCGCAGCGCCTGCGCACTGCGCGCCCAGTCCTCGGCGCTGCAGGCGAGGCTGTGCCAGCCGGCCGCAGCCCGGCCGAGGCGCATGAGCGGACCGGTGACGAAGGCTTCGCAGCCGAGTCGCTCCGCCAGGCCGAAGGCCGGGACGATTTCGTGCAGGTTGAGCCGGGTCGGCGCGAAGACGAGCTGCGGCGCGCGGCCCCGCGCCACCAGGCGCTCGATCGCGCCGATCGCGGCGGCGAAGTTCGCTCCGGGGCGCACCCTCTCATGCGTGGCGGCGCGGGCGCCGTCGACCGAAATCTGGATGCACTGCACCGGCAGGGCCGCTAAACGGTCAGCCGCCCCGGCGTCGATGTGGCGGGCGTCGGTCTCGAGCTTGAGCCCGATGCCCGCCGCCGCGAAGCACTCGAGGAGTTCCCAGCAATGGGGTACGCCGAGCGGCTCTCCGCCTCCGAAGGCGACGTAAGGGATCCCGGAATCGATGATTCGCTGCGCCACTTCTCTGGCCTCGGTGCGCGACAGCTCGTCCCGCCAGGCGCGATCGGCGCCCGAGTCCTCGCAGCACGTCACGCAGGCCGCCGTGCAGCGATTCGTTAGCTGCCACGCGACCAGCAGCGGCGCGCGATATTCGTCGATGCGCGTCCCGAGCAATCGGGAACGCCTCGTCCCTGCGGCTCGGCTTCAGGTGAAGCGGATATAGGGTTGCGCCGTGACCTGCTCGGAGACGTCTTCCATGCGCGGCGTTTCCCAGTCGATTCTTGGCTTCGATTCGCTTGTGGCCGACCGGTCGCGGGTCTGGTCAGTTTGCTGCGCTGCCACCGTGGTCTTGTCCATCACTTACTCCGTGTCGATTGCGCAGCCAATGCCGACTGCCATTGGTTTGCCCGGGGATGCAGTGACTCAGCCGCAATGGCCTGATTCACCTCGCTTATGATCATAGCATCGCGCCATGACCGGCGGTAGGCATCCCATACCTGCTCGAGGGTGTCGCGGCGCAAATCGCCGCAGACATGCGGCAGCGCCGCCGCAACCTTCACCCATCCGTTCGGCAGCACCAGCAGCGTGGCGGGCGGGTCCACGACGCTGTCCTGCAGCCCTTCCTCGATAGAGAAGGGGCAATAGCACAGCTCCATGTCATCAGCGCCGCGCCGGCCGGACCTGTGATCGAGCAGCTGTCGAAAACGCGAATACTGCTCCGCGGTCGGCTCCAATCTTTCCCACAAGCGTGCCGCGGTGCCGATGCGCATGAGTTTTCCGGTGTTGAAGCGAAACGCCCCGAGAGCCGAGGCCTGATCGATGACCGCGCCGGCCTGATGGATGTTGATTCGAGTGGGCGCGAAAGTCACTTCGAGCGGCAGTCCGGCACTCGTGGCCGCGCGGCAGGCCGCGTGCGCTTTGCTCAATGCACCGCCGGGACGCTGGCGCGCGTACACCTCCTCGGTGGCGCCGTCGAGGCTGATTTGGATGGAGCGCACCGGCAGCTTTGCCAAGCGCTCGGCGGCTGCAGGCTCGAAGCGCTGCCCGTTGGTTTCGATCTTGAGCTGAACACCCGCGTTGCCGAGCGTTTCGGCGATCGCAAAGAGGTGCGGCACGAGCAGCGGTTCGCCCCCGCACAGCATGACATAGGGCACCTCGCAGCGGATCAGCTGCAGAGCGAGCTCGAGAGCCTCGCTGCGCTCGAGTTCTCCGGAGAGGCGTCTGCCCGGCGCCGACTCGGTGCAGCAATGCACGCAGGCCAGGTCGCAATCACGCGTGAGCTGCCACGAGACGAACAGCGGGGCCTTGAGCCGGTCGATGCCGATCATGGTGAGATCAGCGCCACGAATTGAGCACGATGCCCGCACCGAACAGCGATACGGCGATCACGTAGCAAGCCAGAATACTGCCGATCGCCGGCCGGAAGCCGCGAGCCGACTCATAGCTCCTGATGCCGCGGCGCGCGCTCGCCACGAGCAGCGGCAGCGCCAGGAGCGCGGCCCAACAGGATTTGGGAAACTCGCCCAACGCCGCCCCCGCCGCCGCCACCGCCATGGCGGTGCCGGCCAACGCTACGTAGAGCCACACCGCACGGCGCCGGCCCAGCCGCACGACCAGGTTGCGCTTGCCGACCAGGCGATCCTGATGAAAATCGGGAATGGCGTTGACGACCGCGAGCGCCATGATCAGCAGACCGGGTACCAGCGAGGCCCACAGGGCCCCCGCCGAGAGCGTGCGCGTCTGCAGGTACAGGCAGCCGAGCACCATCGCCGGGCCGTACGCGAGCGCAATGACGATTTCACCCAGGCCGCGGTAGCACCAGCGGATCGGAGGCGCCTCGTAGAAGATGGCGGCTGCGCCGCCGATCGCGGCGAACACCAGAACCGGCCACCCCGTGCGCAGGGTCAAATAGACGCCGACCGCCAGGGCGGCCGCGAATGCCGCAACCCCGAGCCACAGCACGGCGTCGGAGATGGGGGGCCGATCCTCGGGGTTGAATATGCGGTCCGTGCCCATCTTAGAATCGAAGAACTCGTTGAAAGCCTCGACACCGATGACGGCGAATGCGACACCGCCGAGACCGCACCAGAATGCCCTGGCATCGAACGCGCCTGCCATGCCGAAGGCCCAGGCGGCGCCCAATAAATAGGGCAGCAGCCCGGCGAAGAGAAAGAACCGGTAGCGTACCAGCTTGATCACGAGCAGCAGCCGGCGGCCGATGGTGCGTGTCTGCCCGAGCGGCTGTTGCGCCGCAATGTTCACAGGTATACCCATTGGTGCAAGGATGCGGTCTTGTGCGAATCGGCCGCGAGCTCCTCGATGAAGCATCTCACGCGCGGATCCTGCCAGCCGCGCTGAAAATTCGCCCAGATCTCGCTCAAGGAGTCGCGCCGGAAATCGCCGCACACGAATGGCAGCGCATTGATGAGCTTGACCAGGCCGTTCGGCAGCACGATCAGCAGGGCGGCCGGATGCTGCAGCCGGTAGCGCAACTCCTCGAGCAGGCCCATCTCGTGAAAATGGACCCGCATCCGGCCGCGATACTCCTCGGTCTTCGCATGCAAGGTCGCGAAGTAGGCGCCATACTGGTCCTCCGACGGGGTCAGCAGGTGCCAGGTCTTCACTGCATTGCCGGTGTACATGGTGCGGCCGGTATAGAAGCTGTAGGCGCCGAGCTCGTGCGCGAGATCGACGGCGGCTGCGATCTCATGCACGTTGAACTTTGTCGGGGAGTAATTGATTTCGACCGGCACGCCGGCCTCATGCAGTCGGCGGATGCCCGCCACCGCCAAATCGAAATCCCCGCGCACGCGCATGCGGTTGAACGTCTCGCGCGATGCGCCGTCCATGCTCACCTGCACCGCCTTGACTCCGAGCTGCGCCAGCCGCCCGCAGCTCTCGGGCGTCAGATAATGTCCATTGGTTTCGATCTTGAGCTGGCCATCGCGCTCGCACACGTACTGCGCCATCTCGAAGAACCGCGGGTGGACCATGGGCTCACCGCCGGAGAACGATAGGTAAGGGACCTCGCTGTCCATCAGCTGCTCGAGCACGGCGAATGCCTCGCGCTCGCTCAATTCGTCGCGAAACGCTTTACCCGGTCCGCTCTCTTCGATGCAGTGCAGGCACGCGAGATTGCATTCGTTGGTGACCTGCCAGGCCACGTACAGCGGGGCGCGCAAATCGCTCGAGGCGGTCCCTGCGGCCGGTGCCGGCTGGGCGGGCGGTGCCGGCTGCTGCGCAGGGGCCGCCGCGGGATCGGTGGCGGCTCCTGACGTCACCTTCAGTCCTCCAGCAAGCCCTTCTGCCGCAGGTCCGCCAGGAATGTCAGCGCCTCGCGCTCGAGCGCGCTGTCTGCATCGCGGAACCGCACCTTCAGGCGCTCGACGACCTGGCGTTCATCGACCCCTGGAGCGATCTCGCGAACGACCGCAGCGGCGGTGGGATTCAGCGAATACACCTTCTCCGATCGAGTCTCGAACAGGACCCCGCCGAATTTCTCCTCGCGGAACTTCGTGTACTTGGCGAGCTTCATTCGCAGCCGAGTCTACGTCGCGTGCGACGCTCTGTAAATCGGCCGGGAGCCAGCGCGTGAGGAGCTATTTGGATGCGTAGTCATCTCGCCCGAATTGGTAGCGTACCGAAATGGCGAATAGGTTCACGTTGGCTTGGAACGGCTGAATGCCCATCGCGAGCAGATTCGGCAGGGTCGAGGGTCCCACGCCGTTGAGCGCCCAGTCGCTGGAGTTGTAAGTCTCACGCGTATAGCGAAAATGGAACTGGGTTGCAGAGGTCCACCGATAGGCGAGGTCGAGCCGGGTGGAATCGAGCTTGGTCCAATTCTGCGGAAACGCCTGCGGCGTCGCGCCTGCCGGCGTCGTTTCGGTGTTGTCGTACGATGGGGCCATCAGATAATCGAGCGCGAGCGTCCAGCGCTCCTGCGGAACCCAGCGTCCGCCGATACCCAGATTCCAGTAGCGTTCGGTATCCGAGGAGAGCCAGTTGGCGGTGTCGATACCGGTATACCCGCTCTGTAGATTGGACAAATGTTGATATCCACCCTCGATATAGGCGCTCAACGTATCGCGCGGTGTCCAGGTGAGCGAGGTCGACCCACGCCATTCGTGCACCGCTTGCAGCCCCAATGGCGAATTTCGATAGTCGTCCTTGTTGATGGAGCCCTCCACCGACCAGGTCAGCGTCGAAGTCGCCGTCCAGGCGCCGTTGAGCGAGGAGAACACCCGGTCGCGGGGCGCGTAGTCATATGCGCGGACCAGCGGATTCTCCTCGGGCGGCAGTGCGGCGGCGTCGAACACAGAAGCTTTGCGCAGGCCGTTGCCGATCTTCAGCGTGAAACTCAGAGGTTCGATCGGCGTGACCGTGGCGCGGCCCCAACTTTCGTCATTCTGGGTCCAGGTGACGACCTGGCCCGGGCCGTAGTGGATGTTGTCCACCTTGCCGCCGACCCCGATCTTCAACCAGTGGGCCAACGCATAATCCGCACCACCGTCGAGGCGCACGCGATCCTCGCTGTAGCGGGGCGTCACCGCGCCGCCGCCCGGAAAGGTGTCGGTGACCACGTATGCAATGGTCAGCGGGGAGGTCTTGTCGTCATGGCCGTCGTAGGCGGCATTGCCGCGGACGCTGAGCTTCGGTATCGGGTGTGACGCGAGTCCCAACGCATAGTGCGACAGATGCACATCGCCATCGAGCGAACCCGGCGCGGGAACGCCGGCGCCTGGGAGCGAGCTCACCGGCAAAAAGGCGGCATTCTGTTTGAGGGTGCCGAGCGAGACGGCGTAGGTGAGCACCGTGGGCGATGGCAGCTGTAAATTGCCGGTGGCGGAAAACTGCTGCAGGTTGTTGCCCGGCGGCACGCCGAGCAGCCCCTGCGTCGAGCCGGGCACGATCGGCAGATAGGGATTCGAGAACAGGATCGAATCGTAATCATCGTCGAACCAGGAGCCCAGGTAGCTCACCCGCAAGCTCGCGACGCGGCCGGCCCAGGCAGCGCCGGCCTCCAATGAATCGGTGACATAGTCGAACGGCTGCGGCAGCTGCAGCGCCTCGGTCAAGAAGCTCGCGCTGGTGATTCCCGTGCCGTCATGCTCCTGTCGGCGAAACTCGCCGAAGATCGTCCAGCTGGGCGATGCGAAGTAGCGAACCAGCAGCGCGACGGTGCGGCGCTCCGATTCGATGTTGATGGGTGTGAGACTCGCGCCCAGTGCGCTCATGGCGCCGGTGCTGCCCGCCGGCACCCAGTCCGAAGGCAGCAGCACGTTCGAGCCATTGGCTTTGAACGGGGTCGCGCCCGTGTCGTACAGCAGATTGGGCTGGCCCTGGTAGCTCACCCGCACATCGTAGCGCCCCTCGCGGCCGCCATCGACGTAACCGTCCCGCGAGGCGAGCCCCAGGCGCTCGAGGTCATAATCTGCGTAGGAGCCGGCGTCATTCCTGAATTCTCCGGACGCCGCGGCATCCGCGTACGCGCCGCCATGATCGATGCCCGTATAACGCCCGAACGTGTCGTTCGCGCCGCTGGTGCCGATCACACCGACCTCTGCATCAGCCGCGTAGCCTTGCAGAAAGGGGCATTGCGTGCATTTCCACTCGCTCGTATCGGGGGTGGGCGGGACGGCCGCGGCGCTCGCGGCGGCGAATGCAGCGGGAACTGCGAACACCAGCCATACGCGATAGGACCGATAGGTGGGTTTCATGATGAGTGCCTACCGCATGAAGGCGCGACCCGACGGGGAGTTCGAGCCGTGTATCTGCGAGTGACAATTGGTGCAGCCGCCGGCCAAGAGATATGCGCTGGGGCTGGTCCCTCCCGGCAATCCCTGCGGCGTATTGACGATCGACGGATGACCGGCACCCTCGTGACACGACTGACACAGGAACGGCGGCCGCTGCTTGAGCAGCGCCGGCTGCACCGAGCCGTGCGCATCGTGACAGTTGCTGCAGTCCTCCGTGACCGGCTGATGTTCCCAGAGGAACGGCCCGCGATATTCGGCGTGACAGGTTGTGCAGGTCTCGTTGATCGTGTTCTTCACGAGCTGCGCCGGGGCAGTCGAGCCGTGCGGCGAATGGCACGAGGTGCAGGCCATCGTGCCTTCGAGCAGCGGGTGATGCGAGGGCTTGGACAGATCCGAGCGCCGCGCTTGGTGGCAGGTAACACACACCTCGATCTGGGTCGAGGCCTTTTGCAGCGGATTCTTCGCCGAGTGCAGCTGATGGCAGCTCGCACAGGCCACGTCGGCCGCGGCATGAGCGCTCGCGGCCCAATGTTGTGCCGCGTTCGATTGATGGCAGCTCAAGCATTGTGCGTTCTGCTTGGCAGCGGGTGCGCTCGCCTTGGGGCCGAAATCCACCATGCCCGCGAGCGGGCCGCCGCCCGCCTGCACGTGTGCGCCGCCCGGTCCGTGGCAGGCTTCGCACTGCAGGCCGCCGTGGCCGAAAGGGCCGCGCGGATCGTTCGGACGCGCATGCTTGGTGTGGAAGATGCCGGTGACGCCGGCATTGTTGTGGCACATGAGGCAGGTATCGGCGCCTTTGGGGCTGTACGCCGAGGCCGCCGTGCTGGCCGGCGGCCCTGCTGTCGCCGGTGTCGCGGGTGTCGCCGGCGCCGCCGACTCATCGGCGGCGAACGCCGGCACGATTCCCATCACCGCTGCGGCCAACGCAACGATTGCGAAGCTGCGCCGAACCCGCCTCACTCAATTGCCCGCGGTGGGAGGGGGCAGGTGGTGCGCGACTCGCAGGTCTTCGACTCCGCCCGGACCATGACACACGCTGCAGCTCTCCACGCTCGCCGGGCCGCCCGGAATCGTCCGCCCTTCCGCATCCTTCGTGACCGTGGTCGAGCCGCCGTTTTGCAGGATGTGGGCCGCGGTGGCAGTCCAGTTATAGGTGGAATGGCAGGCCGAGCACACCGTCATGTTGGCCGAGGTGGCAATGGGATTGGCCACCGGCGGCTGCGGCGCGTTCGCGGCGAGTCCGGTGGTGAAGGTCGTCGCCTGCACCGTGCTGTCGCTCACCGGGTAATAGCTGGCGTTGGTGGTCGTGTTCTCATGGCAGGTGTCGCAGCGATTGATCGGGCTCGGATACACGACCGGGCAGGGCGAGGACGGCGAACAGCCAACGTTGCCGAAGTTGTTGATTGAACCGCCAAAGCCGTAGATGACCAACGGGATGCCCGCAGCACTGCGATCGGCGCTGTCGTGGATCGCGTGGATCATGAACTTGAAGTCGATCGACTCCTCCCACAGGCCGTCGATTCCCGGAGTCGTCGCGGTTGTGAGCGCTAGCCGCCTGCTTACATCGGTGGATGCCGGATTGTGGCAGGCGACGCACACCTGTGTGTTCTGGGTGCGGTTATTGCCGTGCTCCGAGAGCAGGTTGTGGCAGACGTCGCACTTGGCAATGTCGACGACCGTGCGCCGCGCGACGGGTGCACCGCCGGCGACGTTGCCGTAGCCGACCGCGCTGGTGACGGGGATCTCGGCAGCCGCCGCGGGGGTAGCAGCACCCCACCCGCTGAGGACGACGCCCGGGTGCCCTTCGATGACCACACCGACATTGGCGATGGGGGGGCACGCCGCGGTGCTCGCCGGCGGACACATGGCGGCCGGGGGCGCCGGCAGCGCCGTGGGGGAGGTCATGGTAAACGCGCCCGTCGCGTCCGGGCCCGTCAATCCCGGGGCGGGAGTCGCAGTGCCGCAGCCGGAGAGCGGGTTCATGGAAATCGGCTGGCCCCACTGCGAGGCCGTCGTGCCGCTGCCCCAGTTGGTGTAGTCGCTCGTGTCCCAGGCGATGTCGATCGCGAGCCGCGCGGTACCCTCAGCGCAGACCAGCTTGCCGGTGCCCGGGTCGGTGCCTGCGAACGATGAGTCAGTGAGAATGTTGATATTGCCGATATTGCTGGAATTGCCGTTGATTGGACCGGTGACCGAGAA
This sequence comes from Steroidobacteraceae bacterium, assembly GCA_052326345.1. Taxonomy (GTDB): domain Bacteria; phylum Pseudomonadota; class Gammaproteobacteria; order Steroidobacterales; family Steroidobacteraceae; genus Bog-1198. Next base: position 101,172 of record JBKQOZ010000007.1, on the reverse strand, counting down.
GTTCACCACCGGAAGGCCGCCGGGCGTGAAGGTGACGCTGTTGACGATGTACTGAAACTTCGCCGCCTCGGCGGCCGCGGGAATGGCATGAACGGCGAGGACCTGCAACGAGCCTTGGCTAGTGGTCAGGGTCGAGTCCGGGCCGTGGCAGGTGGTGCACTGTGCATCAGTGGCCACGATGCCGCTGTCGTGATTTGCACCGGTTGCAAAATTCACATTGTCGTGGCAGGCGCCGCAGGCCTCCGCCGTCGGCACCGTGTAATAGTTCGTCGCCTGCGTCGCCGCCGGGATGTTCTGAGCGTGGCAGGTCGTGCAGTTGCGCGTGTCCTGTGGGTAGAGCAGGGTATTGAAATTGCTGAGCGACTCCATGTAGCCGACGATCCAGTAGCCGATGCCGAGCGTCGGAGTGGTGTTCGGGCCGGTCGGCGTCTGGATGCTCGGCAGCGTGTTGCCGCTATGGATCTTGTGCACCATCTGCTTAAAGTCCAGCGTGTTGCCGCTGGACGGATCGGTGTTTCCCGGATTGTGGCACACGACGCAGGCTTGCACCTCGACCATAAGGCCGTCGTGCGCGACGGAGGTCCCGGTCGGGGAGAGCGCGAATGACGTATGACAGTTGTTGCAGGTCGCCGTCTCGACGATCTCGCGCATGAAGATGCCGGTCGTCGCGCCGGTCGAGGGCTGGAAGGTGTAGCTGCCATTATTCGCCTGCGCAAGGCCGTCGATAAAGAACGCGATGCGATGGGTCAAGGTCGCGTTATAGACGACGTTGGGAATCTTCGTGATGTCCGTCTGGAAAGTGTACTGGTACGTGCCGTCGCCGTTGTCGACCAACGTGCCGCTCGCGGCGTTCTCGGCGGTGGGCTGCACCGTGGGCTTCGTGTCGCAGGCCGCTACGCCGCTCGGGCACCCCGATGGAGTTACCGTGTGGTAGAGATACGCGTTCCACTGGCTCGATGCGCCATTCTGGCCTGGTACGAGCTGTGCAATCATCCAGTTCAAGTCGGCTGCCGGCAAACCTTTCAGGGGGATGCCGTTCTGATCGGCGAGTGCGAACTTGACCACCGGCGGCCCGCTGATCGCCACGCTCAAGATGGTGCCGATGATGGAGGTCGCCGAGGTGATCTCGTTCGCCGCCACGGCGGCGCCGGGACCTTGCGGACCGGTCGGCCCGGTTGAGCCCGCCGGCCCCGCCGGACCGGCAGGACCTGTGCTGCCGCTGCAGGCTGCGAGCAGCAGGCTGAGCAGCACCGCGCCCATGGCGCTTGCGGAGTTCGGTGAGCCACTGCGAACCTCATTCCTGCTATTCATCGTTCTTCTCCCTGCAAATCGTCCGAGCGGCCCAAAGCAATACCGGTCCGATTTTGGCGCTTGGTGCAAGGTAATCCACTGCCTCGGCCATTTCTGTACGGAACCGCACAGAGAAACTGGTGAAAGAGCGAGTAATATTTTTTTCGCTCGCGAGGCGCCGGGTAATTGCTCGGCTTGCCGACGTCTTCATACGAAGGATTGTTATGGACCCACCACCGGGTTCGAAGTGAATTCCCCGCCGCCGGCGCGCGGAGGTCTAGGTGCCTGGCTGTGGCGGCGCCCGCAGCGCTGGTTCTTGCTCGGCATACCGGCCGGGGGCCTCGTTGCCTTCTTGGTCGGCATCGCCGTGACGGGCGGTTTCGTCGCCGGATTGAAATTGGCCGAATCCATGGCCTTTTGCACGTCTTGTCACGAGATGAACACCCCCTTCCAGGAATTGACGCAAAGCGTTCATTACTCGAATCAGTTCGGCATTCGGGCGACCTGCGCCGATTGCCACGTTCCTCCGGCGTTTTTCCCGGGGCTGCTGGTGCATATTAAGGCCAGCACCGAGGTGTGGGGGCACCTGATGGGTGAGCTCGGCACGCCCGCCAAGTATGAAGCACACCGTTTGGAGCTTGCGCAGACTGTCTGGGCGGGGCTCAAGGCAAATAACTCGGCCGAGTGCCGCAGCTGCCATACGCCGAGCGCCATGGCATTGGCGAAGCAGCCGGCGATGGCCGCGGATGCGCACTCATCCTTGGCGAAGAGCGGGATGACCTGCATCGACTGCCACAAGGGCGTCGCGCACACGCCGCCCGAGGGCAGCTGAGTCTTCGGTCGCCGAGCCGTCCCTCGGGCGTGCGTCGTTGATCTTCAATGCGCGCGCCGCTGCGAGCCCCCGCCGATGCGGCGCTGCAGCACACGGGCAATTTCGGCAATGTTGAAGTTGACCAGGCGCCTCGGCCAGAACAGTTCGCGCTTGTCGCACACCGTCGAGATGCTGAAGCGCGAAATTTCGCCCATCAAATCGGCATCCGCGGTGGCCACCCGGCCTTGAGCCGCGCCCTCGTCGAGCCGCGCACGCAGTGCGCGCGCCGCGGCGATGCCGCGCGCGACCCTGCGACCGCGGCGCCTGGAGATGCGTCCATGCCGTACTTTGAGTTCGTTCAGCCGCTCGGCCGCGTCGTAGGTGGCGTCCACGAGTTCGCGGCGCGTCATCCACTTCGTCTCATAATTCAGAATATGTTCCCAGGTCGGCTGGATGAGCAGCTGTCGGTGCTGTTCCAGCGTGCGCGCGAACAGGCGGTAGCCGAACCGGTCCGGCTCCTCGAAGCCGCGGCTGCCGGGGTCGATGAAAGGACCGAGCGGGGAGATGAAGCAGGAAAGCCGCTTGTCACCCAATTGAAACAAATGCCCGCAATATTCAACGGTGTCGCGAACCGACTGAGTGGTCTGCGCCGGCAGGCCGATCATGAAAAATATGTCGATGCGCGAGCAGCGCAGGCGCATTGCTTCGCGGATCATCGATTCCATCTCCTCGGTGGTATAGCCGGCTTCGCCCTCCTGAGCATCGCGCACCGCCTGCTCGTGGCTTTCGGGACTGAATTCCATGCTCCAGTGGCGTACGCAGCGGTCGATGTGCCGCAGGAACGATGTGGGCGGTACGGCGAAGAATTCGAACATGATCTCGTTCGGCAGATCCGCTTCGCGCAGGCGTTCGAGCACCTCGGCGGCGTGCTCGGGTCCGGCCATGAGCAGGTCGCCGATCAATACGATGGGGCCGGGCGTGAGGCGGCAGATCGCTTGCAGATTGGCGACCAAACTCGCGGGACTGCGGTGCACGGGCCTCTGCCGCTTCGTCAAGTGGGTGCAGGTGCTGGCCGAACTGCCGCAGGTGACGCATTCGAAGGCGCAGCCCTTGACCGTCAACACGGCCGTGACCGGATGGGTCCACCAGCCGTTGAAGGGCAGGGTGCTTTCCAGGTCGCGGTAGCGCAACACCATCTCGATCATCAGATCGGGCCGCAAATCGACGTAGTCCAGGCTCATGGGCACGAAGGTGAGCGGATTGACATGAATGCCTGAGGCATCCTTCCAGGTGAGATTCGGAATCTTGTCGACCGGCGCGCGGCTTTTGAGTGCGATGAGCAACTGATGCAGAGGCGGCTCCGTGCTGTCCCCGCGCAGCACATAGTCCACCTGCGGGTAGCCGATCAACTCGCGGTGAAAGTAGCTCGATGACAATCCGCCCATGATCACCGGCACGTCCGGATGCAACTCCTTCACGATGCGGGCCACTTCCAAGGCGCCGTGGGCGTGCGGCAACCAGTGCAGGTCGATGCCGACGGCTTTGGGCTTTTGGCGTGCGAGAAAGCGGGGCACATCGAAACGGCGGCTGTTCATCATGCGCAGCGCCAGATTGACGATCCGCACCTGCATGCCGCGATCGTGCAGATAGCTCGCGATCGTGAGGAATCCCAGCGGGTACATCTCGAACACGGTCGAGGAGGGGACCATGTCGCTCACCGGACCGTAGAGGATCGCCTTCTTACGAAAATCGTAAACGCTCGGCGCATGCAGCAGCAGCAGATCCATCAAATCATTGTACGCGGCCCGGAGTTACTGTACGCGAACTCGAATCAACTCCTCGCCGTCCGGATCGACGACATGGACGGCGCAGGCAATGCATGGATCGAAGCTGTGAATCGTGCGCAGGATTTCGAGCGGCTGCTTAGGATCCTGCACGCTTTGGCCTTTGAGCGCCGCCTCGTACGGACCCTCCGTGCCGGCGGCATCGCGCGGGCCCGCGTTCCAGGTGCTCGGCACCACCGCCTGATAGTTGGTGATCCTGCCGTCGTCGATCACCACCCAATGGCCCAAGGCGCCGCGCGGCGCCTCCGTGAATCCGACACCCTGCGCATGGCTCGGCCACGTCGAGGGCTCCCACAGAGTCTCGTTGAAGGTGCGCACATCGCCGGCCTTGATGTTCGCCATGAGGGCGCCGTACCACTGCGGCATGGCATCGGCAAAGATCTTGCACTCGAGCGTGCGCGCGGCGGTGCGGCCCATGGTGGAAAACATGGCCGCCAAGGGTAAGTCCAGTTGGGCGAGCGCCTTTTGAGCGAGATCCTTGGTCGGCTCGTGGCCGCTCGCGTACAGCATGAGCACGCGCGCCAGCGGCCCGACCTCCATGGCATGGCCCTTCCAGCGCGGTGACTTGAGCCACGAATAGCTGGCCGCGGTATCCAAGTTCTGATACGGCGGCGCCGGCCCCGAATAATGCAATTGGGTCTCGCCCTTGTAGGGGTGCAGGCCGGTGTCCTTGCCACCCTGGTAGTCGTACCAGGAATGCGCCACGAATTCCTGGATGTCCGTTTCGGCGTTCAGGTCGACGTCCTGGTCGATGTGCGACAGGTCGCGATCGAGAATCGTGCCGCGCGGCACCAGCAGCGACTTCGTGTCCGAGGCGCCATCGGCCGGAAAATCCCCGTAGGTCAGGAAATTGCCGGTACCCTCGCCGGTCTTGAACCAGTCCTTGTAGAAAGAGGCGATCGCCAAGGTGTCGGGCACGTACACCTCATCGACGAAGCTGCGCATTTGCTCGATGATCTGCGCCACCTGCTGCAGGCCGACAACGTTGACCGCGGTGCTGCCGGTGCCGGCGCCGCTGTGCACGCTGATCGCGGAGGGAGCGCCGCCGACCAGGAAATTCGGGTGCGGGTTCTTGCCGCCGAAGATGGTGTGCAGCTGGGCCACCTGCCTCTGCCACTCGAGCGCATCCAGGTAATGCGCCACGGCCATGAGGTTCGCCTCCGGCGGCAGCTTGTAGAGCGGGTTGCCCCAATAGGCATTCGCAAAAATGCCGAGCTGTCCCGATTCCACCAGCTTCTTGACGCGATTCTGCACGTCGGCGAAATAGCCCGGCGAGGAGCGCGCATAGCTCGAGATCGATTGTGCGAGTGCCGAAGTCGCCTTCGGGTCGGCCTTGAGCGCGGAGACCACGTCCACCCAATCGAGCGCATGCAAGTGATAGAAATGCATCACGTGATCGTGCACGTACTGCGCGCCGATCATCAGATTGCGAATGAGCTGCGCATTGGCGGGGATGGTGATCTTCAGGGCGTCTTCGACCGCGCGTACCGAGGCGATGCCGTGGACCAGCGTGCATACGCCGCAGATGCGCTGGGCGAAAGCCCAGGCGTTGCGCGGGTCGCGGCCCTGCAGAATGATCTCGATGCCGCGCACCATCGTGCCGGAGCTGGACGCGCGGGTGATCACCGAGCCGTTGTATTCCGCCTCGATTCGCAGGTGGCCTTCGATTCGCGTGACGGGATCGACGACGATGGTCTGTGCGCTCATGTTCGATTCCCAACCCCGCTCAAGTTCTTGGCCACCAATTCGAGCAGGCTGTGCGGCGCTTTGTTCCAGCTGAAGTGGGCTTGCGCATCGTCGAACGTGCGGCGGCAGTCTGAGCAGCTCGTCAAGAAGGTCTGCGCGCCGGTGTCGTCGATTTCGCGCAGCTTGTTTTCCATGGTGCGGTATCGCAGGGGTGCCGCGCGCTCGATGTCGAGCACGCCGCCGCCGCCGCCGCAGCAAAAGCTGAAGCCGCCGTGATTCTTCAATTCATTCAGTTCGATACCCATCGCTTTCATGAGAGCGCGCGGCGCGTCGTTGACGCCGCCCTTGCGCACCAGCTGGCAGGGATCGTGAAAGGTGGTCTTGCCGGTGCCGGCCGGCGCCAGTTTCAGCCGGCCCGCCGCGAGCTCGTCGGCGAGGAATTCGGTGACGTGGCGTACCTTGAAGGGCAGCGGTTTGCCGTACAGATCGGCGGCCTCCCAGCGCAATGCCGTGTAGGCGTGGCCGCATTCGGGGACCAGCAGGATGTTGGCGCTGCAGGCGATGGCCTGCTCGATCAGTCGCAGGCTGATCTCGCGCTGCCAGCTCTTTCCGCCCGCATAATAGCCGTAGTTCTCCGCCACCAGCCCGTCGCTGCGGAAGGTGCAGGAGACGCCCAAATGCTGCATCACCCGCGCCAGTGCCGCGACCGCGCTCGGGTAATGCTCGATGTCGGTGCGCGGCACGCACAGCATGACTTCCGCGTCGCTCTTATCGAGCGGGATCTCGACGCCGAAGCGCTGGCCGATCGCGAGCAGCTGGTCGCGATAGGGCTCTGCGCTCGCTTCCGGCTGACCGGTCGAGCGCTGGTGCGCCGCCTTTTGATACAGCTCCTTCGGGGCGAGGCCGGCCTCGAACATCGCGTGCCGCGCCTGCTCGATCAGCGCCGCCACATCGATGCCCATCGGGCAGATCAGGCTGCAGCGGCCGCACATGTTGCAGCTGTCGAATAGCAGATGCTGCCACTTCACCAGCTCGTCGGCGCTGACTTCGCGCTTCAGGCCGAGCAGCCGATAGAGCGGCGCGAGCGGGCTTGCCTCGCGCTTGTAGGCCTGCTTGAAGGGCTCCACCTTCCAGATCGGCGTGTACTGCGGATCCTCGGTCGCAATGTAAAAGTGACAGGCGTCGGCGCAAATGCCGCAGTGGATGCAGGACTCGAGGCGGAAGGCGCTGAGCGCGCCGATTTCCTGCGCGAAGCCGTGCATGGCGCCGGCCACGCGCGCCTGGGGAGTCTTGGCCTGCTCCGGCGCGATGTCGGCGGCAAGTGCGCCCGTGGCGTGGCTCATGAGACGGCTCCTTTGCGCGCGAGCAGTGCGCCGTTGATGGCGCGGGACGGAAAGATATAGAAGGCGTGCATCAGCTTGCCGAAGGGAAACCATATCAACAGCGCATCGACGCTCAGGATGTGCACCGCGAGCAACTTCTCATACGGCCCGCCGATGTGGGCGGTGGCGGCCAGTCCCGTGAGCAGCACCAATGCCGTGATGAACCAGCTGAAGTAGTCGTCGAAATTCGACAGCATGCGCATCACCGGATTCGTCACGCGCCGGAACAGCACCGCCAGGAACAGCGTCAGCGTCAGCACCGATGCAACGGTGATCAGGCTGCTCGGCAGGCCCGGCCAGGTGAAGCCGAACAGGCTGCCGAGAAAGATGATGTGCGGGGTGAACAGCAGCACGACGATGAACAGACCGATGTGATAGCTGTATCCAAGGGCCTCGCCCGCGCCGGTGCGGCCGATGAACTCTGGGTGCGGCCAGGAGCGTGAGCCGACCGTCAAGAGGCCGCCGCTCAAGAATGCGAACACTCCTTTGCGCGGTGCATTGTGGTCCCGGCGCAGGCGCAGCAGCGCAAAGCCGACGATCCGCCACGCTACTCCCAAGCAGAATATGGCGAGCGCCACCTTGAGTGCCGGCCCGCGCGCAAAGCCCAGAAGATCCATAGGTTCAGCTCCCCTTCGTGTCGTTGTCGGTGCGCTGTTCGCTGTGCCGTTGACGCAGACGGCTCACGCCCGCAGATGCCACGCCCAAGACGGCCCCCACGGCCGCGGCGCCGGCGGCGAGCTTAAGGACCTGGCGCGGCGCCACTTCGCCCGCCTTGCCCCACGCGGCGGCGGACAGGGGCGAGTAGAAGCTGCCTTTGTCCCAAAACCCGGGCTCGGAGCAGCCGAGGCAACCGTGTCCGGATTCGATCGGGAAACTGGTGCCGCCATTCCACTTGATCGTTGCGCAGGAGTTGTACGTGGTCGGTCCCTTGCAGCCGAGTTCGTACAAGCACCAGCCGTTGCGCGCCCCCTCATCGTCGAAGGTCTTGGCGAATTTGCCCTGATCATAGAAGGGCCGCCGGTAGCAGCGGTCATGGATGGTATTGCCGAAGTAGGCCTTGGGGCGGCGGTGCTCGTCCAGATCCGGTACTTGGCCGGTGGTCACGAATTGCAGCAGCGTGCCGGTGATGACCTCGGGCATGGGCGGGCAGCCGGAGACGTTGACGATGGGCTTATCGCCCACGATCGCCGATACCGGCCAGGCGCTGGTCGGGTTGGGGTCGGCAAACGGGATGCCCCCGAACGAGGAGCAGGTGCCGACGCACACGATGGCCGCCGCGCCCTTGGCCGCCTCAAGCAAGATATCCTCGGCGCTGCGGCCGCCGACTGCGCAATAGGCGCCGCCGGCGCCCGTCGGCACCGATCCGTCCACCAGCAGCACGTATTTTCCGAAATTATCCTTCATGGCCTGGGCGCGGGCCCCTTCCGCGGCCTCGCCGGCGGCCGCCATGAGAGTGTCGTCGTAGTCCAGCGAGATGACGTTGAAGATCAGGTTCTCGATGGTGGGCGCAAACGACCGGGTCAGGGACTCCACACAGCCGGTGCATTCTTGGAACGAGAGGTAGATGACGGAGGGCCTCGGCGAATTGCGCAGCTGCTCGGCCATGGCCGGACCCATCCACGGGGGTAGTGCCAGGGCGGATGCCGTGGCCGTGCAGAACTTGATGAAACTGCGCCGGCTGATGCCGTGCTGCAGCAGCATCTCGCCCACCGTCAGGTCGCTCTTCCCCTGGCTCATCGTCGTCTCCCTAGCATGGCCGCGCGGCCAAGCCCAGCCGCTCGCGCAGCGTGCGGGCCGCCGCCACGATTTCATCGGAGGCGCTCGCGAGTATTTCCGGTACTCGAGTCACTTCCAACAGCTCGGCAATCAGCTCGCCGTGCGCATCACGATGCTCCACCCACCAGACCCCGCAAATGCGCGTTTCCCGAAGGGTCGACACTCCGTCGGCATTGACCGATGCCTCCACCTCGCCTTTGCCGAGCGCCCGCTTAAGTTCGGTGCGGTCTTGCAGGCTCAACGGCAGGCTGCGCAGGTCGATCGCCGCCGGGCTGTCGTTTTCGGCAAGCTGATCGAGCAGTCTCGCGAGTTCCGTCAAGATGGCCGACACTCCGGAGCTCGACACTCCGAAATCCAATCCTGAGGAGGGCGCCGACTCACTGCGGGGGCCGCCCGCAATGGCCGGCCCTTCGATACGGATCGGAATGTCCGTCAGGCGGCTCAATGGGTCTTCCAGTGGTGCAGCAGCGCCGTGGCTTGCCGCACCGCTTCGGGCAGGGCATCGGCAACGGGCGCCGACAGCGTCTCGCTCCAATCGATACGGCTCGGCTGAATGCACAAAAGCGCCCGGCGCCGCGGCAGGCAGTCCCGCAGCCGAGCCATGTCCAATAGATCGATGAGTCCCACTTCATGGACGGTGCGGCGGCGCGTACTCAAGAGGAATTCATCCATGGCCGGGCCTTCGAACAGGCCGATCGACCCGGCTGGACTGTCGATATCGGCGGCATCGATCGCCAGCATCGCGTCCGTCGCCTCGATATAGGGCAGCAGGCTGAAGCTTAAGGTACCGGCGTCGATGAAATCCGCGGCATCGGCGCCCAGAATCGCGCGCAGCCGCTCGACGATTTGCACCCCGGCGCCGTCGTCAGAGAGCAGCACATTGCCGAACCCCAGCACCAGGGCGGCGGCGTTAGCCGCTGAACGTCCCGCGCCGTCTTGTGCAAGCCATGAAACCACCGGCCGCCCTCGCTCACGATTATCCGGATCAAAGCACTCTCGGTGAGGCAAAGTCTGTGCGGTCGCGTACATACTTTTTCCGTGGCACGGCCTTAGCATCGTGCCGTGCACGAGTTGTCCATCTGCCAGTCGCTGTTGTCGCAGGTCACTGACATCGCCAGTGATCGCGGTGCGGACGCCGTCGAGCGCATCGTCATCGAGGTCGGTCCGCTCTCGGGTATCGAACCCGAGCTGCTCGCCCAGGCGTTTGCGGTCGCGCGCGCCGGCAGCTGCGCAGCGGGAGCCGCGTTGTCGATTGAAACGCCGGGCGTGACGGTCAGCTGCTTGAGCTGCGGGGCGCAGTCGCAAACCGCGCCCAATCGCCTGGTTTGCGGTGTCTGCGGCGGATTTCGCACCCGGATCGTGGCGGGAGACGAATTACGCCTGCGCCGCGTAGAATTGCGGGTGCCGGAGGCGCAGCCGGCATTGGCCGGCTGACGCGCTGCCAACGAGGATTGATCATGTGTGAGACTTGCGGCTGCAGTGTGACCCCCGGCAATGCCCATCTGCATTCTATGCAGGCGGGACCCGGCACGGTGGTCGATGTGCTGCAGGATCTGCTTGCGGCCAATGACCGGGTCGCGCGCCACAACCGAGAACACTTCGATGCGCACGGCGTGCTCGCGATCAATCTGATGTCCTCGCCGGGCGCCGGCAAGACTGCGCTGCTGGAGGCGACGATCGTGGCGCTCAAGGACAGCTACCGCATCGCTGTCATCGAGGGCGATCTCGAGACCGACAATGATGCGGCCCGTATCCGGGCGCACGGCGTGCCCGCGGTGCAGATCACGACCGGGACCGCCTGTCATCTCGATGCGCACCTCGTGCATGGGGCGCTGCACCAGCTGCCGCTCGCCGGAATCGACCTGCTGTTCATCGAGAATGTGGGCAATCTCGTGTGTCCCGCCAGCTTCGATCTTGGGCAGCATTTGAACGTCACGCTGCTCTGCGTCACCGAAGGCGACGACAAGCCGGCGAAGTACCCGGTGATCTTCCGCGCCTCCGATCTCGTGGTGCTGAGCAAGACCGATCTGCTCGATGTGATGGACGATTTCGATCCGGCGCGCGCCGCCGCGGCGCTGCGGGCGCTCGGCGGCGGCACACCGATGATACATACGGCGGCGCGGCGCGCCCCGGCGCTCGGCTCTTGGCTGGATTGGCTCGAGCAGGAGCTCCGGCGCCCTCGGGCCGTGTCGCGCAGTGCATCGCTGCGGCCGGCCGCGGCCGCAACGGCCGGGGCGTGATGCATGTGCCTTGCCATCCCCGCGCGGGTCGTGGCCCTCCTTGGTGATCAATGGGTCGAGACCGAGGTCGGCGGGATCCGCAGCCGCACATCGACAGCCCTGATCGAGGAGACCGCGCTCGGCGACTACCTCATCGTGCATGCCGGCTTCGCCATCGCGCGCCTCGACGTGCAGGAGGCGGAAAAGAGCCTGGCTTTATTCGATGAGATCGCGGCTCGTCTCAACGGCCCCGCCGATGCGCTACGTCCGCGGCTTCCGTGAAGGCCCCGCCGCGGCGGGCCTGGCGGCTCTCCTGCGAGCGGAGGTCGACCCGCAGCGCGAATATCACCTGATGGAATTTTGCGGCGGCCATACGCATGCCATCTTCCGCTACGGGGTCGAAGATTTGCTGCCCGGCAACGTGCGCTTGATTCACGGTCCGGGCTGCCCGGTGTGCGTGCTCGCGGTTCCGCGGCTCGATGCCGCCATCGAATTGGCGCGCCGGCCCGATGTCACACTCGTCAGCTATGGCGACATGCTGCGGGTGCCGGCGTCGCGCCGGCGCAGCTTGCTCAAGGCCCGGGCGCAGGGCGCCGACGTGCGCATGGTGTATTCGGCTTTCGAGTCGCTTCAGATCGCGGCGGCCCATCCGGACCGGCAGGTGGTGTTCTTCGCCATTGGGTTCGAGACCACGACGCCCGCCACGGCGCACATCATCCGCGAGGCGCAGCGGATGAACTTGGGAAATTTCAGCGTCTATTGCAATCATGTGGTGACGCCCGCCGCGATCCAGAGCATCCTGGACTCGCCCGAAGTGCGCGAATGGGGGCAGGTGCGCGTCGACGGCTTCATCGGTCCGTCGCATGTCAGCGCCGTGATCGGCAGCCGGCCGTACGAGTATTTCGCCGAAGAGTACCAACGGCCGGTGGTGATCGCCGGCTTCGAGCCGCTCGATGTGCTGCAGGCCATTCGCATGCTGGTGCAGCAACTGAATGCGCATAGGAGCTGCGTCGAAAATCAATTCACCCGCGGCGTCACCCGCGACGGCAACGGCAAAGCGCAGCGCCTGGTCGCGGAGGTGTTCGAGCTGCGGCAAAGCTTCGAGTGGCGCGGTTTGGGCGAGCTGCCGTACAGCGGGCTGCGCATCAAGGCCGCCTATGGACAGTTCGATGCCGAGCGCCGCTTTGCGATCGAGGCGCACGCAGCGCCGGAAAACGCGGCGTGCCAGTGTCCGGCGATCATCCGCGGTGTCAAGAAACCCACCGATTGCGCGATATTCGGCACAGCGTGCACGCCGCGCAATCCGATCGGCTCGTGCATGGTGTCCGCGGAAGGTGCCTGCGCTGCGTACTACAAGTATCGTCGCGGCGCGGTGCCGGCTGCAAGCGGCGCGGCGCGGGCGGCGAGTTGATGCGCATTCTGCTGCTCGTGCACGCGTTCAACAGCCTTGCGCAGCGCTTGTACGTCGAACTCGCGCAAGACGGCCACGAACTGTCGGTCGAGCTGGACATCCACGATCGCGTGACCAGCGAGGCCGTCGAGCTGTGGAGGCCGGACCTCATTCTCGCGCCGTTCTTGAAGCGCGCGATTCCCGCTGCCCTCTGGCAGCGGCACCGGTGTCTCATCGTGCACCCCGGACCGCCCGGCGATCGCGGTCCGTCGGCGCTCGATTGGGCGATTTTGCGCGGCGCAAACTACTGGGGCGTGACGGTGCTGCAAGCAGAGGCGGAACTGGATTCGGGCCCGGTGTGGGGCAGCGCGGCGTTTCCAATGCGCTGCGCACGCAAGAGCAGCCTGTATCGCAATGAGGTGACGGAGGGCGCGGTGAGCGCCTTGCGCGCGGCGCTCGGGCGCATTGCGCAAGGCCAAGGACCGCTGAACGATGCGCGCAGCGGCAGCGAGCATGGCTGGCAGCCGCCACTGCCGCAAACGGCACGCGCGATCGATTGGGCGCGCGACGACACGACGCAGATCTTGCGCAGGATCCATTCCGCCGACGGATATCCGGGTGTGGAAGACAGCCTGTTCGGTCATCGCTTCCGGCTGTTCGATGCACATCCGGAATCGCGATTGAGCGGTGCGCCCGGAGCGGTCATTGCGCGGCGTCACGAGGCGATCTGCCGGGCCACGGCGGATGGTGCGGTTTGGATCGGCCAGTTGCAGCCGATTGGCGGCACGCGCCGCAGCTTCAAACGGCCGGCGGCGCTGGCTCTGGGCTCGCTCGTCGAATCCCTGCCGCGCTTCGACGAGGAGATGACCGATCCAGGCGATTCGGCCGGAGGCGAGAGGCACTTCGACGGGGAGATCCGCTACGAAGAGCGCGGCGCGGTCGGCTACCTGCATTTTGACTTTTACAATGGTGCGCTCTCCACGGCGCAATGCGACCGGCTGCGCGCCGCCTATGCACTGGCCTGCCGGCGGCCGACGCGCGTCATCGTATTGATGGGCGGAGCGGATTTCTGGTGCAATGGCATGCATCTGCACTGCATCGAAGCGCACGACAGCCCCGCCGACGCCTCTTGGGCGAACATCAATCGCATCGACGATCTGGCCAGCGATATTCTGCAAACCGACACGCACTTGACGATCGCCGCGCTGCAGGGCAGCGCGGCGGCCGGCGGGGTATTCCTGGCCATTGCGACCGACTGCGTGCTGGCGCGCAGCGGTATCGTGCTGAATCCGCATTATCGCAACATGGGCAATTTGTACGGATCGGAATATTGGACGTATCTGCTGCCGCGACGCGTGGGCGCAGAGCAAGCGCGCGCCCTCATGGCGCGGCGCCTGCCGCTCGGCATGCCGGAAGCGGCCTCGCTCGGGCTGATCGACGATCACGCCGGGCCGGATGCGGCGGATTTCCGCGCGCTGGTGCAGGCTCGCGCTGCCGCGCTTGCGGCGGCGAACCGATTTGAGCAGGGCCTGGCCGACAAACGCCGGCGCCGCGCGGCGGATGAACTTGAGCGCCCACTCGCCGATTATCGGGCCGAAGAGCTGGCACGCATGCGCATGAATTTCTACGGCTTCGATCCGAGCTATCACATCGCACGCCATCGGTTCGTGCACCGCACACCGCACGCGTGGACTCCTCTGCACCTGGCACGCCACCGCCGCACGGCTGTATGAGCGTCGCGCGCTGGCGTGTGGGCGGCCGCGTGCAGGGTGTCGGCTTCAGGCCCTTCGTCTATCGCCTGGCCCATTTGTACGAACTCAGCGGGTGGGTGCGAAATCGAGGCGGCGAGGTGGAGATCCATGCCGAGGGGCCGCCCGAACGGCTGCAGCTGTTCGGAGCCGCATTGTTGTCGCGGGCGCCGCCGGCGTCTGCGGCTCGCTTGCTGGACATGCGCGCCGTGCCCGGCGAGCGCAGCGAGGGCTTTCGAATACTGTCGAGCACCGCGGGTGAGGAGCTGCACGTTCATGTGCCGCCGGATCTGTTCACCTGCGAGGAGTGTCTGGCGGAACTGCGCGACCCGACGGCGCGCCGCTACCGCTACCCGTTCATCAATTGCACCCAATGCGGACCCCGCTACACGCTCATCCGCGCGATGCCCTACGATCGGGCGAACACCACGCTCGAGCGCTTCACGCTGTGCCCTGAGTGCGCCGCCGAGTACGGCGACCCGCTCGATCGGCGGTTCCACGCCGAGCCCCTGGCATGTCCCGCGTGCGGCCCGGCGCTTTACTGGTGCGCGGCAGAATTGAGGGTCGATGGCAACACGCCGGCGCTGGCGGCGGCTGTGGCGGCGCTGCGCGAAGGGCGCATCGTCGCGATGCGCGGCGTTGGCGGCTACCATCTGCTGTGCGATGCGGCCAGTGAGCCGGCCGTCGGCCGCTTGAGAACACGCAAGGGTCGACCGGCGAAGCCGCTGGCCGTCATGGTGCCCTGGCGCGGCACCGACGGCCTCGAGTTCGCGCGGCGCCTCGTGAAGCTGTCGGCGCGCGAGGCTCTGGCCCTGTGCGGGCCTAAGCGCCCGATCGTGATCGCCGCCGGCCATGCGCATGGCCCGCTCGCGGCATCGGTGGCGCCGGGCCTCAAGGAGCTGGGCCTCATGCTCCCCTACAGCCCCCTGCACCATCTGCTGCTCGAGGATTTTGGCGGTGCGCTGGTGGCGACTTCCGGCAACATCAGCGGTGAGCCGGTGCTGACGGAGCCCGCCGAGGCGCAGGCGCGGCTCGGGCCGGTGGCCGACGGTTTTTTGCACCATGACCGGCCGATTGCGCGGCCGGCCGACGATCCGGTGATGCGCATGGTCGCGGGCCGCGTGCGGCCCGTGCGGCCGGGCCGCGGCACCGCGCCGCTCGAAATCACTCTGCCGGCGCGCGTCGGGGCGCCGACGCTCGCAGTCGGCGCCTATATGAAGACTACGGTGGCGTTGGCTTGGGATGATCGCGCCGTCGTCTCGCCGCACATCGGTGATCTTGCCAGTCCACGTGCACGCGAGGTGTTCGCTAAGGTCGCTCACGATTTGCAGCAGCTGTATGGCGTGCGCGCTAAACGCATCGCGCACGATGCACATCCCGGCTTTCCCAACACCCGCTGGGCGCGCGAGTCGGGGCTGCCCACGCTCGCCGTTTGGCACCATTGGGCGCATGCCTCGGCCGTGGCGGGAGAATATCCGAACGAGGCGCCCATGCTGTGCTTCAGTTGGGATGGCGTCGGCCTCGGCCCGGACGGCACCTTGTGGGGCGGGGAGGCCCTGTTGGGGCGGCCCGGCGCCTGGGAGCGCGTCGCCAGTTGGCGCCCATTCCGCCTGCCCGGGGGCGAGCGTGCGGCGCGCGAGCCTTGGCGAACGGCGCTCGGCTTGAGCTGGGAGAGTGGGCTGCCATGGCCGGCGGGCGCACCGTCGCGCGAACCGGAGTTGGCGGGGGCATCCGTCGGGCTGCTGCATGCCGCCTGGGAGCGCGGCCTGAATGCCCCCGCGACCACCTCGGTCGGCCGTCTGTTCGATGCCGCCGCTGCGATGCTGGGCGTATGCTTGAAGGCGAGCCATGAGGGCGAGGCGCCGATGCGTTTGGAGACTCTTTGCAGTGCTGCCGAATCTGAAGGAGAGGCCGTTGCAGTGCCGCTCACGCGTGATCCGAGCGGCATTTGGCGCAGCGACTGGTCGGCGCTGCTGCCCGCTCTGCTCGACACGGGCGTGGATCCGGCCGCTCGTGCCAACGCCTTCCACTTAAGTCTTGCGCGCGCCTTGTGCGAACAGGCGGTCGTGGTTCGACGGCAAAGCGGGGTCACCCGCGTGGCCTTAAGCGGCGGTGTGTTTCAGAACCGCGTCCTGACCGAACGAGCCGCGGCGCTGCTGACGGCAGCCGGGTTCGAAGTCCTCATACCGCAGCGGTTGCCTGTCAACGACGCGGCGATCAGCTTCGGTCAGCTCATCGAGACCCTCGCGATCGACGGGAGCGCGTCCTGAAATTCCGCGATACTCATGTCAGTCTGGCGCACGGCAACGGCGGCCGCTTGATGCGCGAGCTGATCGATGAGCTGTTCGCCCCTGCGTTAGCCAATCCACACCTCGACACGCGTGCGGATGCCGTGTCGCTGCCAGTACCCGAGGGTCTCGATCTCGTCGTCACGACGGATGGATTTACGGTCCAGCCGCTCGAATTCCCGGGTGGGAACATCGGCTCGCTGGCCGTCCATGGCACCGTCAATGACCTGGCCGTCAGCGGTGCGGAGCCGCGCTTCATCACCCTGAGCGTGTTTCTGGAAGAAGGCTTGGAAATCGCCCTGCTGCGCCGGGTGATCGACGGGTTGGCACAGGCGGCACGCGACAGCGGCGTCGCGGTGGTCGCCGGCGATACCAAAGTCGTGGGCCGGGGCGAGTGCGACGGGATGTACCTGGCCGCCACCGGAATCGGTTTCCGGCTGCCCGGCACCTGTCTCGCACTCGATCGCGTGCGCGCCGGCGACCGCATCTTAGTGAGCGGCCCGATCGGTGAGCATGGCGCGGCGGTCATGCTCGCGCGCCAGGAATTTGGGCTGCGCGGGGACCTGCAATCGGACGCGAGCAGCGTGCTGCCCGAGGCGCGGGTGCTGATGGCCCAACCTCACCTGCGCTTCATGCGCGATCCGACACGCGGCGGCTTGGCCACCGTCGCGCACGAATTCGCCCGCGCGACGGGACTCACCGTGCGCCTGTCGGAAGCGCAGATCCCGATCAATGATGCCGTCCAGTCGGTCTGCGAGCTGCTCGGCTTCGATCCTTTGTATCTGGCGAGCGAAGGCCGCCTGGTCGCGGTCATCGGGCGAGAGAGCGCCGAATCGGCATTGGCCGCCTTGCGCACCGTGGCGCCGCGCGCCGCCCTGGTCGGTGAATTCACCGGGGGCTTGCCGCAGGTGATTTTGGCGACCGCTTTCGGAGGCCTGCGCGCACTCGATGAACTCGAGGACGATCCGCTGCCGCGCATTTGCTGACAAGGCACGCTATACTTTAAGGTGTTCTGATCGCATGGCGCCTGATCCATCGGAGCTATAGCCCATGAAACCAATTCGAACCATTGCTGCGGCTGCCACACTCGGCTGGCTCGCGTCCACCATTCCCGCGCATGCGGCCGACAGCGCGGCTGGCCAGAAAATCTTCGCGGGCACGTGCGCGGCCTGCCATCAGTTCAAGAGCTATGCGGGCAAATCGGAAACCGAGCTCGAAACGCAAATCAAGGGCATCGTCGCGGGCACGGTCACGCACCCGAAGAAGCTCACTTTGAGCGCCGACGACATCGCCAATGTCGCGACCTATATTGCGAGCAACGAGCCGAAGTAGCGGCGGCTGACTCGCCGCATCGACGGCTCAAATGGCCAGCGACCGGTCGATGCGCCGCATGCCATTGGCGGGCGCGGCACGGTCAACGGCTGCGAGCGGTGCCCCGTGCAGCGAATAGGCATACGCGCCGGGCAGGCGATCATACTCGCCGCGAACCACGCTGTAGCACTCACAGCAGTAGGCCTCGACGCCGACGCGGTCGATCACCGTGATGCGTCCGCGCCGGTAGTTGATGAGGCCGACGTTGTGCAGCTTGCGAGCCGCCTCGGTGATCCCCTCACGGCGCACGCCCAGCGTATTGGCGAGCACTTCGTGGGTCATGGTCAGCTCGTCCGACTCCAGCCGATCCAGGCTGAGCAGCAGCCAGCGACACAACTGCTGATCGATGGAATGGCGCCGGTTGCACACCGCCGCCTGTGAAATCTGTGTGAGCAGCGCATTGGTGAAGCGCAGGAGCAGCGTTTGCAGTGCGCCGCCGCGGCCGAACTCCTCTCTGAGGACATCGCTTCTCAGCCGGTAGATTTGACCTTTGCTCTGCACCATGACGCGGTTCGTCGTGGTTCTGCCGCCCATGACCAGGGTGACCCCTGCGAGGCCCTCGTTGCCGATCATGGCGACCTCGGTGGATGCTCCGTCGGCCGCCACGTGCAGCAGAGAAATGATCGCCGAGGTTGGAAAATAGGCGTATTCGAGCTGCGAATTCGGTTCGCTGAGCGTCTTGCCGGCCGGCGCATCGAGCGGCAACAGGTACCGCCGCAAGCGGTTCCATTCGGATTCCGGAAGCGCCGCCAGCAGCTTGTTTTGCAGTGCACAGCCGTCGGCAGCGGTTCTCGGCATTCCCGTGAGATTTTCTTGTTGCATTTTAATCAGAGTAGAGGAGGCCCATAGCCTGATCCATACGCAAAAACCGGTAGCCCACCGGTAAAGCCCCGCAGGGGCAGGGCACATCCACCGGCGGTCGCGCGCAACGGTCACGCCCCCGTCATGCGGGTGCAATACACCGCGCGGCCCGTGGATTTGTGTATGTTATCGATATGACTGCAATTGTAGCCCACCCGCGCGTGCGCCCATGATCGCCATGCAACGCTTAAGCGGGCTGTTCGTCGCCGCCGTGGCGGCGCAGGCGGCCACGCGCCTGTGGCTCGCCTCCCGGCAGATCGATGCGGTGCGCGCGAATCGCGAGCGTGTGCCCGCTCCGTTTGCCGGCCAGGTCACGCTCGTCGAACAGCAGCGCGCGGCCGACTACGCGATCGCTCGAGTGCGGCTCGGGCGCTGGTCGGCGCTCCTCGATGCGCTGATCAAGCTGGCGATGACCATTGGTGGCGGGCTCGCTGCGTTCACCGCGCTCGTGCGGCACGTGAACTGGAGCGAACCGTGGCGGGGGGCTCTGCTGGTCATGAGCGTGTTTCTGTTCCTGCAGCTGCTGCGCTTGCCGCTCGCCCTGTGGCGGACATTTCGCATCGAGGCGCAATTCGGCTTCAACCGAATTTCACCGCGACTGTTCGCCGCCGACCTCGCCAAGGGGCTGCTGCTCGGCTTCGTGCTCGGAGCGCCCCTGGTGCTCGCGACCCTCGCCCTGATGCAAAGAGCGGGAGCGTGGTGGTGGCTGTGGGCGTGGTGCATTTGGCTCGGTGCGAGCCTGGGGCTGGCCTGGGCGGCTCCGCGCTTCATCGCTCCCATGTTCAATCGATTTTCGCCGCTGGGCGACACGGCGCTCCGCCAGCGCGTCGAGGCGCTGCTCGAGCGCTGCGGCTTCGCGGCGGGCGGCGGCGTGTTCGTGATGGACGGCTCGCGCCGCACGGCGCACGGCAACGCCTATTTCACCGGCATCGGGCGCAATAAGCGCATCGTATTCTTCGATACCCTGCTCGCGCGAATCGATGCGGCGGAACTCGAGGCGGTGCTGGCCCATGAGCTGGGGCATTTCCGCCTGCATCATGTGCTCCAGCGACTGGCCATGTCGGCGCTGGCGGCGCTCGCCGGGCTCGCCCTGCTCGGCTGGCTGGCGCGCCAGCCCGGCTTCTACACCGCGCTCGGCGTACCGTCCGGCTCGCCCGCCGCGGCATTGCTGCTGTTCGCGCTGGTCGTGCCGGTCGCTGCGTTCTTCGCGACGCCGCTCCAGTCGTGGTGGTCGCGCCGGCAGGAGCGGGCCGCCGACGATTTCGCCATGCAATACTCCGAGCCCGGCGGATTGGGGGGCGCCCTCGTGAAGCTCTATCGAGACAACGCCGCCACGCTCACGCCCGATCCACTCCACTCGGCGTTCTACGATTCGCATCCGCCTGCGCTCGAGCGCATTGCGCGGCTGAATCGTCAGATCACGCGCGACATACCGGCAGGCCGCGAATCGGCGGCAAGGTAGGCATCGAACGTCATGGCGACGGTGCGCATCAGCAGCCGCCCCGCCGGTGTGAGACGGATGCTGCGCTCGCCGAGCGCCACCAGACCATCGGCTTCCAGGGCGCGCAGCCGCTCGAGCTCGGGCGCGAAGTAGCCGTCGAAGCGCACGGAATGCCGGCGCTCGACGGCCTTCACGTCGATGCTGCCGTGGCACATGATCTCGTGAATGACGTCCTTGCGCAGGATGTCGTCCTGGCTCATGTGCGTGCCGCGATGCCACGGAAGCGCGCCCGCTGCAATCGCACTCTGGTAATTCTCCAGCGTCTTGTGGTTTTGAACGTACAGATTGCCGACCTGACCGATGGCGCTGACGCCGAGGTTCACCAGGTCCCGGCTCGCGTGTGTCGTATAGCCTTGAAAACTGCGGTGCAGAGTGCCGTTCTGCTGGGCCTTGGCGAGACCGTCGTCGGGCAGCGCGAAATGGTCCATGCCGATGTAGATGTAGCCGGCCGTGCACAGCTTGTCGACCGCCAGCTGCAGCAAGGCAAGCCGCGCCGCCGCATTGGGGAGATCCTCGGCGCGTATTCGCCGCTGAGCTTTGAACACACGGGGCATGTGGGCGTAGCCGTAGACGGCCAGGCGGTCCGGACGCATCTCAACGACTCGATCGAGCGTGGCGGCGAACGTCGACAGCGACTGCCTCGGCAGGCCGTAGATCAAGTCGAAATTGATGGAGCGAAAGCCCAACTGGCGAGCCGCATCGTACACTTTCGACACCAGGCCGGCGGGCTGCAGCCGGTTTACCGCGCGCTGCACGTTTTCATCGAAATCCTGCACGCCCAGACTGACCCGGTTGAAGCCGAGGCCGGCCAAATGCGCGAGAACCGCGTCCTCGACCCCGCGCGGATCGATCTCGATGGAATAGTCCCGCGACGGTGCGTCTGTCAGATTGAAGTCATGATCGATCCGGTCGATGATCTCGGTGAGCAGCTTGTTGGGCAAAAACGTCGGGGTGCCGCCGCCGAAATGCATCTGTTCGACCACCCGGTTGCGGTCGAAATAGGCGCCGCGCTGGGTGATCTCGCGCAGCAGGTGTCGAACGTAGTTGTCGGCGCGGTCCAGCTGGCGCGTGACGATCTTGTTGCAGCCGCAATAGAAGCACGGGCTGGAGCAGAACGGGATGTGCACGTACAGCGACAGCGGATGTCCTTCGAGCGCGCCGCGGCTACCCGATGCCGCCCGCGCATAGTCGTCGGCGTCGATGCCTTCGCGAAATTGCAGCGCCGTGGGATACGAGGTGTAACGGGGGCCTTCGCGATCGTAGCGGCGCATGAGATCGGCATCGAAGGAGACCGCTGTTGCAATGCTCATATCCGCTTAGCCTTCATTGAAGGGGCGCACAGGCCAATAGGTACTTCCCCGTACGGCAGCGGACAGTACGTACCGGCGCGGGTGCGCCCCTGATTTCGCTCGGGAGCCGAACTTTTTAGGCTGCTCACATGCAAGACGAGAAGACGGAGCATCCGGCGGCTTGGCCGCCCCTCAGCGAGGGCATCGGCGTGGCCCTGTGGACGTCCTTCATCGCCGCCTGTCTGGAAACTGCGGTGGTGTTTGCCTGCTTCGATCCACTGACGCTCGGCCTGGATGACTATTTCGCTCCCGCGCTGCTGGCCCTGCGGCCGATGATCTACGCCTGCGGGTTCTTCGTATTCTGGCTGTTCACGTTCGTCGGGACCGCGCTGACCGCCTACATGCTGTCGCTCAGCGGCGCGCATCGCTGAGGCGGGCGCGGCTCACCAAGCTCGATTTTCCGCGATCCCGGTGCAGATCCTGCAATTGCCGGCGGGCGCTCGAGTAGGCGTCGCGCAGGGCAATGTACACGTCGCCGTGCGCGCTGTCGTCGTGGTGCCGGCTGTCGGCGTGAATCTGCGCGCCCGGCACGCTCAAGTGAATTTTCACCCGATAAAGCGAGCCGCTAGCGCGATGGTCCACTGCGCCCTCGACGGTCACATGACATTGCGTGATGCCGCTATGGTAGCGCCGCAACCGCTCCCCCAGCTCACGGGCGCGCGACTCCAGAGCCCCGGACCGATCAATGTGCCGAAATGTCATCGTCATTTGCATGACCCCTATTCTCGGCATTGCGAGTGTGATTTGTATCGGGACTTCCACGTGCGCCATCGCGCAGCCTAAGATTGCGGGCCGCCGATCGGCGCGCTGAGAGTCAATCGGCAAGCGGCAAACGGAACCAGAATCGGCTGCCACCGGAGGCCAGCTGTTCGAATCCGATGGTTCCCTGATGCGCCTCGACGATCGCGCGGGTGGAGGCCAACCCCAATCCGGTGCCCTGCGGTTTGGTGGTGAAGAACGGCCGGAAGAGCTGGCCGCGGATCTCGTCCGGCACGCCCGATCCGGAGTCGGAGATGCCGGTTTCCACGTGGTAGCGGTCGGCGTGCGCCTCAATCTTGATGCACGACCGGCCGCCATCTTGCGCGCAGGCGTCGCAGGCGTTCTGCACCAGTGCGAACAGTACGTGCTGAATGCGTAGCCGGTCGATCAACAATGGGGGCAGCGCCGGCTCGAGATCGATCTTGAGGTCCGCCTGGATGCGCAATGCGATCACGGTGAGCACCGGGCGCAGCTCTTCGATCAATTCGCCGAGGTTGCAGGGCGTACGCATCTGATCCTGATGATCGAATAGCCCCCGGATACGGCGGATTCCCTCGCCGGCGCTCAGCGCCTCCGTGTTGATCTGCCGAAACACATCGAGGGCCTTCTCCACCGCCGGTTCCGGCCGGTCCAGGAGGAGTACGCCGGCCTGCGAAAAGGCGGCGATGGCGCCAAGCGGCTGGTTCAGCTCGTGCGCGATGCCGCTGGCCATCTCCGCAAGCGCAGAAATGCGGGCGATTTCCATCAATTGATTCAAAATCGCCTCGGACCCCGTCCAGCTCGCCTTTTGCATATCCCGATGGTCATCCCATCGGGCAGGTGCGTATAGCCGCGAATTGCCGCAGCAGTCTGCGCCCAGCCCTTATACTAAGTTGAACCATGGATGATCTCAGCTCCATCACCCAGCATCTGCTGCAATTCTCGCCGGACGCGCTCATCGTCATCGATACGCACGGCATCGTGCGCTTTGCCAACGCCACGACGGGCGCGCTGTTCGGCTATACGCCCGAGCAAGTGGTCGGCCAGTCGGTGGAGATGCTGGTGCCCGAAAGATTCCGGATCCGCCATGGCGCCCACGTGTTCAGCTATCTGCGCGATCCGAACAGCCGAGAAATGGGCGCCCGCATGGCCGATTTGTTCGCCAGGCGCGCGGACGGCTCCGAATTCCCGGCGGGCATCCGTCTTGCACCCTTCTACGACGGCGGCAAGACATACGTCGCGGCGGCCGTTCGCGATATGACCGACCGGCGCGCCATCATCGATGCCCTGATTGCCGCACGCGAAGAAGCGGACCGCGCAAACCTGGCCAAGACTCGGTTTCTTGCCACGGCCAGCCATGACTTGCGCCAACCGCTGCAGACGATCCGCCTGTTCAATGCCTCGATGCTCGCGTTGACGGCAGGGATTCCGGAAGTGCGCGACCTGCTGCTGCGCCAGCAGCTCGCCATCGATGGGGCGAGCAGGATGCTCAATTCCCTTCTCGATGTCACGCGGCTCGAGTCGAGTGCCATCGAGCCGCAGCTTGCGCCGGTCGGATTGGCCGCGGTCCTAACCGACCTTGCCGGAGAATTCGAGCCCGCGGCCGCCGCCAAGAACTTGCGTCTGGAATTCGCGGATACGCAGGCCGTGATAACGACCGATCGCACCCTGTTCACCCAGCTGCTGCAAAATCTTATCGGCAACGCGCTGAAGTACACGGAGAGCGGATTCGTGCGGGTCACCCTGAGCGCGGAGGCCGCGGCGTTGATCCTCACCGTCGAGGATTCGGGTATCGGCATCCCGGAAGAGAAGCTCGAGCGAATTTTCGACGAGTACTATCAGGTGGACCGCAAGGGGGCGCCGCGCTCCGGAGTGGGCCTCGGATTGGCCATCGTGCGCGAGGTGTCGCGTCTGCTGGGCTATTCGATCACGGTGGCTTCGCATCTGGGCGAGGGAACCCGGGTTCGCGTACGCATTCCGCGGCAGCGCGTATCCTCGCAACTGCCGGCGCCGCGGCCGGACGCCGCCGAGCTGGCGCGCGCCGACGGCGATGCGGTGAAAACGGCCCCTGCGCCCCGCTGCCGCGTCGTGCTGCTCGAGGACAACGATTCCGTACGGACCGCCACCGAGCTATTCTTGTCGCTGGAAGGCTACGAAACGCACAGCGCCGCCAGTGTCGCCGAAGCTGAGTCCCTGCTGGCCGGCATGCAGGCCGGCGATGTATTCATCTCGGACTATCATCTGGAAGGCGCGCTCACCGGGCTCGACGTGCTGCAACAGCTGCGGGCACGAGGGGATCACCTGAGCGAGCTGCCCGCCATTCTGCTGAGCGGCGATCTGCCCTCGATGATGCGCGCAGTGAAAGGGTCCATCCCCCGCTGCCGCTTTCTCGGCAAGCCCGTCGACACCCAGGCGCTGCTCACTGCTCTCGCGGAACTCGGCGGCGATGCTCACCCGGTGAGCTGAGCATGCCGCCGCGCGCGCGTTTATCGCGCTGCCCGGCTCTCAAGCCCGCTGCGGTCAGGCAGCGGCTCGATGCACCGGCGCGGCTTCCAGCGCGCGCGCGAGCACGTCCTCGATCCTCTCCGCCCACACGAACTCGAGCCGGTTGCGGACGCTCTCTGGGATGTCCTCGAGATCGCGGCGATTGCGGGCGGGCAAGATCACCGTGCGGATGCCGGCGCGCGCGGCGGCCACGCATTTTTCCTTGATGCCGCCGACCGGCAGCACCACTCCCCGCAGGCTGATCTCGCCGGTCATCGCTACATCGGCCCGCACGGTGCGCTGTGTCAGCAGCGAGGCGAGCGAGGTCGCCATCGCCACGCCCGCGCTCGGCCCGTCCTTCGGAATGGCGCCTGCCGGCACGTGAATGTGCAGGTCGCAATCATCGAGTGTCGAGGAATCGATCCCCAGCCGGTCCGCCTGTGATTTGATCAATGTGACCGCCGCCTGGGCGCTTTCCTTCATGACCTCGCCAAGCTGCCCGGTCAAGATCAGCTTGCCGGTGCCCTTTACCCGGCTCGATTCGATGAACAGAATGTCGCCTCCCGCCGGCGTCCACGCAAGCCCGGTGGCCACGCCCGGCACGCTGGTGCGCAGCGCGACATCGTTCTCGAAGCGCGCGGCGCCCAATATGCCCGGTACGTCGGCGGCGTCGATCGAGACGCTGCCGGCGCGACCCGAGGCGATGGTCACCGCAGCGTTGCGCAGTAGCGCGCCGATTTGGCGCTCGAGGCCTCTCACGCCGGCCTCGCGGGTGTAGTCGATGATCACGCGGCGCAGGGCCTCATCGGAGAGCTGGACTTGATCGGCCGTCAAGCCGTTGGCCTGCAATTGGCGGGTGAGCAGGAAGCGCCGCGCGATCTGCAGCTTTTCCTCTTCGGTGTAGCCGGTGAGCTCGATCACTTCCATGCGGTCGCGCAGCGGCGCGGGAATGGCGTCCAGTACATTGGCCGTGCCGATGAAAAAAACCTTCGACAAATCGAAAGGCACGCCCAGGTAGTTGTCGCGGAAGGTATTGTTCTGCTCCGGATCGAGCACCTCGAGCAGCGCCGAGAACGGATCGCCCTGATAGCTCGCGGAGAGCTTGTCCACCTCATCGAGCATGAGCACGGGATTGCGCCGGCCGGCCTTGCGCACGGCCTGCACGATATTGCCCGGCAGCGAACCGATGTAGGTGCGTCGGTGGCCGCGGATCTCCGCCTCGTCGTGCACGCCGCCCAGACTGACGCGCCGGAACGTCAATCCAAGTGCCTTGGCGATGCTCTGGCCGAGCGAGGTCTTGCCGACGCCGGGCGGCCCCACGAAGCAAAGAATCGGGCTGCGCCCCTGCGGATTCAGTTTTCGCACCGCCAGAAATTCGAGGATGCGCCGTTTGACCTTCTCCAGCCCATAGTGGTCTTCGTCCAGGATGGCGCGCGCTCGATCGATATCGAGCTGTTCGGGGTCGGTTTTCGACCACGGCATGGCAATCAGCCAGTCGAGATAGGTTCGCGTCATGGAATACTCGGCGGCGCCCTCGGGCATGCGCTCGAGTCGCGCAAGCTCTCGCTGGGCCTGCTCCTCCGCTTCGGGAGGCATGGCGGCGTCCTTGACGGCTTTCTTCAATTCCTCGAGCTCCGCGCCGGAGCCGCCGGCTTCGCCGAGCTCCTTTTGAATTTGACGCAGGCGCTCGCGCAGCACCGCCTCCTTTTGCCGCTCATCGAAGGCCTCGCGGGTGCGCTCGTCGATTTGCCGTGAAACCTTCAGCACTTCGATGCGGCGGTTGAGCAGCGTCAACACGCGATCCAGGCGGGCCTTAAGATCGAAGGTGGCCAGAATCTCCTGCTTGTCCGCCGCCTTCATGTCCATGAAACTCGCCACGATGTCGGCGAGCGCGGGCACAGTCTCGATGCTGCGAATGGCATTGGCGAGCTCCGCCGGGGCTTGCGGCAGGTGCTGGAGCGCCTCAAGAGCCCGCTCGCGCAAGGTGAGCCCGCGCGCTTCGATGTCGGCGTCAATGACGGTGGCTTCCTTGTAAGGCTCGATGCGAGCGACCAGGAAGGGTTCGCGGCTCACGTAATCGAGCACGGTGAATCGCTGTTCACCCTGGGCGATCAGATGGTGCGTGCCATCGCCCGCCGTGATGAACCGGACGATCGACGCCGCGGTGCCGACCCGTGGCAGCGATTCCGGCGCAGGATCGGCGTCCGCCTCGGTCTGAAGGATCAATCCGACGCGGCGCTGCGTGCGCACGGCCTCCTGAGCCGCGGCGAGTGCGCGCTTGCCGCTGAGCGTAATCGGCAGCACCACGCCCGGGAACAGCACCAAATCCCGCACCGGCAGGATGATGAGCACATCTTCGGGCAGGGCAGAGCTTGCCGGCTTCTCGTTGGCGTTCATAAGCGTGACCCCGTCAGGCGCAGAAACAGATAGCCGCGCTCGAGGCGATGCTCGAGCAGCGTGTAGGTTCCGGGCGGCAGATCGATGCGCCGCCGCATCCGGCCGTAGGGGATCTCCAAACGCACCACTTCGATGCCGGCCTCGAAGTGCGGCGCGGGTACAGTTGCCTCAATCAGCAGGCCCGACGGGGTGATCTGCGTCACCACGTCTTCGGCCCGGGCACCCGGCATCGTCACCATGACGTGCACCTCGCTGCCGCGCGCAAAGATGTTGGCAGGAGGCTCCCACACCGGCCCCGTTGCGGGCCCAGTCAGCAGCTCGAAGAAACGCCGATGCCTGCGCTCCGCCTCATCGAGAAGCGCGCAGGCGTCAGCCCACATCCATGATCTCCGGCGCGAAGCGTTCATAGTTTCCCAACCTTTTGGCCCAATGGAATGACAGTAAGGGCGGTTGGGTTCAGTTCAAGGCTTGGACGGGGATGACCGCTCCGCGACGCGTACCGTATAGCCGCCGGATTTCTCGTCCGGCCGCAGCGAAAGCAGGCCGCGCTTTTGCGCATCGGCCAAAAGATCGTTGAAGGAGCGGAAGCCATAAGCGCGCTCATTGAAGCCTGGATGCCGGCGCTTGATGGCTTGTTTGATCATTGACCCCCAAATCGGTTCATTTTCCCCGCGCTCCTCGGTGACCGCATCCAGCGTCTCCACGACCAAGTCCAGGGCATCCGTGGGTTCCGGGCCCTTGTTCTCCGTGGGCGCCGCGGTCGTGCGGGCCGCGGCGGTCGCCGTGCGGCGGCGCCTGGAGGGCTCCTTGCGGACCAGATCGTCGTAATAGATGAATTCGTCGCAGTTGTTGAGAAACAGGTCCGAGGTCGAGTTTTTGACCCCGACGCCGATCACGGTCTTGGCGTTTTCGCGCAGTTTGCTGACCAGCGGCGAGAAATCCGAATCGCCGCTGATGATGACGAAGGTGTCGACGTGGCCCTTCGTGTAGCACAGGTCGAGCGCATCGACGACCATGCGGATATCGGCCGAGTTCTTGCCGGACTGGCGCACGTGGGGGATTTCGATGAGCTCGAAGGCCGCTTCATGCAGGCCGCGCTTGAACTCCTTGTAGCGGTCGAAGTCGCAGTAGGCCTTCTTGACGACGATGTGCCCCTTCAACAGGAGGCGCTCGAGCACCTTTTCGATGTCGAAGCTCGGGTAATTCGCATCGCGCGCACCGAGCGCAATGTTCTCCAGATCGAGAAACACCGCCATGGTGGCATCCGAGGTCGTAGTGGTTGTCATGCGCCGATTCTACCCGCCCGGCGCGCTTCGATGGCGGCTAAAACCGGATGGCCGCTAAAACCAATTGTAATTGAAGCTCACGCTCACCCGCTCCGCGTCGATGGGGTTGGGCGCCACCTCGTGGCGCAGCCAACTTTCGAACAGCACCACATGCCCTGCCTCGGCGGGCACGCTGATCCAGGCTCGGTTCGCGGAGCGCGCGCCGCTCTTGCGCGGGGGCGCCGCCATGAACCGGTCCAGCCGCGGATCCTCGAACTTGATGCCCGGGCTTCCGGGGGGAACCTTCACGTAGTAGGTGCCGCTCAAGGTGGACAGCGGGTGCAGGTGAAGACCATGCACCGTGTCCCGCGGCATGATGCTGATCCAGCAGTCCGTCATCGATAATTGCCGGCCGGCGAGATCCCACTGCACGGCGGCGGCAAACGCCCTGACGTGCCGCTCGAGCTTGCGCTGCAGGGCCTCGAAGGTTGGTGAGATGCGCTGCATCCGGTGAGCCGATCCGTAGGAGGTGTATCCGCGCGGATAGTTCTCGATGCACCAGCGGCGACCCGCGGCATCGTCCTCGCGCAGCTGCCGGCATTCCTTCAGGAGCTGGCGGTTGAAGCCCCGCGCGCCCGCCCTCTGCAATGCCGCCGTGTAGACAAGCGTCGGAAAAAACTCGTGGATGGCCATGGCCGGCGGCTCGGCGTCGCGGCGCGTGCGTGCTAAACCGAGAGCTTGACTTCGTTGAACTGAATGAGCGGCGCGACGTCGGTGTATTTCGGTACGTCAGCGCCGAGTTCCGCGGCCGCGGACGGCCACACGGCCAGGAACGCCTCGATGGAGTCGAAATAGAACTGGCAGCCGCCGAAGAACGCCGGCGGCTGACCCGGAGCCGCCCCCTGTAGGCCTGCATCCACTTCGGTTTTGCGCAGGCCCTTGCCGAGCAACCGCATGGCCAGCGGCATGTGCTGGGCGAGGTAGTAGCTCATGTCGAAGTGAGATCCGGGTTTGTTCGGATACAGGATGCTGACTTTGATCATGGCTGAGGCCTTATTATCGTTGCGCCATTTGAAAGTGTACCTGATCGGGCCTCACGGCGCGGCAGCCCGCACCGGCGGGGCGGGAATCGGCCCCAGCGCCCATTCGAGGCTCGTGCCGAGCGCGAGCAGCGCACGATCGGTGCCGGCGGCCGCATCGAATTCGAGCGCCACGGGTAGGCCGCCCTCGGTCAGTCCGGCGGGCAGCACCAGGCCGGGTATTCCGGCCGTACTGCCGGGCGCGATATTGCGCGCAACGGCCGCATCGAAGGGTACGGGCCGGCCGCGAATGAGCAGAGTGGTCTCCTCTCCGATGCGCGGCGCCGCGACTCGCGTGGCCGGAAACACCATGGCCGCGACGCCGGTGCCCGCGAAATAGTCTCGATACAGCCGGCGCAGCGCCGGCAGGTATTGATCCCGCGCCGCTGCGTATTGCGCTTCTGAGACGAAATTCGCGCCCCCCGGCAGCACATCGCTGCGAAACAGCGCCTGGATGTCCGGGCTCGCGCGCTCGAGCAGCTGCTCGAGCGTGAGGCCGGTGCCGTATTCCTTTAAATAGCGCGCCAGGGCCAGACGAACATCGTGATTTTGCACGTGGTAGGTCGTGAGACCGATCAGCTTCGCAACGCCCGGCAGGCGGGTCTCCACCAGCTGCGCGCCCGCAACCCGGAGCCGCGCCAGGGCGCGATCGGTAATGCGCTCGACCTCTGGGTCGAGATCCTCGAACCAGTAGTCGCGTACGATGCCCAGACGCACACCGCGCAGCGGCACGACATCGAGCGGGCGCGAATCGGGGGCGACCGCCGCATCGAACAGGGCCAGATCGGCCACGGAGCGCGCGTGCGGACCGACCTGGTCGAACAGCGGCGAGATCGGCACGCACCCTTCAGTCGAGTAGCGTCCGGTGGTCGGCCTGAACCCCATGATGCCGCAGAACGCGGCGGGCACGCGAATCGAGCCTTCGGTATCTTCGGCCACCCCGAGGGGCGCCAGCCGCGCCGCGATCGCCGCCGCAGTGCCGCCGCTGCTGCCGCCGGGAATGCGCGCCGGGTCGTAGGGATTGTGGACCGCGCCGTACGCGAGGTTGTTGCTGGTCCAGCCGTAGGAGAGCTCGTGCAGGTTGGTTTTGCCGAGCACAATCGCACCGGCGGCCTTCAGCGCCCTGATCACCGGCGCATCTTTCTGAGGCCGAAAGTGGCGCAGCGCGGGCGTGCCGCCGGTGGTCGGATAGTCGCGCGTATTGACGCTGTCTTTGACCGGAATCCCCAAGCCGAACAGCATTCCGGGCCGGGCGCCGGCTTGCCGCTCGCGATCGCGGGCGCGCGCATCTTCGAGCACCCGCTCGGGCTCCAGCGTGATGAACGCATTGAGCGCGTGCGCCGCCTCGCAGCGCGCGAGCAGCGCCTGCGCATAGCGTTCGGCGCGCAGCTCGCCGCGCGACATCTGCGCAACCGCATCGACGGCGCTCAATTCGGCCAGTTGCAGCATCTGGTTCGCCGTTTGGCTCGGCGGCTGGCTCGGGCCGGCCCGCGCTCGCCCGCAAACGGCCGCTACGGCCGCCGCCGCGGCCGCGCCCTTGAGCAGGATGCGCCGCGCGGCGTCATGCGGCTCCGACACGATCGCGCTTCAGTGCCTGGCACATGCAGTGCACGGCCCCGCCGCCGCTGCCGATCATCGACACATCCGGGTCGTAGACCGTGAGGCCTTCGGCGCGGCAGGCGGCGATGAGGTTCTTGCTGGAGGCGGGGACCAGCACCTTGCCGGCGCCCAGCGCCACGACGTTGCTTCCCAATTGCATGGCGTCGCCGTAGGAGATGGGGATCGCGCGGATCGCCTTCGAGCGCAGCCAATCGATGAGCGCAGGCTCGACGGCTTCGATGCACACCACCGCGAGACCCTCGGCGATCATGCCCATCTGCACGTCCAGGTGCAGAAAATGCGAATCGAACGCATAGCTATGCATCTCCCAGCCTTCGGCCTCGAACCACGACTGAAGCTGGCGTACCGCGGGCTCGATGGATCGCTCGCCGGAGAATCCGCAAATCGCGACCCCGGGCTTGAGCACCATGAAATCGCCGCCTTCGGCGTTGCCGGCGGTGAGAAAATCGTAAATTGGGATGCCGGTATCGAGATAAAATTGCAGGCACGCGGCATATTCGCCGCGCCGGTACGCCTTTTGCGGCTGCATGATCAGCGCGCCCCACGGAGTCATGGCGCTGCTGTCGCGGGCGAAGATCTGATACGGCAGTTCAGGCTCGGCCGGCAATACGTGCACCGCCACATCCGCTTGCCGGTAGACGTCGAGCATTTCGCGGTACTGGGCGCGGGCGACATTGAAATCGAACTGCAAGCCGACGCGTTCGGAGCGCTGCGCGACGGCGTTGCCCGCCTGCCAGCTGAAATGATCGATGGGACCGACCAGCACGTCGCGCAGCCGGCCGTATTCGCTGTCGACGCCCCAGCGTTCGGTCCGCGGCGTGCCGCCGCCTTCAACTCGGGTTCGCAGCTTCATCGAGAATCCTCGTTCGCGGGCAGGTCGAAGCAATCGCCCGCAAACTAAACCAGAAGCAGCACCCAAGCGCAAGCAAACGCCCGCCAGAGCCGGGGCGCGCTACGAATTCCAACTGCGCGACGCCGCGTGGCCGCTCGATGCGCGGGTAACGGCGCAGGCGCCGGGGAAGCCGGCCGTGCGCCACGCCACCACGGCGCGGCCGACGCCGTGCTTCGGATGACTGAAGAAGCCCTCCATCGTCATCCCCAGCAGCATGTCGAAGAACACTTCGGACGGTACGCCGCCCAGATCCGCAGCGCCCGCTTCGAGGGACTTCAGGTACGCGAGCTGCGCAGCTGCGCCGAGCGCCGCGAAAGCCGAGCCGCGCGCGTCGAAGCTACGGATGATCGAGCTCAAAGCTCTGCGGAACAGCTCCGCCGGCGCGCATGACAGCCGCCGTTGCGGCGGCGAGGATCCCGGTTGCCAGGGCCCGCTGCGGTACGGCCGTTCACCGGCACCCCACGCGCCGCGCAGCTGCTCATCCAAATAATGGGGAACTCGCGCGCCGAGCGCACCCGGACCCGACTCGTCGGCGGGGATGAGCCGCTCGCAGGCGGCCTCGATGAACCGCGCTTCGGCGGCGCCGAAGAAGAGGTAGCCGGGGCAGCCGGGCGCGGGCACTGCCGCGAGCGCGGCGGCGCGCTCGGGCGCCGCGCCCGCGGGGCGCAGCGCCGCAGCCGGAATCACCGCCGCCGCACCGATCGCGGCAATGAACGTGCGCCGAGTTACATCGTGCAAAACCGTTCCTCCCCTATCGCGCCGGGCGACGAATGCTGCAATGGTCGCCCGATTCTGGTAGCTTTTGCAGATGTTGTGGCGCGCCAAGGCTTCTGATCGCATGACACACGTGTGCCGGGCACTGTGCCTCGTGCTGCTGCTGATCGGGGCGCAACAGGCCGCCGTCGTTCACGAAGTCAGCCATTTATCCGCCGATCAAGGCCTCGATTTGCGAGTCGATCCGGGCGGCGCCGCGCACGGCAGGTGCGCCCTGTGCCCCCTGTTTGCGCAGGTTGCGACCCCCGCGTTCAGCCATTCGTTCCACCTTCCCTTGCTCGTCCGCGTCGAGGCCGAGCGCAGCCCCGAACCTCGAATCGACGCCGCGGCCCCCGCAATCTTAAGGCCGCGCAGCCGCGGTTCCCCCTTCCTCAGCTGAAACGTTGCGTGCAGCGATGAGCCGCCCGAGCGATCGGTAGCGGCCTTCAGTCCATTCAGCTTTTGCGGAGTCATTCTTGATGATGAGATTTTCACTCATGCGCGCGGCCCCGGGCGCCGCCGCCGCCGTCCTGTTGCTCGGCCTGCAATGCACGGCGCGCGCGCAAACGGCCGCCGATGCAGCGCAGCCGGCCGACGAGCTGGCGCTGCCCGCGATCGTGGTGACCGCCCAGCACTTGGACGAAGTGCGTTCGCACATACAGACTCAGACCGGTGCGAGCACCTACACCGTCGACGCCGCGACCATTGCGCAGATGCCGGCTGGGGACAATACGCTGCTCAACCAGGTCGTGCTGCAGATGCCGGAGGTCGCGCAGGATTCCTTCGGCCAGTTTCACATCCGGGGCGAGCACAACGGACTGCAGTATCGCATCAATGGCATCATCCTGCCGGAAGGCATCAGCGTGTTCGGTCAAGCGCTGGATCCGCGCTTCGTATCCTCGATGAGCCTGATCGATGGCGCCTTGCCGGCCGAGTACGGGCTGCGCACCGCGGGGATCATCGATATCACGACGAAAAGCGGCCTGCAGGCACCCGGCGGCGCGGCGTCCCTGTACGGCGGCAGCCACGGCGAGATCGAGCCGAGCTTCAACTATGGCGGCAGCGCGGGAGCCTTCAACTACTTCGTCACCGGCGATTTCCTGCGCAATGACCTCGGCATCGAATCGCCGGACGGCAGTTCGGATCCGATCCACGACCACACCACGCAATATCATGGGTTCGGCTACTTCGAAGACATTCTCGATGAGGAGAACCGGGTCGCGTTCATGTTCGGCGTCTCGGTCGACAAGTTTCAGATTCCAAATCTGAACGGCGAGGAGCCCTCTTTGGGCTGGAACGTCGATGGGGTCACGACGTTTCCAAGCCAGGATCTCAACGACAATCAACGCGAGGTGACCGAGTTCGGGGCGTTGAGCTGGCAGCATTCGGTGGGAGCGCTCAACGTTCAGACCTCGCTCATCAGCCGATACTCGAGCCTCACCTTCGTCCCCGGAGCCCCCGTGGGCGATCTGCTGTTCACCGGCATCGCGCAGAACGCCTTCAAGCAGGACGTCGCCTACGCCGCGCAGAGCGATGCATCCTACGAGCTCAACTCGACTCACACGATCCGCGGCGGCTTATTCATCCAGTCGGACCATGCGGTCAGCGATACGACCTCCCAAGTGCTGGTGACCGACGAGGCGGGCATGCAGATCAGCGATGTGCCGGTTTCAATCGTCGACAACGGCTCGGCGACCGAATGGATCTACAGCGGATATTTGCAGGATGAGTGGAAACTCGAGCCCAACTTCACGGTCAACTACGGCCTGCGGCTGGATAAATTCACGGCCTACACCAGCGCGAGCCAGGCGAGTCCGCGGCTCAACGTCGTTTGGCAGGTGCTGCCGGACACCACGCTGCATGCCGGCTATTCGCGCTACCTGTCGCCGCCGCCCTTCGAGTTGGTCGGCAGCAAGGATATCGCCCTGTTCGCGAACACATCCTCGCCGCCGTTGACCAACGCTGCCACGCCGCCGCAGGCCGAGCGGGCGAATTACTACGACTTGGGCGTGCAGCAGAAGGTCAACCATGACCTCACCGTCGGTCTCGACACCTACTACAAGCAATCTCAGAATCTGATCGACGAGGGCCAGTTCGGCGCGCCCATCATCCTGACGCCGTTCAACTATCGGTACGGCAAGCAGTACGGCGCCGAGTTCACGGCCAACTACACCGCCGGGGCTTTCAACGCGTACCTCAATCTGGCGGTGCAGAGCGCCAAGGGCAAGCAGATCGATTCGGCGCAGTTCAATTTCTCGCCGACGGATCTCGAATACATCGCCAACAACTACATCCATCTGGATCATGAGCAGCAGCACACCGCGTCGGGCGGCATGTCCTATCTGTGGAGCGACACGCGCTTCAGCATGGATGCGCTGCTCGGCTCCGGTTTGCGCGCGGATTTGCAATTGCCGCCGGGCGTGACCAATGGCTACGGCGGCACCGACATTCCCAACGGCGAACACCTGCCGTACTACACGCAGGTCAACACCGGGGTATCGCACGTGTTCAGGCTTGCGGGCGACGGCACACTCAGCCTGCGCTTCGATGTGATCAACGTATTCGACAAGGTGTATGAGATCCGCAACGGCACCGGCGTCGGAGTCGGTGCGCCGCAATACGGACCGAGGCGAGGATTTTTCGTCGGCGTATCGAAATCGCTCGGATCGATCCATTGAGGCGCGCTGAGCGCGCCGGCGAGCGTTCGCGGCGCCGCTGCAAGCGCGGCACTACAGCCCGGACTTGAATTGCAGCCAGGCGCGCGAGAAGGCGCGCATTTCTTCCGCGCCGTAGATTTTCTGCAGTTCCAAGCGCTCGCGCACCTTCGCCGGAGGATAGATCACGGTGTTGTCGCGCACCGCAGGCTCCAGGAACGGCAGCGCCGCGGCATTTGCAGTCGCAAATCCGATGAAGCGCGTGACCGAGGCGGAGGCCTCGGGGCGCATCACGAAGTCGATGAATGCGAGCGCCCCCGCCGCGTTGGGTGAGTCCGCCGGGATCACCATGCTGTCGATGTAGAACGGCACCATCTCCCGGGCAAAGGAGTAATCGATCTGTCTGCTGCCGTGCGATTCGTTCACCATCCGGCGCGCGATCATGGCGTCGCCGGAATAGCCGATGGCCAGGCACAGCTCACCTTCCGCCAGCTGCTGGTAGTAGCCGGAGGTGGAAATGCGCCGCAGATAGGGTTTGATCTCATCGAGCTTGGCGATCACCGCGCCGAGCTGCGCCGGGTCAGCGGACAGCGCGGGCTGTCCGAGGTAGCGGGCCACCATGGGCAGGATGTCACCCCAGGAGTCGATCAGACCGATCCCGCAGGAGGCGAATTGGGCGGCCACGTTTTTCTTCAGGATCATGTCGAGGCTGTCGAGCGGCGCGTTCGGCATGATGGTTTTGATGCGGTCGCGGTCGTAGATCAGCCCGGTGGTGCCCCACATCCACGGCACGGCGTGCTGATTGTGCGGATCCACCGCGCTCAGCATCTGCATGATCTTCGGATCCGCGTTGCGGGCGTTGGGAATGCGCGCCCAATCCAGCGCTTTCCAGAAGCCCTTGGGGATTTCCCGGCCGAGCTCGGGCGATGCATTCATCGTGACCAGGTCGTAATTGGAACTGCCCGCCGAGAGGATCGTTTCCGCCATCTCGGGAGAGTCGAGCACGGAGTAGTTCACGTGAATGCCCGACTGGGCCTCGAACTGGGCGATGAGCGGAGGCGGGAAGTACTCCGCCCACGCGAAGATGTTCAATACATGCGCGCGATCGGCGGCGCCCGCCGCGCCGATCGAGGCACAGCACAGCGCGCCGCAAACACCCCGCCATAGACCCTTTGAGATGCGCAAGTATCCCCTTCGATTCAGCCGCGCCGGCCGCCATTCGATTCCGCCGGCAGGACCTGACCGCGCAATTCGCCGAAACCGATCCTGGCAGCGCCGGGTTTCGCACACCAGGCGCGAAAGATCACCGTATCCCCGTCCTGCAGAAACACCCGCTCCTCGGTCGATCCGACGCGAATCGGTTGCTTTCCACCCAAGCTCAATTCCAGCAGTGAGCCGGCCTCGTCGGGAGCAGGTCCCGATTGGGTCCCGGTGCCGAGCAAATCGCCCGCGCACAGATTGCAGCCGTTGATCGTGTGGTGCGCCACCAGCTGCGCCACCGTCCAGTAGGAGTGCCGGAAGCTCGTGCAGGAGAGCCGCTGCGGCGGCTCATCGCGCGCCTGCATCGTTGCGGTCTGCAGAAGCACCTCGAGGCGGATATCCATGCCGCCGGCTGTCGTATTCGACTCGCCGGCGAGATAACCCAAGGGCTCGGGATCGTGCGGACCGCGTGCCAGCGGCACGCGAAACGGCGCCAACGCCTGCAGCGAGACGACCCAGGGCGAGACGCTCGTGGCGAAGTTCTTCGCCAGAAAGGGGCCCAACGGTTGGTACTCCCACGCCTGGATGTCCCGGGCCGACCAATCATTGAGCAGACAGATCCCGAATACGTGCGATTCGGCGCGTGCGATGGGAATCGGGCATCCCAACGGGTTGCCGTTGCCGATGAACACGCCAAGCTCGAGTTCGTAATCCAAGCGTGCGCTCGGGCCGACCACCGGCTGCTGCTGCCCGGGCGGCAGACGCTGACCCACAGGTCTGTGAAAGCTCTGACCCGACACGACGATCGATGAGCTGCGGCCGTGGTATCCGATCGGCATCCATTTGTAATTCGGCGTCAACGGACTGTCCGGACGGAACAAGCGACCCACGGCTGTCGCATGATGGATCGATGAATAAAAATCCGTGAAATCGCCGACTTGCGCAGGCACTGAATATTCCGCCTCCGACTGCGCAACGAGGCAGGGCTGAAATGCCGGCCGCTGCGCCGAGCCTTCGAGCAGGCCTTCGAACAGCGCGCGCCGCAGTGCGCTTAAACTCTGCGGGCCGAGCCGCATCAGATCATTGAGCGTCGGGCGCGCGGCTGCATTTACCGCCGCCGCCGCATCGCCGCCGCCCATCACACCGCTTGCCGCAAGCGCCCCGAGGTCGAGGATTTGATCGCCGATCGCGATGCCGCCGCGAAACGCCGCAGAGGAGCCGCGGCGGCGGAACACGCCGATGGGCAGATTTTGAATGGGAAAATCGCCGTGGGCGCGGTTCGCGCTCGACACCCAGCTCGTGCAACGCGGGTCGTTGGTGGCATCGGTCGGCAAGGGCTCACTCATGGGACGGGTCGAAGTGCTTCTTCAGGCCCCGCCAGCAGGCCGCGTAATCCGGCTGCAGCGCCGGACGGCCCTCAAGCGCGAAGCGAGTCGGCTTGATCACCGTGCGGCTCTCGAACATGAATGCCATCGTGTCGGCGATGTGCACAGGCTTCGAGGTGTCGGCGGCGACGGCTCTCTCGAAAGTCTGCGCATCGGGTCCATGACCGCTCATGCAATTGTGCAAGGACGATCCACCCGGCACGAAACCGCTCACCTTCGCGTCGTACATGCCGGTGATCAATCCCATGTATTCGCTCGCCACATTGCGGTGAAACCACGGCGGCCGGAAGGTATTCTCCATCGCGAGCCAGCGCGGCGGGAAGACGACGAAATCGAGGTTGCTGGTCCCCTGCGTGTCGCTCGGCGAGTGCAGCACCAGAAATATCGACGGATCCGGATGATCGTAGGAAATCGAGCCGAGCGCATTGAAGCGCCGCAAATCGTATTTATAGGGAGCGTCGTTGCCGTGCCAGGCGACCACATCGAGCGGCGAATGATCCATCTGCGCGGTCCACAGCCGGCCGAGAAACTTTGCGATCAGCTCGTACCGCCCGTCGATATCCTCGTAGCGCGCCACCGGTACCCGAAAATCCCGCGCATTGGCGAGGCCGTTCGAGCCGATCGGCCCGAGATCGGGCAGCTTGAGAGGCGCGCCGAAATTCTCGCAGATATAGCCTCGGACCGGGCCAGCCGGCAGGTCCACCCGAAATCGCACACCGCGCGGGATCACGGCGATTTCCTGCGGCTCGAGGCCGATGCGGCCGAGCTCGCAATCGAGCGTTACGGCTCCCAGTTGCGGCACGAACAGCAGCTCACCATCGGCACTGTAAAAGCAGCGGTTGCGCATCGGCTGATTGGCCGCATACAGATAGATGCCGCAGCCCGAGTGCGCTTCCGGTGAGCCGTTTCCCGCGACCGGCACGAGCCCGTCGATGAAATCAGTGGGCGTGGCCGGCAGCGGCAGCGGATCCCAGCGCAGCTGATTGGGCGCCAGGGGCGCCGGCGCCGACAGATCGGCGAACACGTCGTTGCGCAGCGGCTCGAATGCGCCGTGCAGGACCGACGGCCGAATGCGGTACAGCCAGGTTCGCCGATTGGCCGCACGCGGGGCGGTAAACGCGGTTCCCGACAGTTGTTCCGCGTAGAGCCCATACGGGCAACGTTGCGGGGAGTTTTGTCCGCGCGGCAGCGCCCCCGGAAGCGCCTCGCTCGCGAACTCGTTGCCGAAGCCGCTTTGGTAACCGGGCTCGCCGGAGAGGATGGACATGCCGCGGCTCAGTGGATGCGCGCGCCCTGGCGCTTCAGTTCGGATTGCACGCGGCGCACATCGAGGCGCTCGAAACCCTGTCCAGTCTGCAGCGAGACCGCCGCAGCGACGCCGGCGCCCTGGCCGCTGACCGTGCAGCACATCATGTTGCGGGTCGCCGCGTGCGAGATCTTGTCGCCTCCGATGCAGCGACCCGCGACGATGAGCCCGGAGATTCCTTTCGGCACCAGCGAGCGGTAGGGCACGTGAAAATAGCGGCCGGTGGTCGGCAGCAGCAGAATGCCGTAGCCGTCCACGAATTCCGGGAATATGCCGATGGAATCCTCGAATCGCCCCTGCTGCCGCACGTCGGCGTCCGTCAGATTGTACTGCGCGTCGATTTTGCGTGTGTCGCGCACGCCGAGAGTCATGCCGAAATTGCGCAGTTTCGCGTTTTCACAGCCGGGCATGAAATGCCGCAGCGCCTCGACGGCCATGATGGCCTGACGCCGGCCCTCGATTTCCCCGGCCGTCAGGTCGCGGGCGTCGGTTCCATCGATTTGCGGCAAATGCACGAGATTCAGGTAGGTCAGATCGCCCTGGTCGGAGATGGCGCCCCATGTGCCGGCAATGGTGCTGAGAGCGGCGGGGATGATGCCGGCGGCCACCGCCTGCTTGAACGGTTTGCGCAGGAACGGCGAGAACAAATCGTCCTCTTTGCCGGAGGTCTCGATGTCCCACTCGCCGTTGCCGGTCCAATCCTTGTAGGTCTGGGGCTCCGCCTTCACCTGTTCGATGAACCGCTGCTTGTTGACCCCCGTCATCGAAAACATCACCGACGCCGCCATCATCTGCTCTCGCGGCGTCTTGCGCGTCGGTGCGCCGGCCCGCGCCGCGACATCGGCATCGCCAGTGGCATCGATGACGCGCTTGGCGAGAATCGCTTCGCGTCCCGACTTGCTTTCAGTGATCACGCCCTGGATCGCGCCGTCGCTGACGATCGGTGCCACGAACAGGCGGTGCAGCATGGGCTGAACCCTGGCCTCTTGGACCAGGACATCGGCGACATACTTGAACATCTCCGCGTCCAGGGCGTAGCTGATCGATTGGGGCTCCGGCATCGCTGCGCCCATCGCTTTTGCGCGCTGTTCGAATTCGATGCCGATGCCTTCGCTGTCGACCGTGCCCGGGTGGCGATACCAGGCGAAGCCCTCCACCCCGACCTGGGTGATGTTGCCGCCGAAGCATCCATTGCGCTCGAGCAGTATGGTATGCGCGCCGGCGCGCGCGGAGGCCAGGGCGGCCGCGAGACCGCCCGGCCCGCTTCCGACGACCAGCACGTCGGTCTCGGCGACCACATCGACGCTGCGGCCCGGCTCGTTGAACTGTTTCATGGCGTGCGTCCCATGGCCTTGATGAGGCGGTAGGTGAACTCGACGCTCTCGTCGAACGCGTCGACGCCGACGCGCTCATCGCGGCCGTGGGCCCGGTTCTCATCGACATCGATCCATACCCCGCTGACGTCATAGCTCGGAATGCCCGCATTGCGGGTCTGCCGATCGTCGCTGAACCCGGTCGCCATGGTAGGGACCAGCGGTACCCCCGGCCACATGGAGTGAGCCACGGCGGCGATCTTCTCCATGATCTGTGCCGTCGGTGGCGATTCCGGGCTCACGATGGGGGCCGCGTCCAAGGTTACTCGGATCGCGGGATCCTTCAGCGTCTCCACCAGCCGGGCCTGTACGCTGTCGGCCGAGTCGCCTGGCATCATGCGGCATTGTATGGTCGCCTTCGCCCGCTGCGGCAGCGCGTTCTCGGCGTGTCCCCCGGAGATCAGCGTCGCGACGCACGTCGTTCGCAACTGTGCGTTGAGGCGCACGTTCTCGCTCAAGCGCTCCGCAGCGTCAAGGTCCGGCGGCGTACGCGACACGGCCCGCATATCGGCGCTCGAGGGACCCGGATCCAGCGCGGCGAGCTTCTCGAAGCTGGCCCGCGTCGTCGCGGTCAACATGACCGGAAACTTGTAGGCCGCGAGGCGACCCAAACCGTCCGCCAGACGATAGATCGCATTGTCGGGCCCGGGCAGGGAGCCGTGTCCGCCCGGACTGGTGGTTTCCAGCGTGTAGGTCACGTAGGTCTTTTCGCTGGTGCCGACCTCGAAATACAGCCGCTGCCCGTTGCGCAGATTGCCGCCGCCGCCGTCCAGGTTGATCGCCATTTCCGCGTCGATGAGCTCTCGATGCTGCTTGAGCAGATAGGCAGGTCCATTCGCATCCCCGCCGGCCTCTTCATCCGCCGTGAAAGCGAAGATCAGATCGCGATCGGGTACGAAATGCTCGCGCCTCAACCGGATCAGGGACTCCACCAAGGCTGCGTCGCCGTCCTTCATGTCGATGGCGCCGCGGCCGTAGAACCAGCCGTCTCGTTCCGTCAGCTTGAAGGGGTCGACGGACCAGTCCTCCGGTTTGGCCTCCACCACGTCGAGGTGGCCCATGAACAGCACGGCGCGGCCGCTCTGCCGGCCGCGATAGCGGACCACGACGCTGCCCTTGGTGGGATGATCCGGCGGGGCGAGGAGCAGCACATCGCCGGGCGCAAAGCCCGCGCTCAGCAGCCAGCTCTGTATCGCCTTCGCCGCTTCCGTCGAGCCGTGGGCGTGGGTCGTGTTGATCTCCACCAACCCCTTGAGCATGTCCCGCGCGAGCTGCCGGTCGATCGCCGGCGGCAACGGCCCCGCGGCGGATGCCCGGAGCACCTGGGCGCAGGCAAGCGTCGAGGCGGCGAGCAGCGTAAGGTAAGCTACCATCATGCGCGCTTTCATCCGCAGAGAATGCCGCATGGCGGCCAAATGAACAACAGCCGGCTGGAGGCTTTCAGCGACGGCGTCATCGCCATCATCATCACCATCATGGTGCTGGAGCTCAAGGTTCCGCACGGCGACACGGTTGCGGCGCTCGCGCCGCTGACGTCCGTGTTCTTGAGTTATGTCTTGAGCTTCCTCTACGTCGGCATCTACTGGAGCAATCACCATCACATGCTGCATACCTGCGAGCGGGTGAGCGGGCCGATACTGTGGGGCAATCTGCATCTGTTGTTCTGGCTGTCGCTGTTCCCGGTAACCACCGCGTGGATGGGCGAATACCACAACGCCGCCGCGCCGTCGGCATTGTACGGTGCGGTGCTGCTCATGGCCGCGATTGCCTACTGGATACTCCAGCAGCTCATCATCGCCGCACAAGGCAGCGAATCGCTGCTGAAACGGGCGATCGGCGCGGATTGGAAGGGAAAGCTGTCGCC
The DNA here is from genome assembly GCA_052326345.1 of Steroidobacteraceae bacterium. GTDB lineage: Bacteria > Pseudomonadota > Gammaproteobacteria > Steroidobacterales > Steroidobacteraceae > Bog-1198. Next base: position 58,646 of record JBKQOZ010000007.1, on the reverse strand, counting down.
GGTCCTGTACGCGGCCGGCATCGCCGCGGCATTCTGGTCGCCGCGCATCTCGCAGGCGGCTTATTTGTTCGTGGCCGTCCTATGGCTCGTGCCTGACCGGCGGATCGAGAAACAGCTGGCAATCGACTAAGGTGCGCTAGGCGGTGCCGCGCCGGACCTAGATGATTCCCTTGGTGGCCAATTCGCCGATCTGCGCCGCCGATAATCCCAGCTTCTCCTCGAGCACGGCACGCGTGTGCGCTCCGAGCGTGGGCGGTGCCGACCGGTAGCTTACCGGGGTCGCCGACAGGCGCAGAGGATTCGCGACCATCGGGACCGACCCGGCGAGCGGATGCGCCAGCTCGATCTGCATGCAGCGCGCCCGCACCTGCGGGTCTGCGAAGACCGCATCGATGGAGTTGATCGGACCGCACGGCACGCCCACGCGTTCGAGATCGGCGATCCACTGCGCGGTGGGCCGGGTGCGAGTCGCCGCGCACAGTGTATCGATCAGCGGTCCGCGATTGTTGACGCGCTGCTGATTGGTCGCGAACTTCGGATCGCTCGCGATTTCCGCAATGCCGGCTGCGGCGCAAAGGCGTGCGAATTGAGAGTCGTTGCCGACCGCAATGATCATGTAGCCATCGCTGGTCGGGAAGTCCTGGTACGGCACGATGTTAGGATGGGCGTTGCCCAGCCGCTGCGGCACCTGGCCGCTGACCAGATAATTCAACGCCTGATTCGCAAGGCAGGCGACCTGAACGTCCAGCAGCGACACATCGATGTACTGCCCGGCGCCCGTCCGCTCGCGGTGGGCGAGCGCAGCCAAAATCCCGATCGATGCGTACAGGCCGGTCAGTATGTCGGTTACCGCGACCCCCGCCTTTTGCGGGCCGGCGCCCGCCTCCTCCGGCCCGCGCCCGGTGATGCTCATCAGCCCGCCCATGCCCTGGATCAGGAAATCGTAGCCGGCTCGCGATGCATAAGGACCGGTCTGACCGAAGCCCGTGATCGAGCAATAGATGACTCTTGGATTGAGCGCCCTGAGCGATTCGTAGTCCAACCCATAGGGCTCAAGACCGCCGACCTTGAAGTTCTCCAAAACCACATCCGAGGTGCGGGCTAGTTCTCGGACGATGCTCTGTCCCTCGGGCGTGGCGATATCCACGGTCACCGACTTTTTATTGCGGTTGGCGCACAGGTAATAGGCGGCGTCGGCGCGCACGTTCAGTGTGCCGTCGGCGCTGCGCAAAAACGGTGGTCCCCAGGCGCGGGTATCGTCGCCCGTCCCCGGGCGTTCGATCTTGATGACGTCGGCGCCGAGATCGGCGAGGATCTGCCCGGCCCACGGTCCGGCCAGGATGCGCGACAGATCCAGCACGGTGACATGCGACAGGGCGTGGTTCATCGGCGCTCCCAAGGGGACACTGGCGCCCGATTATGCGATGCTCGCGCGATTGAGGGAACCTTTAAAGGGCTTGGAACATGGCGCGCGTGAGCTTTCATTGGGACGATCCGCTGCTGCTCGAAGAGCAATTGACGATGGAAGAGAAAATGCTGCGCGATGCCGCGCGCGAGTATGCGCAGGGGCGCCTCGCGCCGCGCATCGTCGAGGCTTTTCGCCAAGAGCTTGCCGATCCTTCTATTTTCCGCGAAATGGGCGGCCTCGGGCTTCTGGGCGCGACGATTCCCGAGGAATACGGCGGCGGCGGACTCAACTACGTCAGCTACGGGCTCATCGCGCGCGAGATTGAGCGCGTGGATTCGGGATATCGGTCCATGATGAGCGTGCAGTCCTCGCTGGTCATGCTGCCGATTTACGCCTTCGGCAGTGAGGAGCAAAAGCGGCGCTATCTTCCGGCGCTGGCGCGCGGCGAGTCGATCGGCTGCTTCGGCTTGACGGAGCCCGATCATGGCTCCGATCCGGGCAGCATGGTCACGCGGGCACGCAGCGCGGGCGGCGGATTTCGCCTGACCGGCTCCAAGACGTGGATCTCCAACAGCCCGTTCGCGGATGTCTTCATCGTGTGGGCGAAGACCGATGATGAGACGATTCGTGGATTCATTCTCGACAAGGGCTGCAAGGGCCTGTCGGCCCCACCGCTGCACGGCAAGGTCGGCTTGCGCGCCTCGACCACCGGGCAGATCGTGATGGACGATGTCTTCGTGCCGCAGGCCAATCTGCTTCCGGGCGTCAGCGGCCTGAAAGGGCCGTTCACCTGCCTCGATTCCGCGCGCTACGGCATTTCGTGGGGCGCGCTGGGCGCGGCCGAGAGCTGCTGGCATATCGCGCGCCAATACGTGCTCGACCGCAAGCAATTCGGCCGTCCGCTGGCGGCCAATCAGCTCATTCAAAAGAAGCTGGTCGACATGCAGACTGAGATCACTCTGGCGCTGCAGGCCTGCCTGCGGCTGGGGCGCATGAAGGATCAGGGCATCGCCGCCGTCGAGATCACCTCCATGCTCAAGCGCAACTCCTGCGGCAAGGCGCTCGACGTCGCGCGCGCGGCGCGCGACATGCTGGGCGGCAACGGCATATCGGATGAATTCGGCGTGATTCGCCACCTGGTGAATCTCGAAGTGGTGAACACCTACGAGGGTACGCACGACATTCACGCCCTCATCCTGGGCAGGGCGCAGACCGGAATTCAGGCATTCTCCTGATACAAGGCGTTGCCGACGCCATGGCTCGTGCCGGTGATCACGGCAAAGCGGCTCGCGCTCACGCGCCGTCCGTTGTTTCGACCGAATGTCCGGCGGCAATCCAGGCGTCGAGTCCGCCGAGCAAAGGCCGCACCTTCTTGAAGCCATGGCTCAAGAGAATCTTGGCGACGCGGGCCGCCGAGGCCTCGTTCGGACAGGTGCAATAGAGAATGATGTCCCGGTCGCGGGGCAGGTCGCGGACATGCCGGCCGACGGCGTCAATAGGGACGTGAATCGCGCCCGGTATCCAGCGCGGCTCGAGCGTCCGGGCCGTCGGCGAGCGCACGTCGACGATGATGGGTGCGGCGCCGGCTTGCACGAGCTCGTACAGATCCGCGACACTGATGCGCGCCATGCGCAGCGCCGCCAGAAAGCGCGCGCGCTCCCACCATTTGAATGCGATGTACGCCGCGAGCAGCCCGGCAATGACCAATCCGGCGGCGACGCCGATGCGGTCCAGATGCGAGAGCAGAGCATCGATCTGCGAGCTGAACAGCATGCCGGCCGCGAGTGCGCTGCCCGACCAGAGCGCCGCGCCCACCACGGAGAGCGCGATGAACTTCACCCAGCCTATGCGCATGGCGCCGGCCATGGGAGGGGCGATGATGGCGAGGCCCGGCACGAATTTGGCGATGACGAGCGACTTGACGCCCCAAAGTTCGAAGCGCGCCTGCGTTTGGCTGACGCACGAATCGGGCTCCAGGGAAATGCGGCAAAGCGTCTTCAGCACACGGATGCCGTAGATCTGTCCCACCAGATACCAGCCGCAGTCGGGCGCCAGACAGGCGCCCACAGACAGCAGGAACAAAGGGACCAGGGCCAAGTTGCCGTTCGCGGCAACCGCGCCGGCCACGACGAGAGTCGGCACCGCGGGTATGGGCAGGCCGATTTGATCCAGCAGAACGTTCATGCCGACGATCAGCAGGCCGTACTGTCCGACGAGCAAGGCGAGATGGTGGCTCAAGCGACGCTGGTCCGAATCGTGCGCCGCTCAGTATTGGGCAGCAGCGCGGCCGTCACCCCGAGCAGCGGCAAGTACGCGCACAGGCGGTACACGAACTCGATGCCGTGCCTGTCCGCCAGGCTTCCCAGCACCGCAGCGCCGATGCCGCCCATCCCGAACGCAAAGCCGAAGAACAGTCCCGAGACCGCACCGACCTTTCCGGGCAAGAGCTCCTGTGCGAACACCAGGATCGCCGAGAACGCCGAAGCCAGTATCAGTCCGATCAGGAAGCTCAAGATTCCGGTCCACAGCAAGCCGACGTAAGGGAGCGCCATTGTAAAGGGCGCCACGCCGAGAATGGAAAACCAGATGACCCGCTTGCGCCCCACGCGGTCGCCGAGGGGCCCGCCGATCAGGCCGCCGAGCGCGACCGCGAGCAAAAATACGAACAGATACATCTGCGCCGAGCGCACCGGCAGATGGAACTTGTCGATCAAGTAGAAGCTGTAGTAGCTCGTGATGCTGGCCAGGTAAAAGTACTTCGAGAAAACGAGCACGAGCAGGATGAACAAGGACCAAGCGACGCGGCGCGATGCCACGGGGCTCGACGCCGGCGTGCGCGGCTTGGAGCGGCCGGGGCCGTCGAGATGGCGGCTCTTGTACCAGGCGCTCACGTTCCACAGGACCGCGATCGCCAGCATGGCGGCCGGCGCGAACCATGCCAGGCTCGTCTGCCCGTTCGGCATGATGATCCAGGCGGCGAGCAGCGGCCCGAGCGCACTGCCCGCGCTGCCGCCGACTTGGAATATCGACTGCGCCAGACCATGGCGCCCACCGGAGGCGAGGCGGGCGATGCGCGAGGACTCGGGGTGAAAGATCGCTGAGCCGGCTCCGACGAATGCGGCCGCCACCAGGACTGACGGGTAATTCGGAGCCAGCGCCAAGGTCACCAGGCCGATCAGCGTGAAGCCCATGCCCGCGCTCAGCGAATGAGGCTTGGGGTGCTTGTCGGTGTACGCGCCGATGAGCGGCTGCAGCACCGACGCACAGATCTGGTAGGTGAGGGTGATCGCCCCGATCTGTACGAAGCTCAGGCGAAACCCGCTCTTCAGCAAAGGATAGATCGCAACGATCAAGGATTGAATCATGTCGTTGAGAAAGTGCGAAAAGCTGATCGCTCCCAAGATTGTGAAGCGCGTTGGCACGGTGTCGAAACCGTCTTGCATGGCTCGTGCTCGAAATTTGCGGTGTGCGAACTTCCCAGACTCAATACCCTACTAGCTAGTTCATTGCCTGTCCTGCGAGAATGCGCCGATGAAGCGTTTCGAGCCGTATGTCTTCTTACGCGAATTGGCGTCGCGCTGGGACGTATTGGCGTTCATCGTGGTGATGGGGCTGATCGCATTTCTGGGCGAGACCGCGCGGGGCCTGTTCGCACCGCTGACGCAGCTCGAGGTCGCACCGCTCTCGCTCGATCCTAAGCATTTACCGGAATACGCCGCCCGAACCACCTTCCGCATGCTGGCGGCGCTGTTTTTCTCGCTGCTGTTCACCCTCACCTATGCGACTTGGGCGGCCAAGAGCGAGCGCGCCGGCAGGCTTCTGGTGCCCATCCTGGACATCCTTCAATCGGTGCCGATCTTAGGTTTCATTTCTATTACAAGCGTCTTTTTCCTGTCGCTGGCGCCCGGGCGCGTGCTCGGTGCGGAATTCGCGGCCATCTTCGCCATATTCACCAGCCAGGCCTGGAACATGGCGTTCAGCTTCTACCAATCGCTGCGGACGGTGCCGACGGAGCTCACCGAGGCGGCCGAGTCGTTTCAGCTGTCGGCCTGGATGCGCTTTTGGCAGCTGGAGGTTCCGTTTGCCATGCCGGCCCTGGTCTGGAACATGATGTTGTCGATGTCCGGCGGCTGGTTCTTCGTGGTGGCCTCGGAATCGATCAGCGTGGGGCATTCGGCGGTTGCCCTGCCCGGCGTCGGCTCGTACATCGCGCTTGCCATCGAGCAGAAAAATCTCATCGCCATCGGCTGGGCGATCCTCACCATGCTGATCGTCATACTGCTCTACGATCAGCTGCTGTTCCGTCCCCTGGTCGCCTGGGTCGATCGATTTCGGGTCGAGCAGGAACCCGGCGAGCGGGTGCCGGACTCGTGGGCGCTCACCATGATGCGCCGCTCGCGCATCGTCCAGGCGGCGACTGCGGTGTTCAACGCCGCGGTGCTGTGGACCAGTCGGGCGGTGAAGCGCCGCGAGGCACCGGCGGAGCTGCAGGCGCAGCGGCCGAAGCGCAGCCTGGACCTCTTGTGGGTGTCGCTGGTCGTGGTCGTCGTGGTGATCGGGCTGTGGCACATCGTCGCCGTGCTCATCGCCAATACGCCGCTGCGCGAGGCTCTGCACGTCTGCGCTCTCGCCTTCATCACCATGCTGCGGGTCTTCATCCTGATCGCATTGGCGAGCCTCGTCTGGGTGCCAATCGGAATCTGGGTCGGGATGCGCCCGCGTGCGGCGCAAATCGTGCAGCCGGTCGCTCAATTCATGGCGGCATTCCCCGCGAACCTGCTGTTTCCCATCGCCGTGTACGGTATCGTCGTTTGGAAGCTGAATCCGGATATTTATTTGAGCCCGTTGATGATTCTGGGTACGCAGTGGTACATCCTGTTCAACATCATCGCCGGCGCGTCGACCATACCGACCGAAATGCGCTATGCCGCCGCGAATTTCGGCGTCGCCGGCTGGCTGTGGTGGCGCAAGGTGGCGCTGCCGGCAGTCCTGCCGTTCTACGTCACCGGGGCCATCACCGCTTCCGGCGGATCTTGGAATGCCGCGCAAGTCTCCGAGCTGGTGAGCTGGGGCCACACCGTGATCAGGGCGCGCGGCCTGGGTTCGTACATCGCCGACGCCGCGGCTGCCGATAACTTTCATCAGATCGTCCTCGGCGTGGCGGTGATGAGCCTGTTCGTCGTCGCCATCAACCGGCTCTTCTGGCGGCCCTTGTACTACTACGCTGAACGCAAATACCGACTGACTTGACCGGAGCGGCCATGAACGACTCTCCATTACTTGAGTGCTCCGAGGTGTGCAAGGCATTTCCGAAGCCCGACGGCGAGGAACTGCTGGTGCTGGAGGGCATGAATCTGGAGCTTCGCGAGGGCCAGATCGTGGGTCTGCTCGGCCGCTCCGGTTCGGGAAAATCGACTCTGCTGCGCCTGATCGCGGGGCTGGCGGAGCCGAGCGCCGGGAGCCTGCGCTATCTCGGGCAACCCATAGCGGGACCGGCGCGCGGGATCGCCATGGTCTTCCAGAGCTTCGCATTGTTCCCCTGGCTCACGGTGTTCGAGAACGTCGCTTTGGGGCTGGAAGCGCAGCACATGCCGCGAGCCGAAATCCGCAAGCGCTCCCTGGCCGCCATCGATCTGATCGGGCTGGACGGTTTCGAGTCCGCCTATCCGCGCGAATTGTCCGGCGGCATGCGCCAGCGGGTGGGCTTCGCGCGTGCGCTGGTCGTGCACCCGAATATCCTGCTCATGGACGAGCCCTTCTCCGCGCTCGACGTGCTGACTGCGGAGACTCTGCGCACCGATTTCTTGGACCTGTGGGCCGAAGGGCGCATGCCCATCAAGGGCGTCATTCTGGTCACCCACAACATCGAGGAGGCGGTGCTGATGTGCGACCGGATCCTGGTGTTCGCCAGCAATCCGGGCCGCATCCTGAGCGAGATCAAGGTGTCGCTGGCGCAGCCCCGGAACCGCCTCGATCCCAGCTTTCGGGAGCTGGTGGAACGTATTTACGTGGAAATGACCGCGCGGCCCGACAAGGGCACGGCGGGCGGCCGGCAGGAACGGTTCCCCGGGCTGGGAATCGGCAGCGTGCTGCCGCAGGTTTCGTCCAATTTGCTGTCCGGCCTGATGGAAGCCGTCGCCGCGGCTCCGTTCAACGGCAAGGCCGATCTGCCGGAGATCGCATCCGATCTGCAAATGGAGATCGACGAGCTCTTCCCGGTCGCCGAGACGCTGCAATTGCTGCGTTTCGCCGAACTCGAGGGCGGCGACCTCAAGCTGACCGAGGACGGATTGGCGTTTGCCCACGGCTCGATCGACGAGCGCAAGAGGATATTCTCACGCCACCTGCTCACCTATGTGCCGCTGGTCGCGCACATACGCCGGGTGCTCGATGAAAGGGCCAGCCATTCGGCGCGCAAGAGCCGTTTCATCGACGAATTAGAGGACTTCATGAGCGAGGAAGAAGCGGACCAGACGCTGCGCGCGGCGATACGCTGGGCCCGCTACGCGGAGGCATTTGCCTACGACGACGAGAATGCCATGTTCAGCCTCGAGAATCCGTCCTAAAATGACCGGCATGACCGACGCCTCATCGCCCTATTTGACATTGCATGTACCACCGGACGAAATGGTCAAGTACATTCAAGATCTTATGACGCTGCCCCAGCGCGAAATCGCGGCCGGCTCGGCGATGACGCTGGCGCAGCGCCAGTGGGGAGGAGATACGCCGCTGGCGCGTGCTGCGCTGCTGCGTTGGGGGGCGCTGAATCTGGCCTTCCAGGACAAGCGCCTGGAGACCTGGACCGTCGCCAGGGAGCGTGACCGTATACAAGTGCCTGCCGCACTGGTGGCGGCGGCAGGGATCGCGCCCCTGCTCATCGACAACGAGCGCGCGGTCTTCGATATCCCCGCCTTGCTCGACGCCACATTGGAATTCCAGCCCCCCGCTGGTCAGGCCTAAGGGCCTATGGCTGCCGTGGAAGACCCGGCGTCCGAGCCGCGCTTTGGTGTGCTGCGCGCAATCGCCGTGTACAAGTTCCTGAAGGTATTGCTGCTGGTGCTGGCCGCTTATGGTGAATTGCGTCTGCGTGACGCGTCGCTTTTGGCGAAGCTGCTGTCCATGGCGGCGGCGCGGCCGTCAGGACTCGAACATTACCTGGTGACCCACGCGCTGCAGTGGATCAGCGGCTTGAGCGAATCGACGATCCGTTTGTATCGCCTGGTCACGCTCGCGTACGCGGTTGTGTTCGGGGTGGAGGGGGTGGGGCTGTGGATGCGCCGCCGCTGGGCGGAGTGGTTGACCACCATCATCACCGCTTCTCTGATTCCTTTGGAAGTGTGGGAGATTTTCCAAAGGCCAAGCTTCTGGAAGGCGGGGGTGGTGGCCGCCAATGTCGCGATCGTCGCGTATCTGTACTGGCACGTCTCCACCCATCGAAAGACGCCTCATCGCTAGGCTGCAAGCGCCCTCTTAGGCCGCCGCGCCCGACGATGCCGCATGGTTTTGTGAAATGATCTTCATCTCGGATGATTCTCGCCTATCCGGCGTATTCTTCGGTTCGCACGTCAATACCACCGCTGGAGACCCTATGAATAAGACCGGAGCCTTGATTACTTCCGCTTTGTTGTCCTTCGGAATTGCCGCCGCCGCCATGGCCGCGGACGCGCCGAAAGCTGGCGACACGTCTGCCGCTTCTTCGGCTCCGTCCACGACCAGTGGCAAGAGCAGCAGCAAGAGTGGCAAGAGTGGCAAGAGCGGCAAGAGCGGCAAGAGCAGCAGCAAGAGCGGCAGCCATCACGGCAGCCACAAGAAGTCGTCGTCGACGACCGCCGCCCCAACGACCTGAAGTCATTTTTTGGTTGAGCGCCCCGGCCGCCTCGCGGCGGCTGGGGCGTTTCATTTTGCCGATACCGCCGCTGAGCTGCTGGCTCATAGTGAGTCCCTGTACGGCGGCGGCTCGCGCACCGCGATGGGCACGTTGCACAAATCGATTCGCCCCGCCTGCACCTTGAAAAAATCCTCCGGCCGGTTACGGCGCGATTCGATCAGCGCGGCAAAGGTGGCTGTGTCGGTGCGCAGGATCTCGAGGCGGGTACGCTCGGCGGCCGGCAGGTCGGCCGCGACGCGAACGGCCCTGATCGGCACCATCGCTTCGGTTTTCGAATAGAAGCCCATTTGTTCGCTGCCGCGCGGCAGGCTGGACAGCAGCTCCATGCCCTTCACCACGCGTCCGACCAGACTCACGTTGCGGTCCAGGTGCCGCGGGGCATGGCCGATGACGACGTACATTTCCGCGCCGCTGCCGCTTTGCACGTCGAGGTCGCGGCCCACCCCCACCATTCCGTAGCAATGGGCGAGCCATGTCAGATGCTGTTGCGGAGCCCGCGCCACCGGGAAGCCCTCGCTGAACCCCACCTCCGGCGCATAGACGTCGCCGTCGGGCAGGCGCGTGAAAGGCATCTGCGGCCCAATGGCGGTGTCGAACTCCGGCTCAAGTTTGCCGACGCCCGCCGGGATGGGATGCCGGTGGCCGGGATCTCCCCATTGCGCGACGTAGTTGTCCTGCACCCTCAATATCGACAGACCGTCGAAATATCCCGCTCGCGCCAGAGTCTTGATGTTGCCGACGTGCAATGGCGCAAAGCGGGGGGCGAACTCGATGACCACGCGGCCGGCCGGCAATTCGACATACAGCGTATTGTTCGGATCCAGCGGCCGCCAATCCGACGGTGCGGATGCAGCCAGGACCTGTGCCATGCTCGGAGGCGCTACGGCAAGCGCGGACTGCGTCAAAAACCCCAGCACGCAGGTGAGCAAGACCCTAATATTACGCCGCATGCGGCGAGTATTGCATGAATCGCCGTGCATCCGCCGGGAGGACACAATGCATCGATGGCTCTTCACTTGCCTCGCGATGATCGCCGCCGCCGCGCCGCTCGATGGGGGCGTCGCGCTTGCCGGGGGGCAGATGATGCCGGGAGGGCAGGGTCAGATGCCCGGCCGCTCTTCGGGACCGGTGGTTCCACCGGATGAGGACACCAACACGGCGCCGACCGAAAAGCCCGATGCGGCGGCCAAAAAGGCCTTCAAGGCGGCCATGAAATCGCTCAACAAAGCGAAGGAGTACGACGCCGCCGCGGCCAGTGCCACGAATCCCGACAAAAAGGCCGACCTTCAGGGAAAGATGGGCGACGAATACAGCAAGGCACTCGACCAATTCACCGAGGCCTTGAGCAACAACGCCGACATGGTCGATGCGTGGGACAATGTGGGCTACGTGCATTTGCGCCTCGGCGCATACGCGGAAGCCGTGGATGACTACAACCACGCGCTCAAGCTCAAGCCCGAGGCGATGGAGGCGATCGAGCATCGCGGCGAGGCGAATCTGGCCCTCGATCGATTGGACGAAGCCAAGAGCGCCTACATGGACCTGTTCAATCACGACCCCAAGCTGGCCGATCAGTTGATGGCGGCGATGCGAAAATGGATGATCGCTCACCGCACCGATGCCCACGGCATGCGCGCCGCCGATGTCGATGCATTCGACAAGTGGTTGCTCGAGCGCGAGGGCATCGCCAAACAAACGGCGTCGCTGCCGCAATAGAGCGTCGCCGGCGCAACAACCGCGGTGAGCCGCGGTGAGCAGATTGGCTGCCGGGGCGTCAGCGCGGCACGGCGCTTTTCAGCGCATCAACCTCCACGCGCAGCTGTGCGACCAACTCCTCGAGTTGCATGAGCCGCTGGTTCACGCTTGCGGCCGCCGGCGCATCCGGCGCCTCCACGCTCTGCGGCGCGGATTCGATGGCACCGCAGAACAAATGGGCGTAGCGCGATTCGCGCGCGCCGGCGGCGCGCGGCAGGCGGGCGATGAACGGACCATCCTCGCGCGTCATGAGGCTCTGCAGCGTCGATTCCACCGCTTCGACGTCGGCAAACTCGCACAGCCGCTGGGTGCGCGAGCGCAATTCGCCGGGGGTCTGCGCTCCGCGCAACAGCAGTACGCAAATGATGCCGAGTTCCTGCTTCGAGAATTTCAGCGGGCCGAACTCCGTGTTGCAGAATCGGTGCTTGTACTTGGTGACACGGCCCCCGTAACCGGCCGATCTATCGCTCACCAGGTGCTTCTTCATCAGCGAGTCGACCGCCTGCTGCACCACGGACTCCGGCAGCTCGACCACCGGTTCGCGGTTGGTTTTCTGATTGCAGGCGTTGGTGAGCGCGTTCAGCGACAGCGGATATTGATCCGGCGTGGTGATTTCCTTCTCGATCAGGCAGCCGATGACGCGCGCTTCGTTTGCGGAGAATTCGATGTTCATACGGGGTATGCGCTTCCAAGTCGGTCCGGGATGTTTTAGGGTAACCGATCTCATCGACCGGCGGAGTGACGGCGTACTCATGAGCACCATTCAATTGTCCTCCGAGCATGTCTGCTACGGCGGCGTGCAGCAGTTCTTCAAGCACGACTCCCGCGAAACGCGCGGCCCCATGAAGTTCTCGGTGTACCTGCCGCCGCAGTCGCGAACAGCTCGGGTGCCGGTGCTTTATTACCTGGCGGGGCTGACCTGTACGGAGGAAACTTTTGCGATCAAGGCCCATGCGCAGCAGGTCGCCGCCGAACTCGGACTCATGCTGGTGTCGCCGGACACCAGCCCGCGCGAACCGCGCGTGCCCGGCGACGCGGATAGCTGGGATTTCGGACAAGGCGCCGGCTTCTACGTGGACGCGACCCAGCCGCCGTGGTCGGTGAACTATCGGATGTACAGCTACGTGACGCGCGAGCTGCCGCAGCTCGTGAGCGCGAATTTGCCTGCGCTCGCGCATGCGGCGGGGATATTCGGGCACTCGATGGGCGGACACGGCGCATTGATGTGTGCGCTGCGCAATCCGTCGCGATACCGGTCGGTTTCCGCATTCGCGCCCATTGCCGCGCCCCAGCATTGTCCCTGGGGCCAGAAGGCGTTCACTGGTTATCTCGGCGAGGACCGCCAAGCGTGGCGCGAATACGACGCCGCCGAGCGCGTGTTGCGCGCGCCTTTCCCCGGGCCGATCCTGATCGATCAGGGAACCGCAGATCAATATCTGGCGGAACAGTTGCTCGTGGAGAGGTTTTCAGCCGCAGCCGCGAAGTCGGGCCAGCAGCTCAATCTGCGCATGCAGCCGGGCTACGACCACGGCTACTACTTCATCCAAACCTTCATGGCCGATCATCTGCGCCATCATGCGGCGCTGCTGCGCTAACGCGAGACGGCCGGCGCAGAGGTGATGTGCCCGTCGAAATCCATCCACACGTGCTGTGCAAAATCATAAAGTTTGCAGCGCCGCACCGTATTCCAGTAATAGCGCCACGTGAAGGCCTCCGAATTCAGGCGTTCGTCCAGCGTGGCGCTGAGGCGCGCTTGCGCCTCCTTCAGGCGGTACAGGGGGATGCCCATGTTCACGTGATGAGCGCCATGCTCGAGGATGTAGTGAATCAAACCGTCGAGCGGGCGCTTCAGCTTGATGTGCACGGTGGTGGTGGCGTAGCCGGCGTTTGCGCTCCATTCGTCACGCCGCTCGTACCATGCCACGCGCGGATGGGTGTGCTGCACGTAGACCACGAATCCCATCAGGCAATTCCAGAAGAAGAACGGTACCGCGAAGCCGAAGATCAACAGCGACCAGATCGATCTGCCGCTATAGATTCCCCACGCCGTCAGGCCGCCGATCCAAATGGCCCCGAAGAGGGTCACCAGCAGACTGTCCCAGGTGTAGCTGCTGCGCCGCGAGGCAACGTGCTTGCGGCGCGGAAAAAACAGCTTCTTCCACCACATCTCGACCATGTAGTAGACGCCCTGACCCACGCCGCTGCGGTAAATGTGCTCGAGCTTGCGCCGAATCCACGACAGGCGCGCGAACTCATTCGGCGAATAAGGCGTCCACACGTAGTCGCGGCCCTTCAGATTGGTGAAGCCGTGGTGGGCGAGATTGTGGCCGATCTCCCACAGGCTGAAGGGCGTCAGTGACGGCAAAAAGGCGATTCTGCCGATCCACTTGTTGAGCAGTTGATTCGGAGTGTAGGAGCCGTGGCAGGCGTCATGGCCGATGACGAACAGGCGCGCGATCCACAGCGCCGACACCAGCGAGGCGAACACCTTTACCCACCACGACTCGACCACGAGCAGACTCGCGATTGCCACACCGAGCACCAGCCAATCGAGCAAAAACCACACGATGGGCGTTGCGATCCCGCGCTCCAGCGTGAAAGGGTGCAATAGCTTCTGAAATTTGAACCGGGACTTGTCGGGCGAGGGTGCCGATACGACCTCAGTCGGCGGCGGTGAGGGTGTGCGCATTTAAACTCCGGCGGCGCGTAGGAGAATCGAGCATTATACGCTCATTCGCGGCACTCATATTGGGAACTGCGTCAAGCAGTTTCGGCATCAGGCCAGAGCAATACGCCTAGATGTTCGCAGGCTTCGATCAGGGCGGTGGCCGCCTCGCGCGTGCTGGCGTCGAGCCGCCGGTCGTGGGTCAGCAGCCACGTGAGCCGTGCGCGGCGCGAACGCGCCGAGGGTTCGCTGTCGAAAAGCGCCGGGAACAATCCCAGCGCATCGACGAATTCGCGCAGCGGCGCACTACTTTGGGCGCTCGGCGCGGGAGTGAGCAGCAGCTTGAGCCAGGTGACACAACGCTTGGCCAGGCCCGCGCGAGTGATGCCGAGACTGGTGCGCCGCCGCGATTCGCCTTCCGCCAAAGAGTCCGCGAGGTTCCGGTAGCGCTCGACCGCGGCTTCATCGGCGGGCAGCGCCGGGCTGGCATCGGACAGCACCGAGCGAAGCAAGTCCGCCAGCAGCAGCGCCAATGCTTCGGCCAAGAAGCGCTGGCTCTGCTCGGCATCGGGCCGCGACAACTCGGCCCACGAACGTGGACCACCGAGGCGTCTAGCGTTGGGAGAGTTCGACATGGCTCCCAGTGTAGCGGCTCCGCGGCCCATCGCAACTATGTCACAATGGAATTGAGGTCACTGACAGAGCCGCATGCGCTCACGGCAGGCGTTCTGTGCCGTGTGCCGCAAGCTGAACAAACTTAATGAAGCGCTCAGCATCATGATTCCAGGAGAGCCCGTGTTCCTGGCGCCGGGGGTGCGCCGCATTCTCGCGGGCAACCCGGGGCTCATGACCGGGGCCGGTACGAACACCTATCTCTTGGGAATGCGCGAAGTGGCGGTGCTCGATCCGGGGCCCGACGACCCGGCACATATGCGCAGCATTCTGGCGGTCGGTGGCCCATCCATTCGCTGGATCATCGTGACCCATACGCACCGCGATCATTCGCCGCTGGCCGGGGCGCTTGCGCGCGCCACCGGGGCGCGTCTGATCGGCTTGCCGGCTCCCGCCGATGGCCGCCAGGACGAGAGCTTTCGTCCCGACGAGCTGCCCGCCGACGGCGAGACCTTCGAGCTCGGCGAATTTGCGCTTCGCGCCATCCACACGCCGGGGCATGCCTCCAATTGCGTGTGCTATCTGCTGCAGTCCGAACGGCTGCTGTTCACAGGCGATCACGTGCTCGGGGGAACATCGCCGGTGATTTTGCCGCCGGACGGGGATATGGCAGCGTACTTGAACTCGCTCGACAAGCTGGCAGGCCTCGATTTCGAGCACATCGCGCCGGGCCATGGCGACCTCATAGCGCACGGCAAGACGGTGGTTCAGAAGCTGCGCGCGCACCGGATGGCGCGCGAGGACAAGGTGCTGCGCTGTCTGTCGAGCGGCGTCGGCGCGGCGAGCCTCGATGAGCTGACGGCGGCTGTTTACGATGACGTGTCGGCGGAGCGCCATCCATGGGCGAGATTCACCTTGGAGGCGCATCTGATCAAACTGGCGCGCGAGGGCAGGGCCGTCGAGCGCGGCGGCGTTTGGCGGGTTCTGCGCAGATGAGCGCCCGCTTGAGCGTCTCGCTGCACGCCGTCAGCGTGCGGCGCGGCCAGAAATGGGCGCTGCGCGACATCGATTTGCAGCTGCACGCCGGCGAGCGATGGGCGCTCATCGGAGAGAACGGCTCGGGCAAGACGCAGTTGCTCAAACTGCTTGCCGCCGATGTGTGGCCCACACCCACCGGTCGCGAGCGGCGCGAGTATCGAATCGGCCGCCGCGAGGTCGATGTCATCGAGGCGAAGCCTCACATCGCCTACATCGGTGCCGAGCTGCAGGATAAATATGCGCGCTACGGCTGGAATCTCGCGGTTCGCGATCTGATCGCCACCGGGCTGCACCGGACCGATCTTCTGCTGAGCCCGGTGACGGCCGTGCAGCGGCGGCGGATCGATTCGACGCTGCGGGCCTGCGGCCTCACCCGCCTTGCAGCTCGCAGATTCTCCTCGCTGTCGTACGGGCAGCAGCGGCTCGCGCTGCTCGCACGCGCTTTGGTCCAAGCGCCCGACTGGCTGCTGTTGGACGAGTTCTACAACGGCTTGGACTCCCAGTATCGCGGCCGCATCGACCGGGTGCTCGATGCGGCGCGCGCGGCGGGCCGCTCTTGGATCGCCTCGGCGCATCGCGCGGCGGACGTTCCGCGCGGCACCGACGGTATCATCGAGCTGCGCGCGGGCCGGCTGCACTCGGTGAAGAAGATACTCAGCCGCACCCGATTGGCGAGACTGGCCCGCGAAGCGCGCGAGGGTTCGAGCGTAAATCCGGTCAAGGTGAGCGCGGCGGGCCGGCTGCTGCTGCGGCTCAACAAGGCGGATCTGTACGTCGACTACCGCCCGGTCTTGCGCGATCTGAACTGGGAATTGCGGGCCGGCCAGCACTGGGCGATATTCGGCGCGAACGGCGCGGGCAAGTCGAGCTTTCTCAAACTGCTGTACGGCGATCTTTCACCGGCCTTGGGCGGCCGCATCGAGCGCTGCGGCGTCGCCGCGGGGACGCCGATCGCGGCGTGGAAACGGCGGGTCGGCTACGTGTCGCCCGAGCTACAGGCCGACTACGCGGGTGACGTCACCATTCTGGACCTGGTTGCAAGCGGCCGTTACGCGAGCATCGGTCTCGTCGATCCGGCCACCGCCCGGGATCGAAAAGCGGCGGCACGGTGGATCAGGTTCTTCCGCCTGCGCTCGGTATCCGCCCGGCGGCCGCGCGAGCTGTCCTACGGCCAGCTGCGGCGCGCCCTGATCGCGCGGGCGCTGACCGGCGGCGCGCGCATCCTGCTGCTCGACGAACCGCTGACGGGGCTCGATCCAGGGCAGCGCGCCGTCGTGAAGGGCTTGTTAGAGAAGCTGATGCGCCGGCGGGTGACGGTCGTCATAGCCGTGCATCATGCGGAGGACCTGCCGCGTGGAATGACGCACGGTTTGCGCCTGCACCTGCGGCGGGCGCACCCCATAGATTGCCATTCTGCGAACTGAGTCGGCGGCAGGAGGCCCGCGCCTGCGCGACACTGCGACGGTCGCTTTCGGCATGGGGATTGGAATATGTCGCGTGTCTTCGGTTCCGCCCTCGGGATCGCCGTGCTGGCGCTGGCCGCCTGTCACGGCTCGGGCTACGCCGTGCGGCCGATCCCGCGCATCGCGGCCGACAGCGTCGGCAAGCCGGTCAGCCGGCTGCGGGAAGCCTTCGGCGAGCCGCGCAAGATCGAATCCACGCCGACGAAGGAAGTATTCGTCTGGTTCCTGCCGCAAACCCCCGCCGGGGCTCCCGCCGGGTTCCACGGTTGCGAGATGGAAGTGACGGTTGACGCCCGTTCGGAGCACGTACTCGGCTATTCGCTCTCGAACATCGGGTGGTCGAAATGCCGCGAAGTGGAGCGCAAGATCCGCGTAGCCGAGCGTTAGGGCAACCCCCCGCCGCGGGCCGCTCAACGGCCCCAGCGCAGCCTACAATAGGCCATCCGGCCTTCCGCAGGCATTTCTCGCTCGGAGCTCGACGTGTCGTTGATCCTCGTTTCGGTGCTGTCCATTGCGGTGCAAGCCGGCTTGATCGTGCACGCGATCAAAACCGGCCGCAACTCTCTGTGGATCTGGGCCATCGCGCTGCTGCCGCCGGCAGGCCCGATCGCCTACGTCGTGGTGGAGATCCTGCCGGACCTGCTGGGGGGCCGAGCGGCGCGTCGCGCGAAGGCGGGTGTGCAGCGCATGATCGATCCGGACCGCGATCTGCGCCGCGCTAGCGCCGAGGTGGAGATTTCCGGCCACGTCGACGCGCGGCGCCGCCTGGCGGAGGAACTGCTCGAGCGCGGCCAATTCGCGCGAGCCATCGAGGTCTACCAAGGCGGCTTGAAGGGCATCTTCGAGCACGATCCGACGCTGCTGCTCGGCCTCGCGCGTGCTCAATTCGCGAGCCAGGACTTTGCCGCGGCGCGAGCCTCGCTCGAACGCCTGATGCAGCACAATTCGGATTTCAAATCCGCGGATGCGGGGTTGCTGTACGCGCGCGCGCTTGAGGCGCAGGACGCGCTCGCCGAGGCCGAGCGCGAATACGCGGCGGTTGCGCCCGGATTCCCCGGCGCAGAGGCGCGACTGCGCTACGCTCTGTTGCTCAAGCGCCGCGGCAAGTTGCAGGAGGCGCGCGCCGTACTCAAGGATCTGCTCGACGGCGCCAAGCTGAGCCCCGCGCATTACCGCAGGGCGCAGGCGGAGTGGCTCGATCGCGCGCGGCGCGAATTGAGCTAAGATGGCCGCGATGGGAGGTCCGCCGTGTTTTCCATGAGTCGATCGAAGTACTGCGCCTCGATTTCCCTGATTTGCCTCGCCGCCATGCTCGCCGCATGCGCGCGCCAGCGCGAGCCCGCGCAGATGATGATCGGCGAGATCGACGCGACGATAAGCGCTGCGGGAACGGACGCCGCGAAGTTCGCGCCCGATCAGCTGAGCGACGTGCAGACCAAGCTCGCGGCTCTGAAGAGTTCTTTCGACAACCAGGACTACAACGGCGTCTTGGCCGCGGCGCCGCCCGTTTTGAGCGAAGCGCAAGGCCTGGCCGGCGCCGCAGCCGCCAACAAGGCCGAGGTGACCAAGGCGCTTGAACGTCAGTGGGCTTCGATGGCGAGTGACATGCCGGCGAGCATAACGGCGATCCAAAACCGCATCGATATGCTGGGCACGAAAAGGAACCGCAAACTTGCCGCGGGGATCGATTTGAATGCGGCGAGATCCGGGTTGAGCGGCGCCGAGTCACTCTGGTCCAAGGCGCAAGGCGCGTTCGGCAACGGCAACATGGAGGAAGCGGTGATGGCCGCAAAGGACGTCAAATCCAAGCTCGACGCGCTGGCGACCGGCCTGAAGGTGGATCTGCCGGCACCGGCCGCGACTTAGGCCCGTTAGGCTGATTCAGGCCGGCGCCATGACGTTTCGGCGTATTGGCGTCATGGTGATGTGTTTTTTAAAGTGCCAGCGTGCCCTCGCTCACGATGACCGCGCCGCCGCCGATGTGCGCGGCCGCGAGGCTCCCCTGGTCCATCTCGAGCCTGACGTAGATCTCCGCGGGCCGTTTCATCTGCCGGCCCTGGTAGCCCACGAATCCCGTCGACTGCTTGCCGAACTGGCCGAGTTCGAACAGATAAGATGCCAGCATGGCATGTGCATTGCCACTGGCGGGATCCTCCGGGATGCCGAGCGCCGGACAGAACATGCGCGATTCGGTCGACAGCTCGTCCGCTCCCGATCCGCGATTGACTGCAAAGACGAAAAACCCCTCGATTCGCAGTTCATTGCCGATGGACAGCAGAGTCTCGAAATTCGGCGCGAGGGAATCCAAGGCGCGGGGATCGGCGACCGGCACGAGCAGCCGGGAACTGCCTTTGTGCGCGATGCGCGCAGGCATGACCTCGTGCAGCTGGGTCGCGGGCAGCCGCAGCGCTTCGGCGACCCGCAGCGTGGTCTTGAACGGCAGCGGGTTGTCCAGTTCGGGCAGCGTTTGGCGAAACTCGACCAAGGTATCGCTGGCCCCCGGCCGGCGCAATTCCTGCGCACGAACCTCGATGATGCCGGTTCCGCAATGCTGGCGAAGCAGGCCGAACGAGCGCCGGCCGAGGGCGAGCAGCACCGTGTGGGCGGCAATGGTCGCGTGACCCACGAACGGGGCCTCCTTGCGCGCATTGAAAAATCGCAGCCGCAGGTCGTGATCCGGTGCGGTGGCCGCGAACACGAAGGCGACCTCGGCGTGCGCGAACTCGCGCGCGATGGACATCAACGTGGCGTCTTTGTGCCCGTCCGCGTCGAGAATGACGGTCGCGGGATTTCCGGTGAAGCGTGTGCGTGTGAATGCGTCTACTTGAAAGATTCGCAAGCGATTCTCCGCGGCCGATCCTGCAGTTTTGCATGCATCCGCACAGCAGGCTACACTTTGCTGAACCTTGGGGTGGCCCGCGGCAGGGCCTGAGACGCGGTCAATCGAATACCCGATCCCGCGAACCCGTTGAACCTGACCCGGTTAGTACCGGCGTAGGGAGCAGGTGATCGACGAGCTTTCGGGTCAATTCGCAAGCGCTTGGCGCGGAACGGGCTGGATCGAGATCATCGCTGCCGTTCTCGCGGTCGTTTATTTATTGCTCGCCATCCGCCAGTCGATCAGCTGTTGGGCCGCCGCGTTCATCAGCTCCTGCTTGTACGTCTGGGTGTTGTTCGGCGCGCGCTTGTACATGGAATCCGTGCTCAACGCGTTCTATGCGGCCATGGCCGTGTACGGCTTCTGGCAGTGGCAGGGACGGCCGGGCGGCGGCGCCCTGGCGGTGCGCCGCTGGTCCTGGGCGCGAAATGCACTGGGACTGGCGGTCGTCCTGCTGCTGTCTCTCATCAGTTCGTATTTTCTGCGCCGCTTCACCCCCGCCGCGTGGCCCTTCGCGGATTCCATGGTGACGTGGGCGAGCGTATTCGCCACTTTCCTGGTTGCGCGCAAGGTGTATGAGAATTGGCATTGGTGGCTCGCCATCGATTCGGTGAGCATGTGCCTGTACTTCACACGGCGGCTGTATCTGACCATGCTGCTGTTCGCTTTGTACCTGGCGCTGATCGTGATCGGAATGCGCGAATGGCGCCGAAGCCTGCCGCGCGTGCCGCATGCCGCCTAGTGTCGTCGAGCAGCTCGCGCTGCGTCATGTACCCGGCGAGGGGCCGATTTCCGTCGAGCGGATCGGCTCGGGGCTGGTCAACGAGACTTACCGGGTCGTGCGCGGCGCGGACCGGTATTCAATGCGTCTACCCGTGCAATATCCGGTGGACCTTGGACTCGATCGAGCTTGGGAATGCCGTGTGCTCGAGCGTGCGGGAGCGGCCGGCCTCGCGCCCATCGTCGAATGCTGCGAGCCGCGGTGCGGCATCCTGGTGTCGCGCTGGGTGGAGGGCGGGGCGTGGACTGCGGAGCAAGCGGCGCAGCCCGAGAATATCGAGAAAATCGCGCGGCTCGTGCGGCGCATCCACGCGCTGCCGCTGCCCGAAGTTGCGCGTACGATGCGCCTCGAGGCGTGGATTGCGCACTATCGGCAGGCGCTCGCTCGCCATGCGGCGGATGCGCACCCCGCTTTGCAATCTGCGCTCACGGCGCGGCTCGCGGCGCTGGCGCGGCTGCCGCCGCCTGCGCCCGTGCTGTGCCACAGCGACCTGCATGTGCAGAATCTCATTGCGGCCGATCATGGTTTGGTGCTGCTCGACTGGGAATACGCGCATGTTTCGGAGCCGTTCTGGGACTTGGCGGGTTGGGCGGCCAACAACGACCTCCGCGCGAAATCGCGGCATTTGCTGTTGGCGAGCTATCTTGGCCGGAAGCCTGAAGCGCAGGAGGCCGTCCGCCTGCAGCTGCTGCTGTGGCTGTACGATTACGTGTGTCTGCTGTGGAGCGAACTTCACTTGACCTTACGGGCGGGCGCCGCCGGCGAGCCCGCCGGCGAGGCCATTCGCACCCGCGCGCAATCGCTGGTGGAGCGCCTGCACAACGACTCCGGTGGTCGCGGCGGGTAAGTTCCGGCACACTAAGCGGCTTGGCGCAAATTCAATGGAACGGAGAGCTCAATGGCGAGGATGACCGTGATGGACCGTGATGGCATAGAGCACGAGATCGAGGCGAAGCCGGGTCTGAAAGTCATGGAGATTCTGCGCGAGCTCGACTACGGCGTCGCGGCGATTTGCGGAGGCTTGTGTTCCTGCGCGACCTGCCACGTGTATATCGACGACAGCTGGGTCGCGCGCTTGCCGAAGCCGCAGAGCGACGAGCTGGAGCTGCTCAAGGAATTATCCGATTTCCGGCCGGCCTCGTCGCGCCTGTCCTGTCAGGTCGAGTTCACCGAAGCGCTGAGCGGGCTGAAGCTGGCCATCGCCCCGGATACCTGAGACTCATTTTTTCTCGGCCTGCCGACGCACCGCGTCCTGGGCGGCGGCAATCGCGGCGGGATCCCCGAGGAAGCGACGGCTGGTGGGCTGAATCTGCTCATCGAGCTCGTACAGCATTGGGATACCGGTCGGAATGTTAAACTCCACGATGTCGCTCTCCGACATCAGATCGAGCATCTTGACCAATGCGCGCAGCGAGTTTCCGTGCGCGACCACGAGCACGTTCTTGTTGGCCCTGAGCTCGGGAACGATGCGCGTCTCCCAAAAGGGCAGCACACGCGCCAGGGTGTCCTTCAGCGATTCGGCAGCCGGCAGCAGTTTTGGATCGAGATCGGCATAGCGGAGGTCGAAGCGCGGATGGCGCGGATCGTCCAGCCCGAGCGGCGGCGGCGGGACGTCATAGCTGCGGCGCCAGATCTTGACCTGCGCCGCGCCGTGCTTCTCGACGGTCTGCGCCTTGTTGAGCCCCTGCAGGGCGCCGTAGTGACGCTCGTTCAGGCGCCAGCTGCGCTCGACCGGCAGCCACATGCGATCCATGGTGTCGAGCATGATCCAGAGCGTGCGAATCGCCCGTTTCAACACCGATGTGAACACGATGTGCGGATCGATGTTCGCGCTCTTAAGTTCGCGGCCCGCATCGACGGCTTCTTGGCGGCCCAGTTCGCTCAAATCGACGTCATGCCAGCCCGTGAACAGGTTCTCGACGTTCCACGTGCTTTGACCGTGACGGACCAGGATCAGCTTTCCAGGCACAGTGCAGTACTCCTCTCTATGGCCGCCGCGAACACGCCGTCAAACTGGGTCGCCACGGCCTGGCCACAGTGTATGTCGACGTGCAGGCGAATGCGCCCCCGGCCGGCGCGGCGCAGCATTTTGCGGAATCTCTCGATTTGCTCCTCCGGCGGCGCCGTCAGGGTCGCGCGCAAGGTGCCTTGCACCGGCGCAAGGTAGTGAATCGTGGACTCCTGGACCACGGCGTCGGCGATGACCTGCCGGACCGCGAGGTAGCGCGTGACCCAGGCCCAACCGGTCAGCACCGCGACGCAAAACTGGCTGCCGCCGAAAGCGGTGCCGTTGTGATTGGCGTTCGAGGCGAGCGGCGCGGACAGGATCACGCCGCTGTCTTGCGCGTATTCGACCACGACGCCGATGTGCCGCGCGAGCGGGAATTCGCCGATGATCCGCTGTTGCAGCTCGTCCGTGCCGCCGCCGCCGGTGGGATCTGCGCTGCGGGTGCGATCTCGATGCATCGATCTCAAGCCTCTCACTTCTGAGCGAGCCGCCGCACCGCCTGCAGCGCCACGGAAAGCGTCGCGAAATCCGGCGCCGTCCCGGTGCGCAAGTCGACGACGATTCGCTTCAGCGAATCCACATCCGGCGCATGGCGCCTGAGCCATTCATCGACGCGCGCCGCCGCATCTCGACCCTTGCACCGGAGCACGGCGCCGGTGATATTGCGCTGCAAGGCGTACAGATCGTCCCGTACGGTGGCGCGCGCAACCGCGTGCCAGTGCCCCTCGACGGGCAGGATCTCGATCTGCTCTTTGATCCAGGTCAGACCGATGCGTTCGCCGATGTCGAAATACGCCTTGGCCGCGTAGCCTATCTTCACACGCGCCTCCATGGCCGCTTCCACCAGATCGAGCGCGCAGTGCAGCGTGTCCAGCGATGCGATCCGCGTGGCGAGCTGTTCCGGCACGTGCTGCTCCATCAGCCGCGAGCGCTGGACGCTCAGCTGCGCGCTGGTGGTTGCGCTCAGAACGGAGTCGAGCTCGTTCCACAGCTCTCTCACCGGCGCGGCGTAGCGCCGCACCGCACGCTCGATGTCCCGGTTCTCGCGCTGGTTCTCGAGCAGCCAATAGCTCATGTGCCGCACCAGGCGGGTGGTTTGAAACATGGCGTTGTACTGGACGGCGGTCGGTATGCGATTGTCGAGGCTTTCGATTTGCGCCCAGATGTCGCGCACCGCGAAGACCTCGCGCGCAATCGTGTACGCGCGCGCGATGGCGGCCGGGTCCGCGCCGGTATCGTCCTGCGCGCGCACCGGGAACACCGGCCCCACGCGGTTGATCAGGCTGTTGGTGATGGACGTGGCGATGATCTCGCGGCGCAGGCGATGGCGCTTCAAACGCGCGGCGAAGCGCTCGCGCACCGGCGCGGGAAAATAGCGGTTCAGTTCGGCCGACAAGTAGGGGTCTTCCGGCACGTTCGAATTGACCAGCGCCTTGTACAGCCAGATTTTGGAATAGCTCAGCGTGATGGCGAGTTCGGGACGCGTCAGGCCCTCGCCGGCCTTGCGCCGCTCGGCGATTTCCTCATCGGTCGGCAAGAACTCCAAGGAACGATTCAAATCGCCGGAGCGCTCCAGCGCGCGGATCACGAAGGCCGCTTCGCTCAAGCGCTCCTTCGCCTGGTGCTCGCCGGTGCTGATCGCCTGGCCCTGCAGGTAGTTGTTGCGCAACACCAGCGCCGCCACTTCATCCGTCATTTGAACCAGCAGGCGATCGCGGGCCGCGCGGGTGATTTCCCCCGAGCGAACGGCGCCGTTCAACAGAATTTTAAGGTTCACTTCGACGTCCGAGGTGTTCACGCCGGCGGAATTGTCGATGAAGTCAGTATTGAGCCTGCCGCCGCGGCGTGCGAACTCGATGCGCCCTCGCTGCGAGAGTCCCAGATTGCCGCCTTCGCCGACGACTTTGCAGTTCAGTTCGACGCCGTCGATGCGCACCGCGTCGTTGCTGCGGTCGCCGACGTCGCTGTGGCTTTCGGCGCTCGCCTTGACGTAGGTGCCGATGCCGCCGTTCCAGAGCAGATCGACGTGCGATTTCAAGATGGCCTTGATGACCTCGTTGGGAGCGACCTGCGCCGGCAGATCCAGCAAGGTCTGGGCTTCGCGCGACAGGCTCAAGCTCTTGGCGCCGCGCGAGTACACACCGCCGCCCTTCGAAATCGCACCCTTGGAGTAATCATCCCAGGAGGAGCGCGGCAGGCGGAACAGCCGCTCGCGTTCGCGGAACGAGCGCGCCGCATCGGGCTGCGGATCGAGGAAAATGTGCTGGTGATTGAACGCCGCGACCAGCCGGATGTGCGGCGACTGCAGCATGCCGTTGCCGAATACGTCGCCGGCCATATCGCCGATGCCCGCCACGGTGAAATCCTGATTCTGGATATCCCTGCCGATTTCGCGAAAGTGGCGCTTGACGCATTCCCAGGCGCCGCGCGCGGTAATCGCCATTTTTTTGTGGTCGTATCCGGCCGAGCCGCCCGAGGCGAAGGCGTCGCCGAGCCAGAAGCCGTATTCCTCGGAGATCGCATTGGCGATGTCCGAGAATGTGGCGGTGCCCTTGTCCGCCGCGACAACGAGGTACGCGTCGTCGCCGTCGTGGCGCACGACGCGCGCGGGAGGCACGATCTTTTCCTCGACGATGTTGTCGGTGACGTCCAGCAACCCGCGAATCAGCGTCTGGTAGCACGCGATCACCTCGGCCTGCTGCGCCTCGCGGTCGCCGGCCAGCTTGCGTCTGACTACGAATCCGCCCTTGGCGCCGACCGGCACGATCACGGTATTTTTGACTTGCTGCGCCTTCATCAGCCCGAGCACCTCGGTACGGAAGTCCTCGCGCCGGTCCGACCAGCGGATGCCCCCGCGCGCCACGAAACCCATGCGCAGATGCACGCCCTCCATGCGCGTCGAAAAAACGAATACCTCGAACATCGGCTTCGGCAGCGGCAGCTCGCGCAGCTTCTGGCTTTCGAGCTTGAAGGACAGATAGCCTTTGAATTGGCCCGCGTCCGCGGTCTGGTAGGCATTGGTGCGCACGGTCGCCGACAGCGCATTCCACAACGCGCGCAGAATGCGATCCTCGTCGGAGCCCGTGACCTTCTCGAGCTCCGAGCGCAGTTGCTGGTCGAGCCGGGCGAGTGCGCGGCGCCGCGCCGCCGCGGAGAGGTCGGGGTTGAAGCGCGCCTCGAATAGATCGGCGAGGCCGCGCGCGATATCCGCATGGTTCACCAGCACCTGCGCGATGTATCCCTGACTGAAGGGCAGACCGGTTTGCAGCAGATAGCGACAATAGGCGCGCAGCACGGTCACGATGCGCCACGGCACACCGGCCGCGAGAGTCAGGCGGTTGAAGCTGTCGTTGTCCATGTGGCCGGTCCAGACGGCGGTGAACGAGCTCTTGATTTCACCTTCCAGCGCTTCGAATTTGTCCACCGCCGAGCCCTGGATGACGAGCTCGAGGTCTTGAATCCAGGCGCGGCCTCCGCCGGGGAACTCCAACCCGTACGGCCGTTCCGCGATCACCTTCAGCCCCATGTTCTCGAGCATCGGCAGCAGATCGGAAATCGGTATGGCATCCCGGACGCGGAAGATCTTCAGGAAAAACCGGTCCTTGCGGCCCGGCTCGGGCCGGTATATGTCCAGATACAGGCGCTGCGGCTCCTTGTCGGCCGCCTCGAGGAAGGTCACATCCAGCGCGGCGGCATCGCTCTGAAAATCCTCGGTGTAGGCGGCGGGAAAAGCCTGAGCATAGGTCGCAAACAGCTTCAATGCATACGCCTCGTCGAAGCGCGCCAGCAGCGAGGTCTTGAATGAATCGGCCCATGAGCGGGCGGCGATCTCGACGCGCCGTTCCAATGCGGCGGTATCGATGCGCGCCGCCTCGGTCGGCAGCGTGCGGGCGACGATGTGGATCCTGGCGAGATTCGACTCGGCGATCTGAACCTGAGATTCCACCCGGAACGCGCTGAAGGCCTCGCCGATGACCTGCTCGATGCGTTGGCGCACCTGGGTGTTGTATTTCTCGCGCGGCACGAAAATGAGGCAGGAATAGAAGCGGCTGAATGGGTCGCGCCGCATCAGCAGACGCACCCGCGGCCGTTCCTGCAGGCCGAGGATCCCTGTGACGATGCGATTGAGGTCGGCCACGCTCGCCTGGAACAGCTCATCGCGCGGAAAGGAATCCAAAATGTGCTGCAGCGCCTTGCCGTCATGGCTGTCCGGCGCCAGCGCGAAGTGCAGTACCACCTGGGCGACCTTGTGGCGCACCAGGGGAATCTCGCGCGGGTTGGTGTTGTAGGCGGCCGAGGTCCACAGACCCAAAAATCGCCGCTCGCCGATCAGACGTCCGTCAGGATCGAATTGCTTGATTCCGATGTAGTCGAGGTATCCCGCCCGATGCACCGTGGATTGCAGGTTTGCCTTGGTCACGAGGGCCAGGTCGCGAGAGCGGCTTTGGCGGCGAATGTCGGCGGGCAGCGTCCGGTGGGTGCTCTTCGCGCGCTTGTGGCCCGGGCGCAGGATCCCCAAGCCGCTGGCCTCCACGGGTTCCAAGGCGGCGTCGCCCTTGCGGCTGCGCAGGCGGTATTCCCTGAAGCCCAGGAAAATGAAATGCCTTTCCATCCACGCGAGCAGCGCCTGCGATTCGCTCACGTCGCGCGGATCGAAACGCGTGTGCAGCGAATTCATGTCATCCGCCGTCTGCCGGGTGGCGCTCAGCATCTTGACCCAATCGGCGCAGGCGACGCGCACATCGCGCATGCTGCGCTCGATCTCCGCACACAGGGTATGGAGTATCGCCGGATCGACCATGCGATCCACTTCGACGTGCTGGAACGACTCGAGCCGCTGACGCCTGTCGCCGCCGCCGCCGCGCTCCTCGACGGAGCGCAAGACCCCGGCGCTGTCGCGCGCAACGGCGAAGATCGGATGCGCTAGAAAGTGCAGCGTGAGTGCGTGCCGCGTCAGCGCGAGGCCGATCGAATCCACCAGAAACGGCATATCATCGTTGACCATCTCGATGACGGTGTGCGGCGAGGTGTAGCCGTGTTCGGCCAGCGTCGGATTGAATACGCGCACCAAGGCGCGGCCACGACGCTGCCGCGCGAACTGAAGGTGCGACAGGGCCACCGCGGCGAGCGCGGCGGTATCGTGCGTGGCCAAATCCTCGGCATCGACGTTGGCGTAGTACGTCTGCAGGAAGCGCTTGCGATCCGTGCCGCGCACCGCCTTCGGCAAATGGGCCGCTACAGACGCGACGGCGGAGACTGTCTTTCGGTACCGTTCGCTGGTCGTCTGGCGCATGGTCGTATCCTCAACTTTAGTCCGGACTCTCGAGATCGCCGATGACGGCGGCCAGAAATCGGCACGCCTCGCCGCCGGTGATGCAGCGATGATCGAAACTCAATGACAGCGGCATGCGCCGATGCGCCACGACGGCGCCCTCGACCACCACCGCATCCTGCCGCACCTTGCCCGCGCCTAGGATCGCGACCGCGGGAGGCACCACCAGCGGAATGCCATAGCGGCCCGCTAGCGTACCGAAATTCGACAGCATCAAGGTGAAGTCGCGCAGATCCTCCGGCGCGATGTTGCGCTCGTGGGCAGCAGCTTTTTGCGCGAGCAGCGCCGCGCGCAGCTCGTCGGGCGTCTTGTCCTGGATGCCGCGCAGCACCGGCACGATCAAGCCGCCCGGCGTATCGACGGCGATCGCGAGATCGATGTGCTCCAGAAGAATGCGCGAGTTTGCGGCCGAATCGTACCAGGCGTTCAAGGCGGGCTCGGTGCGGCAGGCGCCGATCATGGCGCGCATGAGCCGCAGCATGTAATCGCCGCGGCGCGACCACGAGTGGATGTCGGCATCGTCGCACACGGTGCTCAGGGGGATTTGATCGCGCGACTGCGACATGCTGTACGCCATGGCGCGCCGCGCGCCGCGCAGCGGCTCGACGCTGGCGCCCGGCGGGACGACCGGACTCGGCGCCTCGGGAGGCGAGAGAGCGCGCGCGGCGAGTAGCTGCACCTGCTCCAGAACATCGTCCAGCTTGATCAGCCCCTTAGGTCCGCTGCCCGCGATGTTCTTAAGTTCGATCCCGAAGCGGCGCGCAAGCGCGCGCGCGATCGGTACCGCGCGGCCGCGCTCCTCGCCGCTGCCGTTGCCGGCGCCGTTGCCGCGTGTGCGCGAGGGCGTGGCGGATTCGACGAACTCCTCCTCGCTCGTCGCCGGCATGCTGCCGACCACGGTGCCCGAATCGAAATCGATCAGCGGGGCGCCGGTGGCGACGATGTCGCCGACGGCGCCGTGCAGCGCAACGACGGTGCCCGTGTAGGGAACCGGCACCTCGACCACCGCCTTGGCCGTTTCCACCGATACCATCGGCTGGTCCACGAGCACGTGGTCGCCCGGCTTGACGTGCCATTCGAGGATCTCCGCCTCGGCCAAGCCTTCGCCCAGATCCGGTAGCTTGAATGTGCTCATGCTGCAAATCTCTAGTCGTTGCACGTGAGTTGCACCGCATCGACGATGCGCTGCACGCTCGGAATGTAGTCGTGCTCGAGTTTGAACAGCGGCATGACGGTGTCGAAGCCGGCGACGCGACGGATGGGAGCGCGCAAGTCGTACAACGCATGCTCGGCCACGATCGCCGCAATTTCCGCGCCGACGCCGACATTGCGGGCTGCTTCGTGCACGATCACCAGCCGGCCCGTCTTGGCCACCGACTCGAGGATCGCTTCGCTGTCGATCGGGCTCAAGGTGGCGAGGTCGATGACCTCGGCATCGATGCCCTGGGCGTCGAGCTCGCCCACCGCGCGCAGCGTTTCGATGGTCATGGCGCCCCAGGTGACGATCGTGACGTCGCTGCCCTCGCGCAGGATGAAGCAGTGGTCGAGCGGCAGCGCCTGCCCGTCGTCGATCACCTCCTGGCGCATCGCCCGGTACAGACGCACCGGCTCGAGGAACATCACCGGATCGGGATCACGAATCGCGGCGAGCAAGAGGCCGTAGGCACGCGCCGGGGACGACGGGCACACGACGCGAATCCCGGGAATGTGGCAGAGCATGGTTTCGGTGCTTTCCGAGTGGTGCTCGGGCGCGTGGATGCCGCCGCCGTGCGGCGTGCGGATGACCACGGGGCAGGTCAGGCGTCCGCGCGTGCGATTGCGCATGCGCGACATGTGATTCACGATCTGATCGAGCGCCGGATACATGAACCCCATGAACTGAATCTCCGCCACCGGCTTCAGGCCGTGGGTCGCCATGCCGACCGACATGCCGGCGATGGTCGCTTCGGCGAGCGGCGTATCCTGCACGCGGTCCTTGCCGAAGCGCGACTGCAGTCCCGCGGTCGCCCGGAATACGCCGCCGTTCACGCCGACGTCCTGCCCGATCACGACGACGCTGTCGTCATGCTGCATCTCCCAGCCATGCGCCATTGCGATGGCCTCGACCATGGTTATTTTCGCCAATTCAATGACCGCTGGGCTTCGTGCCGTATTTGCGCGCCACGGCGCGCTGCTCGCGCAGGTGCAGCGGCAGCTGTGCGAACAAGGTGTCGAACATGGCGTCGGTGGACGGCCGGGCGGCATTCAGATACTCGCTCACCGCGGCGTCGACCTGGTGCGTGCATTCCTGCAGCAGCGCCTGCTCCTTCGCCTCGCTCCACGCGTCGCCCTTAAGCAAATACTCGCGAATGCGTATCAAGGGCTCCAGCGCCCAGGCTTCCTTGACTTCGGCGCTGCTCCGATAGCGGCTCGCGTCATCGGCGGTGGTGTGGTCGCTCAGCCGATAGGTGAGCGCCTCGATCAAGGTCGGGCCCCCGCCGCGCCGCGCGTTCTCGAGCGCGCGGCCCACGGTCTCGCGCACGGCGAACACGTCGTTGCCGTCCACCTGCACCCCGGGAATGCCTGCGGCCACGGCCTTTTGCGCAAGGGTCTGCGCCACCGTTTGCGCGGCCACGGGAACGGAAATCGCCCAGCCGTTGTTCACGATCACGAACACGACGGGCAATCTGCGCGCGCCGGATAGATTGAGCGCCTCGTAGAAGGCGCCCTCCGAGGTGCCGCCGTCGCCGATGTAGGCGAGCGCACAGCGCGGCTCCTTGCGCAGCTTGAACGCCATTGCCGCCCCGGCCGCATGCAGGGTCTGGGTGGCGATGGGCACGCACCAGGCAAAGTCCTCTCTCGGATGGGCAAAGTCGTTGCCGCGCTCGTCGCCGCCCCAGTACGTCAATATCTCCGTCATGGTCACGCCGCGCCACAGCTGCGTGCCGAATTCGCGGTATACCGGAGCGAGCACGTCCTCGGGCCGCATGGCCGCACCGACGCCCACGTGGGCGGCCTCGTGCCCGAGGCACGACGGATAGGTACCGAGCTGACCCGTGCGCTGCAGATTGACGGCCTTGTGGTCGAAGACCCGCACGCAGGTCATTGCCCGGTACATGCGCAGCACTTCGCTTGAGTTCGCGGCGAACTCCGGCAGCGGCGCCACGATGTCGCCCTTTGGATCGAGTACCTGTTTGTATTCTATTTTGAATTCGGCAACCGTCGACATGGGCGAATTATGCCAGGGCTTGCGCTGCGGCGCTTCAGGCACGGTGCCGGCCCGCGAGATAAAGCTGTGTCTGCATCTCGATGAGCCGGCTCGCGGCGCGCTCGAATTCGCGGTTCAGCCGCTCTCCATGGTACAGATCAGCCGGCGCCGCCGCGGCCGACACGACGATCTTGACGCCGCGGTCGTAGAGCTCGTCGATCAGCATGATGAAGCGGCGCGCCGCATCCTCGTGCTGTGGCGTGAACTGCGGGATGTTCGAGATGAACATCGTGCCGTACAGGCGCGCGAGCTCGATATAGTCGTTCTGACTGCGCGGACCTTCGCACAGCTCGCTGAAGTCGAACCAGACCATGCCGGGACCCGTGGCGAGAGCCTGCATCGGCCGCCCTTCGACGGTGAGCATCACGGTGCCCGTCGCGCTGCCGCGGGCGAGCGCTGCGAAGCGCGCCTCGAGAGCGGCACGAGCGGCCGGCAGCTTGGCGTCCAGGTAGGTCGGCGCCTGCTCGAGCTGGCGCAGTCGATAGTCGACGCCGATGTCCAGGTGCAGGACTTCGACATGGGATTGCAGCAGTTCGATGGCGGGCACGAACCGCTGGCGCTGCAGCCCATCCTGGTACAGATCCTGCGGCGCGAGGTTCGAGGTGGCGACCAGCGTGACGTCGCGGCGGAACAGCCCGTCGAGGAGACCGCCGAGTATCATCGCATCGGCGATGTCGGCCACCAAGAACTCGTCGAGACAGACGATTTGCGCACGCCGGGCGATGCGCTGCGCCACCGCCTCCAGCGGCCGCGTCTGACCGCTGATGCCGCCGAGCTCGGCGTGCACGTCCCGCATGAAGCGATAGAAGTGCCAGCGCTTCGCTTGCGGCAGCTCGAGCGAAGCGAAGAACATGTCCATCAACAGCGTCTTGCCGCGGCCCACGCCGCCCCACAGGTACAGCCCGCGCTCGGCGGCCTTTTTTCGCGCACTCAACGCTTTCAGCAAACCGCGCGGCCTCGAGCGCAGGCGAGCGCTCAAGGCGTCCAGGCGCGCGGCTGCCTCCTGCTGAGCCGCGTCGAACTCCAGGCGGCCGGCGGCGACCGCTTCGTGCAGGCGCGCGCCGACGGTTTGCGGGGCTAAGGTCACGTCCGGTTCGCGCGACGCGTCAATTCGGCACAGCCGGTGCTACAGGCTTTGGTAATTGGGCCCGGAACCGCCCTCGGGAGGCACCCAGGTGATTTGATCCGGGTAAGGCTCCTTGATGTCGCAGGCCTTGCAGTGCACGCAGTTCGACGCATTGATCTGCAGTTTGGTGCCGCCGCTGCCGTCCGCGATCATCTCGTAGACGTTGGCCGGGCAGAAGTTCGTGCACGGATTGCCGAATTCGCTGACGCAGCGGGTGGCGCACAGCGCGGTGTCCGCGACGTGCAGGTGCACGGGCTGGTTCTCATCATGCATGGTCGAGGCGAAGAACACG
Organism: Steroidobacteraceae bacterium; assembly: GCA_052326345.1. Lineage (GTDB taxonomy): Bacteria > Pseudomonadota > Gammaproteobacteria > Steroidobacterales > Steroidobacteraceae > Bog-1198. The sequence goes on along the minus strand of JBKQOZ010000007.1, from coordinate 26,153 downwards.
AACGCCAGGCGGTCGCGCGGCGGCAGCTCCCTATCGCCCCAACCGCGATCCGGCGAGGCGTACTCGCTCAAGCGCTTGAGCGCCCTGTCGTCGGCATGATTGGCCAGAGTCCACGGCAGCTTGCCGAACGTGATGGTTTCCAGGGCGGCATTGGCGAGGCCGAACCAGAGGCCGCGATTGAAGCCGGGACGTATGTTGCGCACCTTGTACAGTTCGCGGCCGCCCGCCGATTCGCGCCAGCGCTTGTCGAAGCCTAAACTCGTGCCGCTCTCGATGTAGTGCGCGGCGGCAGTCATGCCGGAACGTATCGCCTGGTGAATCCCCTTGATCTTCGGCGTGTTGAGGGTGCCGCCCGCATCGCCCAACAGCATCGCCCCGGGCATCTCGAGCGTCGGCATGGATTGATAACCGCCCTCGATCACGGTGCGCGCACCGCCGGCGATGATCTCCCCGCCGCGCAGCAGCTCGCTGATCTGCGGGTGGTTCTTGTACTGCTGAAAGGCTTCGAAGGGCTTGAACCGCGGATCCTCGTAATCCAAGCCCACCACGAAGCCCACGTAGACGCGATCGTTGTCGAGGTGATAAAGAAAGCTTCCGCCGTAGGTGCGGCGGTCGAGCGGCCAGCCGACGGTGTGCTGAATGAGGCCGGGCTGTACGCGCCCCGGGGGCAACTGCCACAGCTCCTTGAATCCCAGGCCGTAGGTTTGCGGGGACTTGCCGGCATCGAGCTTGAAGCGCCTGATGAGCTGCTTGGAGGTGCTGCCGCGGCAGCCTTCGCAGAGCATGGTGATTTTCGCGTGAATCTCCGGTCCCAGCGCAAAATTCGGGCCGGGCTCGCCGTTCTTTTGCACGCCCATGTCGCCGATGCGCACGCCCTTCACGGCGCCGGAGTCGTCGAACAGCGCCTCGCTTGCGGCAAACCCTGCGAATACGTCGACGCCGAGCCTCTCCGCCTCGGCGCCGAGAATCGGAATCAGCTGCCCGAGGGAGATGATGAAATTGCCGTGATTCACCATCTGTGGCGGGGTGATCGGCAGCCGGTAGCGCTTGCGCCGGGTCAGATACAGGAATTCGTCGCGCGCGGCCGGCACGCATGTCGCCGGGGCGTGCTCGCGCCACTGCGGCAGCAGTTCATCGAGGGGTCCCGGTTCCATGACCGCGCCCGACAGAGAATGCGCGCCGAGGCTCGCGGCCTTTTCCAGCACGCACACGCTCAACTCCGGATTCAGCTGCTTGAGCCGGATTGCGCAGGCCAGACCGGCGGGGCCGGCGCCGACGATGGCAACCTCGTACTCCATGACATCACGTTGGTTTTCGGTCATAAAAACCCATTCGTCGCGTTGAAACGGCGGCGTAGTAGACCATAAACGCCTATTTTGGACGAGAAATCCACCTGGCGGTCAGCCCGTGAGGGGATTCTCCCACCGATGTCGCTTTACTGAGTGGGGATCACCATGTTGATAGGCCACGGACGCCGCCAACTAAGGATGGCCAATGGATTGGGCATGGTCAGGGCAGGGACGCCCACCCCGGTTTGCGCTTGTTGAAAAACGCCTCGAAGCCCTCCTGCGCTTCGGGCTGTACGCGCAGGCGCGCGAGCCGCTTCCCCATCTCGGCGGAGACCGCGGCCCGCGTGCCTCCCGAGCGGCTGACGTCGCGGATCAGCAGTTTGGCCTGCGCCAAGGCGCCCGGGGCCGCCTGCAGGAGCGACGCGCAAATTCGCTCGCAGCTGCGCTCGAGCTCGGCGGCCGGCACCACTTCGTGCACCAGCGAGAGCTCTCTCAGCCGCTCGGCCGTCAGCGTCTCGGCGGTCAGGAAATAGCGCCGCGCCGCCGCTTCGCCTATTTTCGCGAGCACGAACGGCGAGATCACCGCCGGTATGATCCCCAGGCGCACTTCGGTGAAGGCGAACTTCGCATGACTTGCCGCGACCGCGATGTCGCACGCGCCGAGCAGTCCCAGCGCACCGCCATAGCCGTCGCCGTTGACCCGCGCCAGCGTCGGCTTTGGCAGCGAATCGAGGAGGCCGAGCAGGCCGGCGAGCCGCTCTGCGTCGGCCAGGTTGGCCTCCTCGGAGGCATCGCGCTGCGCCTGCATCTCCGCAAGATCGGCGCCGGCGCAAAACGCGTCGCCGGCACCGGTGAGTTGCACCACCCGCACCGCGGGGTCGCTTGCGCAGCGCTGAAGCGCCGTCGTCAGCGCACCGACGGTCGCGCGGTCAAGCGCATTGCGCTTGGCGGGCCGGTTGATGGTGATGCGCGTCACGCCGCCGGCGTGGGCAGTCAGAATCGGCTCCTCGACCGCCACCTCAGCGCGCGCCCATTTCAGATGACTTCGATGGCGATGGCCGTCGCTTCGCCCCCACCGATGCACAGGCTCGCGATCCCGCGCTGCTTGCCGCGCGCCTTCAGTGCGTACAGCAGCGTCGTCAGGATACGCGCGCCGGTGGCGCCGATCGGGTGTCCGAGCGCGCAGGCGCCGCCGTTGACGTTCACCTTCGCGGGATCGAGCCCAAGGTCCTTGATCGCCGCCATCGCAACCACCGCGAACGCCTCGTTCACTTCGTACAGATCGACGTCCGCCGCCCGCCACTCGAGCTGGGCGAGCAATTTTCGGATCGCGCCGACGGGCGCCAGAGTGAACCACTCCGGCTCTCTGGCGAAGCTCACATAGCCCAAGATGCGCGCCAGCGGCGCAAGGCCCTTCGCCTTGCAGAGCGATTCGCGCGCCAGCACCAAGGCGGCGGCGCCATCGGAAATGCTGGCGGAGCTCGCCGCGGTCACCGTGCCGTCCTTCTTGAAGGCCGGCTTGAGCCCGGCAATTTTCGACACATCGAGTGTGGAGGGCGTCTCGTCCTTGTCGATCAGCGCCTCGCCCTTGCGGGTCTTCGCCGTCACCGGCGCCACTTCCAGCGCAAATGCGCCGCTCGCAATGGCGGCTTGTGCGCGGCGCGCCGACTCGCGCGCGTAATCGTCTTGCGCCTGGCGCGTAAAATCGTACTTGGCCGACGTCGCCTCGGCAAAGCAGCCCATGAGCTGCCCGTCCCAAGGGCTCTGCAGTCCGTCGGTGAACATGTGGTCCAGCACTTCCTGGTGTCCCATGCGATAACCGGCGCGCGCCTTCGGCAGCAGGTAAGGAGCGTTGGTCATCGATTCGAGGCCGCCGGCGACGACCACCCGGGCGGAGCCGGCCCGCAATTGATCCGCGGCGAGCATCACGGCGCGCATCGCGGAGCCGCACATTTTGTTGACCGTGGTGGCAGGAGTGCTCGAGGGGATGCCCGCGCCGAGCGCGGCCTGGCGCGCGGGTGCCTGGCCAAGACCGGCCGGCAGCACACAGCCCATGATCACTTCATCGACGTCCGCGGCCGCGACCTTGGAATCCGCGAGCGCCGCCTTGATCGCCACCGAGCCCAATTGCGGCGCGGTGACGCCGGCGAAAACGCCCTGGAAGGCTCCCACCGGGGTACGGCGCGCGCCGAGAATGACGACTGGGTCTTGGTTCATGTGCCGATTATACATCTAAGGGGCAAGTGGCTCCCCGACCGCCTGTGCGATCAGCTCGCGGCTGCGGTGGCGGGCTCCGTGTGGATCGAGAACCCCCAGGACTTCGAAGCGAATGAGCTTGCGCCGCATCCGCAGCGTGCCGGTGGGCAGCACGTCGCGTGTTCCGTGGATGGCCACCGCGACGACCGGCATCTTCGAGCGCTCGGCGGTGGCGAAGGCGCCGCCCAGGAATTTGCCGATCCTTGGGGTCGAATCGAAGGTGCCCTCCGGAAAGAACACGAAGGACTGGCCGGCGGCGGCGAGCTTCCATACCCGGCGCGTGTCGGATCCGCCTTTGTGCCGATCGACGCGGTCGACGAATGCCGAGCCGAGACGCCGCAGCAGCAAGCTCACGAGCGGTACCCGCACCATCTCCTTCTTGATGACGAAGGCAAATTCGGGCGGCAACGCCGCCACCGCCACGATCCCATCGATGTAGCTGGCGTGATTGGCGACGATGACGCATGGCGCACGCGGCAGCCGCTCGATTCCATGGACGCGCAGCGGAATTCCCGCAGCGCGGAAAAACCCACGTGAAAACGCGCCGGCGGCCCGGCGCCGGGCGCGCAGGCTCGGCAGGAACACGCTGAACCCGAGCGCGGCCATCGCCATCCCCGAGAACAGCACCAGGCAATAGGCCGCGTAGAGTCGCTGGCGGAGCGTGGGGCTTAAGACTTCTGTGATCTGGTTCTCCTTATGTTAATAGTTCCCTTTACTGTGAGACTAATCACGCCGATCGGCGAGCGCGCCTCGCATACTGCAAATAGTAAAGCGCGTACAGCACCATTTCGTGCGACTTACACGCGGGAAACTATGGCGACGGCTTTGAAACGGACGGTTTATACACGCACCTCAGGCAAAGGGATACCGCCAAGCCGCGATGCGACGGATCCGGCTTTGCAGCGCTTCCTCGATGCCGTGTGGATGGAACGCGGCCTGTCGGCGAACACATTGGCAGCCTACCGGGCCGATTTGACCGCTCTGGCGCGCTGGCTCGAAGAGCGCGACAGCGCTCTGCTGAAAGCCACCCGCATCGAGCTGCTCGGGTTCATCTCCGCGCGCGTCGAGGGCGGATCGAGGCCGCGATCCACCGCGCGGCAGCTGTCGAGCTTCCGGCGCTTCTTTCGCTTCATGATGCGCGAGGGCCTGATCGCACTCGATCCCACGGCGCAGATCGCGATGCCGAAGATCGGCCGCTCACTGCCCAAGTCGCTCACCGAGGCGGAGGTCGACTCCCTGCTCGAAGCGCCGACGGTATCCGACCCATTGGGCCACCGCGACCGCACCATGCTCGAAGTGCTGTATGCCACGGGATTGCGCGTCTCCGAACTGGTGAGCCTCAAGCACAACCAGGTGAATTTGAATCAAGGCGTGATGCGTGTGGTCGGCAAGGGCAACCGCGAGCGGCTTATTCCCCTGGGGGATGAGGCGGTCAAATGGCTGCAGCAATTCATCCAGGGCCCGCGCGTCGAAATCCTGCTGGAACGGCAAACCGACTATTTGTTCCCCACGCGCCGGGGCGATCGGATGACCCGCCAGGCGTTCTGGCACATCATCAAGCGCTACTCGAAGAAGGCCGGCGTCGAAAAGGAACTTTCCCCGCATACGCTGCGCCACGCGTTCGCCACCCATCTGCTCAATCACGGGGCGGACCTGCGTGTGGTGCAGATGCTGCTGGGGCACAGCGACCTATCGACGACGCAAATCTACACCCATGTTGCGCGCGAGCGCTTGAAAGAGCTGCACGCCCAGCACCATCCGCGCGGCTAGCGCATGGCGCGCGCCGCGGCGCCCGACATCGTACCGCAGTGGTCTGGTAGAATTTCAATGAACCACTCGCCCGCGGCGCAGTCATAGTCCCCACTGATCTTATGGAGCGCTCCATGTTGAAGTCCCTTGCTGTCCTGGCCGCGGTCGCCGCGGGTGCCGGCTTGAACGTGCGAGCCGTGGCGGCCGAACAGCCGTCCGCCGTTGCCGCTCCCGCCGCTCCCGCTGCCGCCGCCGCCGCCGCCACCGCCGCTCCCGCTGCCGACCCCCGGACGGCGCTGATGAAGCTGCTGCCGCCCGGAGCGAAGGTCGAGGATTTGAAGCCTTCGCCCATCTCCGGCATCTATGAATTCATCCAGGGCGCCGAGGTGAGCTATCTGACCGCCGACGGGAAATATTTTCTCGACGGCAATTTGTACGACATGAGCACGCGGGAGAATCTGACCGAGGCGATTCGATCCCATGCGCGGCTCGCGCTGATCAACGCGGTGCCGGAGTCGCAGATGCTGATCTTCTCGCCGAAGAACCCGCAGTACACCATCACCGTGTTCACCGACGTCGACTGCCAATACTGCCGCAAACTGCACAGCGACATGGCGGAGCTTAACAAGCTCGGGGTGCGGGTCCGCTACCTGTTCTATCCGCGCACCGGGCCGAATACGGAAAGCTGGCGCAAGGCGGAGGTCGTGTGGTGCTCGGCGAATCGCAATGAGGCGCTCACTCGGGCGAAGGCCGGGGCTCAGCTCGACATGAACAAGACTTGCTCACCGACGCCGGTAGAGCGCGAATTCCAGCTCGGACAAACCGTTGGAGTGCGCGGGACGCCGGCGATCATCACCGAGAGCGGCGATTTCCTCAACGGATACATGCCGCCGAAAGAGCTGGTGCAGGCGATCAAACAAACACTGATGGCGAACCGCTAGCGCGGCTACCCGCGAGCGTGGCGAACCGCCAGCGCAGCTGCGCTACGATGCGCACGCACGGCGGGCCGGCTCATTGCTCCCAGGGGCCGGCTCATCGCTCCAGATATTTCAGCTTGTCCTTGACGCCGTCCCATTGCTTGGCGTCCGCCGGCGGCTCCTTCATCTCGCTGATCACCGGCCATTGCTTGGCAAGCTCCGCGTTCAGCTGACGGAAACTCTCCTGACCCTTGGGAATATCCTCTTCTGAGAAGATGGCTTCGACCGGACATTCCGGTTCGCACAGCGTGCAATCGATGCATTCATCCGGGTCGATCACGAGAAAATTCGGGCCCTCATGGAAGCAGTCGACGGGACAGACTTCCACGCAGTCCATGTATTTGCACTTGATGCAGCTTTCGGTGACCACGAACGCCATGACTTACCCTTCCTGATGAACAGCGGCCGCTATTCTGCCACAACTCAAACGGGCGCCTTAGGACTTAAGCGGGCGCAACAGCTCCGTGAAATGGTGATCCTCGCGCCCCGCGGCGCGATCGGCGAAGTACTTGCGCAGCGTGAACTCGCCGCTCGGGAAGGCGAGCTCCGCCCAGGGAATGTCGGCCTCGTCGTACAAGCCGACTTCCAGGCTCTCAGGGCCCGGCGCGAACTGCGGCTTCGTGAGCTGCGCCCTGAACATCACGTGCACCTGGCCGGCGTGGGTCACGTTGACCACGGCGAGCAGGGAGCCGACCTCCACGGTTGCCAAGGCCTCTTCGTAGCATTCGCGCGCCGCCGCATGCTGCATGGTTTCGCCGTTCTCCATGAATCCCGCAGGCACCGTCCAGAACCCCCGGCGCGGTTCGATGGCGCGCCGGCACAGCAGTATTTTGCCCTGCCAGTGCGGCACGCAGCCCAAGACCAGCAGCGGGTTCTTGTAGTGAATCATGCCGCAGCCCGTGCACACGAAGCGCAGCAGGTGGTCCCCGTCGGGAATTTTCGAGGTGACGGGTGCGCCGCAGTGACTGCAGAAATTCAAAGGCTGTCCGGTTCCCTTGCGGTACAGGGGTAAAGGATCTGGTAGATGCATATTTCCATTTATGTTCTGGTGCCCGGAGAGGGAGTCTGCGGGCGCCATAAATCAATAGCTTAGCATAGCAATGACAGGGTACGAGGCCGGGACCGTACCCCCCCGCCTCGGTCAGCCGCCCCTCTTGGGCTGCTCTTTGTTCGCCATGCCGCATGGTAGCGCCGCAGACCGTGCGGCGACTGAGCGGGCGCGGACTGATTGCCGCTTACTTCGAGATGAGGCTGACTACTTTTGCACTTTCATGCGAGAGCTGACCGACCGCATCCCGGGGGTCGCCGAGCAATCGGTTTAAATCGTCAGCGCGGTAGTACCCGGTTTGCTGAAAATGGGCTTGCATTGATTCGACCCATCTCGGTCCCGACTCTACCGCTGTGACCAGAGAAGGTTTCTTGTGAGGTGCTTTCTTCACTCCGGTTCCTCTCTTGGGTTTGGCTCGCGTCATATCCTACCCCTCGTAGATTGCAGAATCCCAAACCTTGTGCCGAACCCATCGGAAATCTCGGTCGGTCGTGATAACCGCCAGCTCAATAGGGCCGCCGCATACCTGCGGAAGGCTGGAAAACTTCATGGCTTTGATCGTGCTGTATATGCTGGTGTACACGTAGTCGATTGCATCACGTATTGGTAACAGAGCGTGTTGAAGGCGGTGCTGGTTGAGTAAATCTGTTAACTCCTGAAGGCTTCCACTCCACTTCCCGGACGACATGACCGCTGGGAGGATATTCAGGTCGTACCCATTAATCAGCCTGTTGATCAAATTTGGCACACCGAACCACCGAATGCCACCAACCGTTACAGCTAGTGGTGTAGGACTGGCGGTCAGGTTAGGTTCGAATGTGACCGTAAATGCCTCCGGATCGCGCTGCGGTAGCAGATAGCCACCCAGGCAGAAACCGACCACCAAGTCCCGTGAGAAAGCCTGAAACTGATCCTCCTCTGCTTTTGTCCGCGCATTGGGGCTCGGCGATACCGCTTTGGGGTCAAACGCTGGTTTGACCTTGAGCGCCCTAAAAGTCGTTAGCTCGGTTTGGAGCTGCGAACTATAGGCGCTCCAAAAGAGAACTGCCCATTGCTTTGCTACATCTGCGACTGTTGCGGGGGCTTTCGTCTGCAAACCGTCTGCTAGTCTCGCCAGCAACGTGCGGTGGCTAAGAGCCCCAAGCCCTCCCAGGCCCCATGTCACGACACCCAGCGTGCTCTTTTCCCCTATCAAAATGAAACGCCACCGTGCCGGGCCCCGACTGCGTCAAAAACGAGGACGTACTATCGGCCCCGAACACCAATCCTTCGGGCGACAGATAGCAAGCCGCAATCGTCATTCCATGTATTCCATGCGCACGCGCTTGATAGCACCCTAGCGAGGGGCGGTCAACAACAATCGGACGCCTGAGCAGCATCTTCTTTGATGCACCCGTCGCTCATCATTCGACAATGTGGACGTGGTCAATTTGTTTTTTTTGACGACTCCAAATGGCGCGTCCAGTATCGTCCTCTAGGTACGCGACGTGTGCTCCAGCGCTCCGGGCGCGTACGCACCATAATCCTGCGCCAGAGCCTCGAATCGGACGTCAAGTATCTTGTGCGCCCGCGCTTCGGTATGTAGCTCATGGGAAGCCACCAAGCGATTCGCCCGCGTATAGCGTCCGCGCCCGAGTCTGCAACTCTTTGACGATCTCCTCATCGAGTTCTTCGATGCTGCTCAGTTCGCTCTCGGGCACATTAGCGACTTGCTCAATGGTCGAAAATCCCTCCCGCACCAGGACGTCCGCCACACCGGCGTCGACATCGAGCCGCTCCATGAATGCGTCGCGCAGCGCAAGCGGCTCGGCTTTGGGCTGCACGTCCTGGGGCTCGGCCTTACTGACCGGATCGTTGGAGACTGCCGGCGCGGTCCGGTCGTCCCGTGAGGCATCGCGAGCCTCAGGCGACTTCTTGGCTTTGCGCCGGTTAGCCTTCTTCGGCCTGGCTTTGACTGCTAATTCGGCAGGCTTCTCGGCCTCGGCCTTGGTGGGTTCAACTTGCTTAGGCGCAGGATCTTCCTCTAAAGCGGTGAATTTCTCCGCAGCAACGTCGGTGATGGAAACAAAGTCGTTTGTTATCGCAACCAGGCCTTTTCCTCTGAGCTGCTCGACCGCGCGTACCGCGACCTCGCGCCGCCGATCTTTTCCGCGCAGATCGTGAGGCAACTTCGCTGACACTTGCATCAGCAAGTCATCCATACCGAGCAGCCCTCCAGACTCTTTCAGTGTCTTAAACACCACAATTTGCCTCGGATTACTGAGCGGCTTCGCGTTCGGGCGGCCAGCGGCGACAGCCGCCGGTTTGACTACGAGGCTCGACAGCTCGCGCCCCTCCGCGTCAACCCCGTATACCTCGCTCACGAGTTCGAACCCGAACGGGGTTCCGTCCTCGCCGTCGCGTTGCTTGGTCAAAGTCGCCAGCCGATACGAAACACCGGGCCTAGTGACTTCGATTTCCGTATCGGTTGCTGCCCGAATGCCGGACCAGCCGCGGGCGCCGCGAGCTTGATCCTTCCCAGAGTGGTGAATTAAGACGACGAGCGCGCCGGTTTCCTGGTGAATCTTCTGGCAGTGTTTCAATGCCTTTCCCATGTCCTCGCCGCTGTTCTCGTTGGCTCCGGGTGTTGCACGCGCCAAGGTATCGATCACGATGAGCGCCAGGGGACCGACCGCATGTAGCTCGGCGCAAAGCTGCGAAACATCCTCCCTCTTGCAAAGATCTGGCGCATTGGTGACTAGGAACATCGATTCGTCCAAGTCATTCAATTTCAGCTTGTGGTGATGAGCGTAGGCCTGGAAGCGCTTACGAAAGCCTCCGGGGGATTCGCCGCAGACATAGACGACTTTGCCTTGTTTGGTCTCGCGTCCTTGCCACGGCACGCCGCGCGCGACCGCAGCCGCCATATCTGTGGCAAAGAAGCTCTTGCCGCAGCCGGATTCGCCGTATATGACGGCAAGCTCTGAGCGTGGCAGCACGCCGTCGACTATCCATTCAGGCCCGGGCCCATCGGAGAACTCGCCAACAGGCACGGGCTTGAATCGCGACTGGCGATCTTTCTTTGGCTGATCCGAGGACCCGGGCTCGTCGGGCAAGGCCGAGAACTCGGACTCGGGAACGGCAAGCTCTGCGGCCACCTTCGGAAGCTTTTCACGGATCCACTTGTCCATCGCGCGCATCGAGGGAAGTTCTTTGACCGGCGTTGTGTCAGGCAAGCCCTCATCGTGACGGCCGAATTTGCTCAACCTGACTGCGTCGTATGCGTGAATGTTTCGCTTTGGGCTCAGGCCGTGCTGATGCTCGTTGTACATCCAAGCGAAGTACGTCGAGTCATTCGGAGGCGGATAAAGCCTCGCGCCGCCTGAAGATGTTGCGTCGTGCGGCGTCCACCGCCATTCATCATCCGTCGGCGCGTACGGCAGATCGAAAGTCTCGATTGCGGTTACGAAGTCATAACTACGATTGAAGGCCCCGATCAGGCCGGGTCGGTCGCGGGGATCGCCGAGCTTTGATACCTCGCCGAACACGGAACCCTCGCTCGCCGCGCGCGGCCACTGACTCGGATCTTGCCAATCGGCGTACTCAGCGAGAGTTGCATTCACGTCGAGACATGGCCCGTCAAACTCCTCGAAGACCTCGGACGCATCGGAACAACGCGCGGGGGCGTAGCAAATCTGGTTCACTCGATGCGAAACCGGGTCGATCGACTCGATACCAAGCTTTTCCGCAAGCTTGCGGCTCACCGCGGAGAACTCTTTTCGGGGCTCAACGCTGCGGTTCAGGGGAAAGATCAGGCGACCGCTGCGGCGGCCGTTCACTTCGTTTGAGCTGCTACCAACGTGCACGAAGGCGTAGCCGGTTTGCCGTGCGGCGGCCAGCACCGCCTCGTAGACTTCCGGAGCCTGCTTGTCGATATCGATGTTCACCGTCTCGCGCAGCTCGAGCGCCTCGGCCTTGCGCGAATTGCTGCGATATTTCGCGCCGACGCTGAACGTCAATTGCTTCTTGAGCGCATGTTTCTCATCCGGGCTCATCGCTGCATAGGCCGCCTTCGTGGCGGTGAGCTTCACGTACCGCTCCTGCATCCATTTAACGTAGCCCGGCCAGCTCATTTGTTGCTGGCGAACGCTCCCCAGCATTCCCTTGCCGGCAGCCACCCAGATTGATCGTTGTGGCGCCTGCGCGACCGCCTCCCGCTCGCGGGTCGGCTGTGCATTGGCGCTCATGCCGTCACCCATGCGAGCTGCTCCGAATCCGCCGCGGCGATGAACTTCCGCCATAGGAGACCTTTTCGCGGCCACCGCCACCATTCGTGGCACACCACCTCGCGATAGTCGCGTTCGCCTGTCGCCTCGCGGACAAGAGCGTCGATTTGCGTACTCGCAAAATCATTAAGAGCGATCTCGCGAGGATCGTAGTCGGGATCGTCGGTGAGCCGAATACGTGGAAAGCGGCCGCCGCACAGCGCGCGGCGAAGGTCGAGTTGAGCCTTCTCGACGCGCTGGAGTAGGGCGAGTTGCTCCGAATCGAGCTTGCCCATTCCGGGGACGTGATCGCGGCTCAATCGCAGATAAATGCCGCGGTGATCCAGATAAGGCGAGGCCGGGTTGTGGCAATGCGCCGCCCTGTGCCCCATGTCGGCGCCGGGCTGCATGCTCCACGCGAACGGATCGCCATGGATGTGCCGCGAGGGTACGAGTGCGCGTCTTCCCCGACGTTCTTGGCAGTACGGACACGGAAAGCCGAAGGTGTGCCCGTCCTCATTGACCGTGCAGTCAATGATCGGAATTTGGGCATTGCCATCACCGGGCCTGCGCGATACACTTTTTAGGTCTGATTCATTCGATTGTCGATTAGAGACCGCGCGCCCTTTGCCGAGGGCCGCGGTTTCCTCATTTTGGAGGTTCATGATTGCACCTCCCGCTGGCGCGCTTTAGGATTCGCCTCCTTTCGGATCGATCTCCCCGTGCTCGGGCGCCAGGAAGTTGAATCAGGGGCGGATCGCGTAGCCAAGTATTCTTCGATTTCCCGAAGGCGCCAACCTCGAGCTTTCTCAGACAGCTGGATTGATGGCGGGAATTTGCCTGCCTTAATCAAGTGATAGATCGTCATACGTGACAGCTGAGTGAGCGCCTCGACGGACTTTATCCGAACGATTTGCTGATCGCTGATGGGTGGCGGGTGGGGATCATCACACCTCGCAGCTCTGAGCGCGTTTTTAATCGCAGTATTGATCGTCGTCATAATTGCCAATCCTCCTCTTAAGGATTGGGCGTCCGGAAGTTCTAACAGCGCAAGCGGCAGCGGAACGCCGACGCACCACGAGCGAGTGATCCATAAAGGTTGTGAACGCCGGTGCGCGGATCAATGGATCGCACCCCGAAGCAGCGGCTGTACACGATTCAGTTTGATCGTGTATGCCGGACTAAATAGCACAACTAACTGAAAGCACAATCAACACGACGCAATAACGTGATGCACTTAACTGATAGCTCTCTCCTGATCAGGTACAGGCCGACTTGGAGCTTTCAGCTTCCGCCTGGTGTGTCAGCATGTGGACGTGAATCTTTGATGTGCACGCACCGAAGGTACGGGTAGCGTCAGCGTCACAAATGTCCGAGGCATCAATCACTACCACGTCCGGCCACATAGAGTCCCCAGGAGCGCCGCTTCGAGGCCCCGCCACTGGCGCGCACCCAGGGGAAGTTCTCCGGCGACCGCCGTCGTCGTTTCCTTGCCGGGGGCTGTTTGAAGATCCAATTAACCTGCGCTTTCCACACCCTCCGCACCCTTATAGGGTGCTGCGGTGTGGTGTGGAAGTAGTAGCCGGTCCGCACCCGTCCACTGCGGATCCACTGCGGCGTGGTGTGGAAGTAGTAGCCGGTCCACACCCGTCCACTGTGGACGGGGTGTGTACGAGTGTGGCCGGTGCAGGCATCGTATTTTCGAAAAAACAAGTCAAACCCGTAAACGCAGAGCTTGTCGAGTTTCACAAACATTTTGTTATTTAGCGAAGTCATTATTTGGTCGACACTTCGAACAGAACCAAGCCTATGCCTACGCGCACGTGCGCGCGAGCGAATAAGGTCCACGAGAAGCACGACCAATGTGTGGCCTCGCGGCAAGAGTAAAGAGCCGGCAGCTCCGGCTAAACTTAGCTACTTGGTAGCGCTAACGAGACGATGCACGCGCAGAGAGCCCGCTACGCGGCAAGCCCTTTGGCGGACCGCTCACCGGCAAGCCTGGCAGCTCACATGCCCGGCAGACTTATGCGGGTCTCTCGGTTTGCGAGGCGCAACACTCAGCTTCGGCTCGGGATTTGCCCGCTTGTAGCGGCTCACTCCTGTCCCGGATGTTAATTCTGTGCACTTTGCACAAAGATTGTTTCATTATTATAATATAAGTTATTGAATCATAAGAAGATACCAATTTTCAAGATACTTGACGCCGGACCCATTCGCGTGCAATCTGTACGGCATCTGAATTTGGTGTACTGGATAAATCTTATGTCTAACGCACTTCGAAAAATTAGCTATCTGGATGAGAATTTGCTGTCAGAGCATGAGCGTACTCGCGTGCATGCCCTCGAAGAGCTAGCAACATCCTTGAAAGGCTTCGCCTCTACTGAGGATCGCGCGGCGTTCTCTCGTCTTTTTAGCGATGCACAGGCTATCTTAGAACTTGACGACTCGGAACTCGCTGGAATGCTTCGAGTCAGCCGGCCTACCATTAGCAGATGGGCGCGCGGCGAATCAGCCCCGCATTCTCTCGGCAGGGAGCCAGCTTTGCGCCTCCTTGCGGATCTTGTTGACTCGAGGCTGAAGCGGCACAGCGCCGATCGAAACCGTTACTCCGGCTCGATTTAGATCGCATGATGCGAGGGGCCGTATTGTCCGGCCCTTCAGCTAGGGAGAGTGAGTATATTGGAGTTACGGCTCGTCCGTCCCGACGAGGGACCGCGGGTATATCAGTGGCATCGAGGCTTCGTCGCCGCCAATGAGAACCTATTTCCCAGAACTTGGGACATGTATCGGCGCTTGGCCGAGGATGGCCAGATTTGGTGTGCCTGCGATGGAAGCGGCAATTATGTCGCCCTTTCTTACTTTTGTCTTGATAATAAAGAGTGGGAAATCGGGGGGCTCATGGTCTCCACCCCGCAACGCGGGAAAGGGCTAGCTGCCATAATTGCGCGACTCACGCTAGGCAGCCTCCTTTTCGAAGAAGATCCGCTCAATCGCAGTGAGCCTATCATTGCTCATGTGCATGCCGAAAATAATGATCCGCGAGCCCTCATGGAACATGTACTGAAATTCAAATTTCGGAAGAGGGTAGTGATTCCAGGTTCAAAGCTACCTGGTCTGAAGGTCAACGCTGAAGGAAACGTTGTAGGCGATGAGTTCATAATCGCGGTCCCAGCGTCTTTGCTCGCGCTCGCTGAATGGTGCGAAAATTGGAACGGTGCGCTAAAAGATGGAACACCAGTTCAAATTCTTCTGCGACCAAACACATCGCTGGCGCTATGGGCTAAAGCCTTTCGTCAGATGGCGGCAGCGCCGTCCTCTCTGCCCCCTTAATACCGATTATGCGGCCACTTTTTCCGGCGGACGTTGCCGCCGTCGCTAGGCGGGCCGCCACCCGGCTGCAGCCCGATTGGTCGTGCCGCCATTCGCCTGCGCCCCGCGTGTTCTTGGGTTCCCCTAGCGATCGGTATCGAGGAAAGGCTTTAGTTTGCCGTCCACAAAATGGCTAGGTCGCCAGCCCTTGCCGATCTTATCTAACAGAAATGTGTCCGCCGCGGAAACAACCGCTCCCGCTGCTGGGTTTACGACACCAACACCGAGTGCGAGCACGTAGCGTATTGCTTTGACAGGTAGGCTTGATGTCCAGCCCTCCTTCGTCACTTCGCGAAAATATTCCTCGACCAAACTCGCGTCCGGCTCAATGGAATGTATCGCCTGTCGAAACCTATCCGATTTGTCCAACAGCCGTTGGAATTCATCGAACGTGCGTTCTCCGCTATTTATGACCTCTCGGATTGTTGGGTAATCTCGCAAAATGATATTTTTGAACTGCAACAGTTCTTGCGCGGAAATGCCGCTTCGTTTCAGCAACTCCGCGTGTCGTAGGCGCACGATATCGGAACTAACGGCAGACGTATAAAAATCGCCGCCGTAGTGTGATGCAATGGTAGTGTCTCCTCTAGCGTCGACTAGGGCCACCATTAGGTGACCCTCTGTGACGGCCTCAAGCGTGGGGTCGGTGGCCTTGCGGCGTGCATTTCCCTCAGTGAAATCGATATTGCTTTGAATTGAAAAACCTCTCGGTACTTGAATCAATTCAAGCCGCAAGTTTTCTGCGAACGATTCGAAGCCCACCTTATCTTGCAGTACTCGGCGTATTGCCGCTGTCACGTAATTCGCATCAGCTAAATCAGCCTCGGCAGCCTTGGGAATACCGCCGGGAATGAAATGATCACTTGAAAATTTTGTCACGCGAACGTGTTTAAGGAACTGCTCAATAGACTTCCGGGCTTCGCGCGGCGAGTAACCGCTCTTCTCGAAGATTAATTCCAGGCGCTCCTTCCGGCTCTTCCGAGGCTTTTCGCCCGCTTTCCCCGACAATACGAAGCTTCCAAACGAATGAAATTGAAAAGTGCCGATGGCTTCGTTTCGTGCCATCAACATATCCTCAGCATAGACCGCTGATAGACGCTTGCGCGCCAAAAGCGCCAAGAGTTCGTCCATTCCCAACGTGTCAATCAGGGATCTAAGCGACCCCTGGTCAAGGACAAGATGAACCTTTTCGTAGAACAGCATTGCTTCGGCGACTTCGCCGAGTGTGAGCGCTACCCCGGTATCGGAGCGTCGAAGAACAATCTTCTCGAACATGGGGACGACAGTTTACAGCCGCGTGCCACCAAGCGCATGTGGCGTCTACCTTGCACCCGCAAGGCGCGGCGCGTCTATTTGGTTTCCCCTTGCGCGCCAAGTACTCGCTGCACAGTCGAGACGCCACAGCCCACCTCGCGGGCAATTTTGTTTATCCCCATCTGATTGCCGTCCTTTCCCTTTTTGCTCCGAAGGGCCCGGATGCGTTCCTCGGTCTTGGCATCAACAGTCTTGCGACCAAGCTTCTTACCTTTTGCCCGCGCTCGGTTCAATCCGGCGTGGATGCGCTCACGGATGATTTCGCGCTCAAGCTCCGCGAATACCTGGCACATGCCTAGCATGGCGCGGCCTGTTGGCGTCTCAGTGTCCAATCCCTGCTTGAGGAAGAACAGCCCAACGCCCGCGGCGCGCATGTCCTCGACGAATTGCGCGAGATGCAGTACGGAGCGGCCGAGGCGGTCGACACTCCACGCCGCGATGATATCGAACTTGCCGGCGATGGCGTCCTTGCACAGACGGTCAAAGGCGGGCCGCTTGTCGCGGCCCTTGGCACCCGAAAATCCATTATCGCTGTAAATCTCCACGACGTCCCAGCCGCGTTGATCGGCTGCCGCTTGCAGCTCGCGCCGCTGGTTTTCCACTGTTTGGCCACCCGTGCTGACGCGCAAGTAGAAGGTCACGCGCTTGCCTTTGTCTGTTCGTGCTCGAGGTGTCATGGTTCATCGCTCCTTAAACCGCTGGGCAAGGCGCCAGCCCATTGCAGCCCATCGCTGAGCTGCAACAGGGCTGCCGCCTTATGCCGCTTCGGCCGCTTCGAAATCGGCTGTTTCCGCTGAAGTCGCCGCCGGTGCGATCTTCGCCAGCATGTAATCAGCAGCGGCCTGCGCCTTACTTGCCGCTGTGATCACGGCACGTGGATCCGACGTCAGTAGCTGTTTCCAGTGGTGAACGTAACTCACGTGATGCTCAAGCGCCGAGTTGATCCCCAGCTGTGCGCACAAGAATGCAGAGCCAATCTCTGCGACCAACTCCTCAGCCGCATAGGCTTGATCGCCAAAGCGCTTCCCAAATTCACGATGCAATCGCGACACGTGCCCGGTCCAATGTGTCAACTCATGCAGCGCGGTTGCGCTGTATGCGTCGGTCGACGTGAACGCCTCCGGCCGAGGCATGGCAATCCGATCGAGCGACGGGATATAGCAGGCCCTATCGCCGCCGTGATCGACACGTGCTTCAAGCGCGCCGTAAACGTCGTGCATCGTCGCCGGCACAGGTCGCAGTTCAACCTTGCTCGCTTTGGGCAGATGCAAATCATCACACTGCGAAACGTGAAACACGGTGTAGAGCCGCATCAGCAGGCCATTGCGCGTCTCATCCTCGCCGTTTTCGCTGTGCTTCGTGTACTGGCGTTTCTGCCAAAAGCAGATTTGCGTACCGTGCTCTCCCTTGCGGACATGCCCGCCGTACTCCGATGCCTGGCGGTATGTCAGATAGCGCAGGTCCGTGTCCTGCCGGCTCCACAGAATGCAGGTGTTGATTCCTCGATAGGTGTGGCCGGTGATGGCATTGCGCGGCATGGCGGCCGCGCCGGATTCACGCAGCGTGCGCCACGGCTGACGCCATGCAGGGACGTCGCCCTCAAGCATTTGCTGGATAGCGGCAGTGATGCGCTCATAATTGGTAATATTGAAGTTAGGCATTAGCAACCCTCCTACGGTTGTTGGTGCTTAGGCGGGCACTCGTGTTGACGCACGGGTGCTCGCCGTCTATCGATCTCTCCTGTTGCCGGCAGGGCGCCGGCATTTCCAACGCTATGCCATATCCATACCGATGTCAACTGAATTCGGTATGAAAAAACCCTATTGTTAAGCCATTGA
Source organism: Steroidobacteraceae bacterium (assembly GCA_052326345.1). Taxonomy (GTDB): domain Bacteria; phylum Pseudomonadota; class Gammaproteobacteria; order Steroidobacterales; family Steroidobacteraceae; genus Bog-1198. The sequence goes on along the minus strand of JBKQOZ010000007.1, from coordinate 8,069 downwards.
ATAGGCACGAGGTGCTTGCGCTGATTACCGACACGATTTCGGTATGAGAGGTTGTGCAACAGCAAATAGTGGCGCGCGCCGTGATCCGTGCGCGCCATGCGTAACGAGCGCTGGTGCCGGGACAAAGCGCCAGCCGCGCACTCCTGGGATTGAGACACGACGATGCAGCTGCACCCGCCGGTCTATGGCCGGCGATTCGACGCGAGCAGGCGCGCGCCGGGCCGGGCCTCGCGTACAGGCCGGGGTGGGACCCTATCCGATAATGAGCCTCAACAAAGGGGACCGCCTCCGCCGCGAATCGGGGGCTTTAGAGCGCGGGCGTCGCGCGCCCAAGTTACGAGTCAGACGAATGATTTTTCTCACATGATGAGGTCGACCAGTGGGTCCCCGGCGCAGTCGGATCTCCGCGCAGCAAGGGGCGACCTTTCGCCAGGGCATTTTCATTTTTAAAAATTCGGCTCCCGCGCGCCTAGCCGCCACGAGCTACCCGCTGCGAGGGGGTGGCCTTCGCTAGGTTGATCCGAATTTTTTGCAAATTGCGTCGCACACGGGTCACGGCCCCTCAGCAGGCGAAATAGCGTGTTGTTTGTTCAGGCATCATCGGTGTGACCGAGAGACGGCTTCCGGCCATTCCGGAAGTTCACTTGGTGAAATCAACTTCTCCGAAGCGGCCGTTCAATTCCGGTGCTATCCCGGACGAAAACCGACCACGGGCTCAAACATGACAGCCAGCTTCCTTTGTGCGCTAGCAACACGAATGTTGGGCGCGAACCTCTCATGGACCCGTAGCCTTATAGGTCTATCGTGTCCTCTTTCACGCGGCTAAAGGGGACTCACATGAAGGACGCAATCGGCTATTTGAGGGTTAGCACTCAAGAACAGGGTCGCAGTGGATTGGGATTGGCGGCACAGCGCCATGATATCGAAGCATTTGGAGCACGCGAGAGTTTTGCGATCAAGCAGTGGCATCAAGACATTCAAACTGGCGCCGGAAAAGACGCCTTGCTACTGCGGCCCGGCCTTGCCACTGCGCTTAAAGAGGCACGCGGTGCTCATTGCCCACTGGTGGTTTCGAGGCTCGATCGCCTCTCACGCAACGTTCATTTCATCAGTGGCTTGATGGAACACAGAGTGCATTTCTTGGTGGCCGCCTTCGGACAGGACATCGACAACTTTACTCTCCATATCTACGCGTCTGTCGCTGAACAAGAGCGGAAAATGATCTCGGAGCGAATCAAGGCAGCGTGCGCTGCTAGAAAGCTGAGAGGAGCTAAATTTGGCTTTCAGTTGATCTCGAAGGCGCGCCGGATGAGAATCACGCGACTTGGTCATGTTGCTATACAAAAGGCGGCTAAAGAGCGAGCGGAAGCGTATCGCTTGCAGGTTGAGTGGGCGTTTCGACAGTCCAGCCGATACGGTTCAGGGAGACCGATTTCGTTCCAAGCTGCGGCCGCTAGGCTCAACGATCGTGGGATTCCATCCCCGTTTGGCGGAAGCTGGGCCGGTGGTCAACTCGTCAGATACGCGAATCGCCTAGGAATCCATCCGCGGCCGGGAACCGTGCCGCAGGACAAGGTGAAGGAGTGGGTTCGTAAGACGCTCGAGGACAATCCGGACATCACTGCGTACGATTTGCGTAACACACCCGGCCTCGATCATCCCATCGGCGTAGAAAACTCCTTCAGGCTACTTAAGGCTTGTCGGATGGGCGAGATCAACCGCAATCGCACCAGCAAGAAAATAGGATGGAAGATTGACTGCCGAACTACAACACGAATCAGAGTCAGTCAGTTATTAGAACGACGGCCTAGACTTACAGCGCTACAAGTGATTTCGGCGCTCGGACCGGGTCTTTATAGAAAGCAAAAGTGGATCGAGCAGGTAATGCAAGAGTACATGCAGGGACATCCGTTTCACAGATTGCAGGGACAACGGTTCTCGTCGTTTAAGCGAAGCCGTGCGGAGATGAGGCTCAACACAACGCGTCGCCCTCGGCACGACAAGGTCCGCCCCGACGGGAAAAACGGGTCCGCAAAAATGAGGATGGTTGTGTCGGGTCCATCGCCCGTTTACCTATCCCAACCGAGGGGGTTCCGAGGAAGGTACCGAAAGGAGGCGACCAGTGCGACCGGCCCGGCATCACCCTAGTGTCGCCCAGGCGCTCGATCGCCGCTGCCATGGCGCCTGGCAGGTCCTCGGCGGGCTCCAAGCGCTGAGACTCGAGCACCTTCCATTGAAGGTCATGGATCACGTAGTGAATCCGGCTGCAGCCGGCCAAAACCGGAACTTGTAGGACTCAGTCTCGTTACCTCAAAGGGGACGCTCGCGTTCGACTCGTGGCGCGATCGCAGTGAATGAGACTCGGCGCGCTTGCAATACTTGCTTATGCGCGCCCCAGAAGATATAAAAATTGAGATACCGGGGTCCGCTCCGCCTCTTGAGGCCTTAGGACATGGCCAACGTAGTTGCTGATGATGCCTTAGCGCTTCAGCGCCTATACTTCTGGGAGAGAACCGCCCCCGATAAAGTAGCGATGACGCAGCCGATCGGCGCTGGCGCAGTCGTGGACTACACTTGGCATGATGTACTCGATCAGTCGCGGCGCATCGCAGCACATCTCCAGGACCTCGGTCTGCAGCCGGGCGATCGCGTTGCGATACTCTCCAAGAACACCGCTAACTGGTTGATGAGTGACTTCGCCATCTGGCTTGCGGGCGGTGTGTCTGTGCCGCTGTATCCGACGCTGGCATCCGGCACGATTCGCCAGATCCTCGAGCACAGCGAGTCCAAACTGCTGTTCCTCGGCAAGCTGGATGAATGGGATCGCGTGCGAGCGGGCTTACCGACGAGCGTGGTCTGCATCAGCCTGCCGCTATCACCGGACGAGGTCCAACGAAATTACCCAAGGTGGGACGACATTGTCGCAATGACCCCGCCGGTTGAGGGCGAGCCCGCGCGGCCCGGCGAGTCGCTCGCGACGATCATTTACACGTCGGGCACAACAGGCATGCCAAAGGGCGTGATGTGGTCATTCGCCGCGTTCGCGCGGCAGGTGCAAGCGCAACTTCGGATACTTACGGTCAACAGCAGTACGCGCTTACTGTCATACCTGCCGCTTTCCCATATCGCCGAGCGCGTAGTCATCGAACATATTCAACTTGCCGTTGGTGCGCGAACCTTCTTTTGCGAACGCCTAGAGACGTTTTCTGCCGACTTGCAGCGCGCCCGACCGACTTTTTTTCTTGCGGTACCCCGACTATGGGTCAAATTCCAGCAGGGCGTAATAAATCGATTACCTTCCGAGCAACTGCGTCGGCAGTCGGACATGACGAAGTTTGATAGCGCCCTGAGTCGCCAGATCCTGGTGCAACTTGGCCTGGACCAGTGCATCAACGCGTGGACGAGCGCTGCGCCAATGCCGCCGGAACTTTTGCGCTGGTATCAGAAGATCGGCCTGCACATTAACGAGGCCTATGGCATGACCGAGATTGGTGCCACACACGTAACGGAGCCGACGGAGCAGGCATTCGGCACCGTAGGCCGCCCTCTTGACGGGGTGCAGTGTCGACTGGAATCGTCCACTCGCGAGATTCAGGTCAAGTGCCCGTGGCTGATGCTTGGCTATTACAAGGCGCGGGAACTGACACGGCAAACTTTCACGGATGACGGTTGGCTGCGGACTGGTGATAAAGGCACCTTCGACGTTTTCGGCAACTTGATGATTACTGGCCGTGTGAAGGACCTATTTAAGACCAGTAAAGGCGAATACGTAGCGCCAGCACCGATCGAGCACAAGATCGTCATGCACGCGGCAGTGGAGGCTTGCTGCGTGACAGGACCTAACCTTGCGCAACCAATCGGCTTGCTGATGCTCAACGAGGCGGCCGCCCAGAAAAGCGAAGACCCTCAAGGGCGCATCGAACTCGAGGCCTCGCTCGCCGAGCACCTGAGTGCGGTCAATGAGAGTCTCGACCCGCACGAACGACTCGACTGTCTAGTCGTGATGATAGAGGCTTGGACAGTAGACAACGACCTCGTCACGCCGACTTTCAAGGTCAAGCGCAATCAAATCGAAGGCACCTTCGCCAAGCACTACGAGACCTGGGTGGGCGTTGGCAAGCCAGTCCTGTGGCATGAAAAGTAACAGCGGCTCAAGGAGATGACCGGCTGAGTTGAACTGCCCAGAAGCAGACTGTCGTGGTTGGCCGCAACGGGTCGACATGAGACGGATCGCCGTCCCGCACCATTCTCGCGCGCAAATCCAGCCAAGAAATTAATAAATGCCGCAGTAGCCCCTCGTAGGTCCGCCAACCCCTTTAAACATGTCCCGTTTGGGACGATGATTGGCCCATCGAATCCGTCGCATGGACGCGTGAGGCGAGGTGCAAGTGCCCATGGCGATTTCTCATGATCCCTGGGGGATTCAGGTCGGCGGGATACACACTCCAGGGAACTACGATGCTTGTGGTCTTCTGGAGGAAATCTCGCTTGATCATCGCGATCGCGTTGCCCAATTTGAGAGGCGCCACGGTGGCTCGATCGAAGGCGCGAGCCGAAGCGAACGATTCGATTCCGGGTGTCGCGGTTGGTCCGAGATCTATGCTGTTGACGGTTATGTCCTCCGCATCGAATGGTCGCAGTTCGAATTGCGTGGGACGATGCGAATTATGGAGTTCCGGCCGCCCGGGGCGCCCTAATTCTTGTGTAGCTTTTCCAAGCCCGCTTCTTCCCATTCGGACTTCGGGCAGCTCCCCGATCTACAGGAGTTCTCGAAATTCGCCTCCCAACCGGAGTGGAGGAGGGTGAGACTGTCCCCACCGACATGAAAGGCATAACAATCATCCAGGGATTTGATCATACATGCGCTTCTCGGACCGCCGTGAACCCATCCCTGGGGGCTTCGGGAAAAACTTCCTGTTTTTCACGCTCCGCGAAGCACATGTGTGACCAAATCCCGAGGCTGGAGCGTTGCCCCTAACGTTCATGCCTGTGACGCAACGGCTCTTCGGGCTTCGGAATTTACTCTTCCACGCCAACCCCTCTTGGCCGCTCCGCGGCCGAGCGGCTACACCGCGTCTGCCTTAGCTTCTGGGAGCACAAGCCACTACCCGATATATAGGGGCATTCTGAACGGCGCTATAGCTGGCTCGCGTTGAAAGCCAACCGTCTCACCGATAGAACCGCGCATGATTCCCATTCGCACTGCCTCGCGGCGATCCGATTCCCTCGGGTGACAACAACCGACAGAAGGGCAGCGCATTGAGTGATGCGACTGTAATAATCGGCCAAAAACAGCTGAAAAAATATATTTCCGACGCCGCTACCAACTGTCCGTAAAGCGGCGTAACGTCAAGCTGATTGGAATTTTAAAAGAAAGTATGAAGGAATCATGGACGCGATTCTTCCTCGACGCTCAAGGACGCGAAGCGAACGTGGGCCCAATTGTGTTCTCATTGCCGACTGCAATGAATCATTACCGCACTCCAGTTGGCTCGCATCGAAGGGATAAATCGTCTTGCAACCTTCAGCCGAATCCCTGTCCAAGCTATTACTAACCCTATACGCCGCGCCGCTCCAGCCGGATTTGTGGTCCAAAGTTTTGACAGATTTCGCAGCAATACTAGAGCTTCCCGGCGCCGCCATTCTTCATCAGAATCCCGCCAAAGAGAAATATGGCTTCAGCATCGCGTGCGGGATAGATCCCGCTGCGCAGCTATCATACAGCGAATACTTTGGAAGGATTGATCCATTCCGGCCTCGGTTCTTAGAGAAGCAGGAAGGCGAGTTGTGTTTTGGTGAGGAGCTTTGCCCGTCTTCGGTCCTTCATAAAACGGAGTTGTACGGTGACTATCTTTGCAAACACGATTTCACTTTGTATTGTGCCGTGGCGACCATCAAACGCGCAGAGGCCTCCGAATTTATAAGCATTTACCGCGGACTGCAAAGCAAGTATCCGTCAGCAGAAACGGTCGCCACGATAAAGATGATTCTTCCGCATCTGCGAGCAGCCTTACAATTGCGCTCGCAACTATGCGAAATCGATAATTCAGCCAAAAACTATGCTGAGGCATTGGATTCATTGCGTGCCGGCGTCGTTTTGGTTAATGATCGAAGGGAATGCATCTATGTAAGTCGCAAAGTGGAGGCGATGTGCTCCACCAACGACGGTCTTTATATTAGAAACTCTCGACTGGAGGCACCGGCGGCCTCAGATCATCAGGCATTGTGTAGATTGATCGATCGCGCGATTGCTCTGGCGGCAGGCAAGCTCACTCGGCCATGTGGAACGGCTGCAGTCGCCCGACGCAATGGCGGGTCCCTTAATGTCTCTGCCACATCCTTGTCGCCGGAAGCTCCATTGGTGCAGCTGGCGACACGTCACAGAGCCGTTGCCGCACTGTTCATTCGAGATCCCGACGACGATGGTGCTTCATTGGCTCAGATGCTGACGGCGACATACGGGTTGACGGGCGCCGAGACGCGTCTCGCGATTCAGTTATTTGAAGGGCACTCACTCGCGCAGGCTGCGGAGCGCCACTGTGTATCCCTTGAAACCGTGCGTGTCCAGCTCAAGGCGATTTTTAGTAAAACGGCCACTCGCCGTCAATCAGAACTTGTGGGCCTTCTCTCACGTATCGTCGCAAACTAAGGTGGTTGCCGTTTTAATTTAATTGACGATGTAACCCGTTTGGGTAATGACCGCTTAATGCCTGGGTAGTAACGTTGGCGGCAATGATAATGAGTTGCGCAACGCTGCGATTATAGTCGTCCCTTTTGCATCACAGGCGCGCCAGTACACCAAATGGGTGATGCGATGCTGGCCGCGATTGGTTCCAATTGACGCCACAATAAGAGGGCGGCGCCATGCGCAATGAAGGTCGCGAGCCGACCACCTTTTGATCAACCTTCAGACGACGATTACGCAGATGACTATGGAGATCGGAGCACGAAAACGGATGTAAAACCCCACCACCACGTATATCTAGGGAGAGAGACGTCATGAAATCAATCGTACTCGAATCGACCGTTGCCGCCGTGGCCATGATCGCGGGATCAATGACGGCCTTCGCATGGGACAATGACTCGCACTACAAGGATCTCTACGAACTAAAACAACTACACTCCGCCTTCCACAAGGCAGTGTCGCATGCGGGAATCGACGCGACGACCAAGGCGCAGCATCTCGCGGATGTACTGGCGGTCTGGACAGACGACGGCGTTCTCATAACGAAGGGAGTTACATACAGCGGCAAGGGCACGCCAGGCACAACTAGCTGCGAGCTTGGAGCGATGACGCTGTGCGACCTGTACGCGAATCACGCGGCGGCCTTTGTGTTGGGCCACGACTACGTATCGCTGACGCCGATCTTTACTGAGGCCATCACCGTGCTTGATGACCATAATGCCGACATCTACTTCCAATGCATTTACTTCGACGTCAACAATAATGACGCGCTCGTGTCCAACGTCAGCATCGGTCTTCCCGGAATGCCCGGCACCGGCCGGGCGCGCAAGGTACATGGTCACTGGCTGCTTTCATATGCCGAGGTTGGATCTGTCGCGCCGCCCACGCTCGATGTTTATTAGCGGTGTGACTACACGCGGCCAATTGTCCCCGGGCACGAGTATTCGTGCCCGGGGGACCGCCGCCGCGACGGTCTCATAGCCCACTGAGCATTTGAATATCGTGCGCCGGGCGCAGATCCTGCGTGCCGCGCTACAGTAATAGAGCACTTCTCAAAATCTACTAAACATTTCAGTCATTGGAGGACAATATGAAAGTAAGGATATTAAAATTCTTGAGCACGGTAACTTTGTCGGGTGCGTTGATAGTGCCGGTAGCCGCTGCGCAGAACGCAGGTGAGCCCCGCATCATCACTATCGATGCTCCCGGCGCGGGCGCGACCCCTGGTAGCTACCAAGGCACGGGGTGTTTCGCTTATACCGATTGTTCCGTGCTCATCAACGCCTCGGGCGCAATTACAGGATATTACCTCGACGCGTACAACGTGTATCACGGCTTCGTTCGCAGTCCCGAGGGCAAGTTCACGACTTTCGAGGCGCCCGGC
>JBKQOZ010000006.1:0-44252 GCA_052326345.1 Steroidobacteraceae bacterium | reverse complement strand
GGGTCGACTCCGGTCAGATTGTCCCGATTGCCGCCGGCCGGGCGGCGAACTGCTACCCGCCATGAGCTGCCGATCACCGTGCTGAAAGGAGCGCCCATTACCTGATGCTGGTTGCAAGGCTGAGTCGCGTACGCGATGTCGCAGCGATAAGTAAGTCGATCGAGCAGCGTCTGGCCGAAACCTTGTTATACAAGTGATGAATAACTAATAAGTTATTGATCGAATTCATATTTTAGGCATGCCGGCTGAGGGATTACTCGGCGCTGCGCGCCTCGCCCACTCGCTTCGCTCGGGGCCGCCGTCGCTACGTTCCGGCGTTCAACGTCGCTGCGCGACGTTGTCGAACCCGGCTTGTCTTTCTGTCGGGGGTTCGAAATGTGCGCAATCATCGGCACCTACGGTGCTGCATTATTGCGGCCACTGATGGGGATATGCCGGCTGAGGGATTCGAACCCCCGACCTACGGTTTACAAAACCGTTGCACTACCACTGTGCTAAGCCGGCATTCGTGGACGCATGCGCAATCAAAGTCCTGCATTCTACCTTGGCCAACGGCGCGGTGAGCAAGCTGGACCGGCAGGTTTCCATGGTATATACAACCAGGGTCTACTGACCCACGGACGGCCAGCCGCTGGCCTGGATTGTGCGCATGCCGCCCGCCAAACAGCCATTCGCAGCGAGCTTCGTGTCGGGTACCGGCGACCAACCGCTGCTGTACCGCACCGTCGACGCCGTTCTCAAGGCCGCCGTCGAGGAGGGACCCGGGCGCGCCGCGCTCGTGGTGCCGCATCAGTCGGTGCGGCTCACCTTTGAGCAATTCGATCGCGAGGTCGAGCGGGTCGCTCGCGGCATGCTCGAGTGCGGACTCGAGCCGGGCGAGCGCATCGGCATCTGGGCGCCAAACTGCGCCGAGTGGGTGCTGACGATGTTCGCGGCGGCGCGCGCCGGGCTGGTGCTGGTCAATATCAATCCCGCCTCCCGCACCACGGAGTTGGAGTTCGCGCTGCGCCTCGTCGGCTGCCGCGCGCTGGTGTTTGCGCCGCGGTTCCGCAGCAGCGACTATGCCGCCATGCTGCTTTCGCTGATCCCGGAGCTGCGCGATTGCGCACCCGGGGGACTGTTGTGCCCGTCATTCCCGGAGCTGCGCCTGCTGATCCAGTTGGGCACGGAACCGATGAGCGGCGCGCTCTCGTTCGACGACCTTGCGATCGCGGGACGCGACCTCGATGGGACGCTGCTGGCGTCGATCGGAGCGCAGCAGGATGCGGACCGCATCTTCAACATCCAGTTCACCAGCGGCACCACGGGAACCCCCAAGGGCGCGACGCTCACGCACTTCAACATCGTCAATAACGGATTCTATTGCGGCGAGGGCATGCGGCTCACGGCTGATGACAGGATGTGCGTACCCGTCCCTCTGTTCCACTGCTTCGGCATGGTCTTGGGCGTACTGGCCGCCATGACGCACGGTGCGGCGTGCGTATTTCCCGGCGAGGGCTTCGACCCCTTGGCGGTGCTGCAGGCGGTCGCGAGCGAGCGGTGCACGGCCCTTCTGGGGGTACCGACGATGTTCATCGCGGAGCTGGAGCATCCGCGCTTTCGCGAATTCGATCTGTCATCGCTGCGCACCGGAATGATGGCTGGATCGCCCTGTCCGATCGCGGTCATGCGCCGGGTGATCGCCGAGATGCACATGCCGGAGGTAACGATCGGCTACGGCATGACCGAGACCAGCCCGGCCAGTTTTCAGACCCGGCACGACGATCCGCTTGAACGGCGCGTGAGCACCGTCGGGCGGGTGCATCCGCATGTGCAGGTGAAAATCATCGATGCACAGGGGCGCGTCACGCCGCGCGGCACCCCGGGCGAACTGCTGACCCGCGGCTACAGCGTGATGCGGGGCTACTGGGATGATCCGGAGCGAACGCGGGAGGCGATCGATGCGGCCGGTTGGATGCACACGGGCGATCTGGCGGTCATCGACGAGCAGGGGTACTGCAACATCGTGGGCCGCGTGAAGGACATGATCATTCGCGGCGGGGAGAACATTTCACCCCGCGAAATAGAGGAATTCCTCTACCGCCACCCGGCGGTGCTCGACGTCGCCGTGGTCGGCGTGCCCGACCACAAGTATGGCGAGGTTGTCTGCGCATGCATCCGGCTGCGCGACGGCATGACGGCCACCGAAGAGGGCATCCGTGAGTTCTGCCGCGGGCAGATCGCGCATTTCAAAGTGCCGCACTACGTGCGCTTCATGGAGGCATTCCCGCTCACGATCAGCGGAAAGGTGCAGAAATTCCTGATTCGCGAACACCTGCGCATCGAGCTCAAGCTCCACGAAGAAGCGCACGCCTGAGCGCGTGCGGCGCGCCTTACGCCGCCGGCAACGCCGCGTGCTTCTGCCCCAGCAGATCGACCGCCGACTGGTACAGCTTGGCGCGCAGCTGGTATCGTTCGTGCGCGCGGGTGAGATAGCGCACGGAAATCTCCACGCCGCCCACCACCGGCTTGATGTTGACGCCCGGCGCGCCTGAAAATGTCTTGCTGCGCTGACTCGGAACCGCACGCTGCCATTCCTGCTCCGCTTGGCGCACGCTCTCGGCCGTCGCATCCACCACCTGCTTGGTGATGGCATCGACGACCGGGTACGGGTCCTGACCGGCGGGCACCACCACCTGCAGCGTGTCCCACAGCCACTGCCCGGAGGTCGAAAAATTGAAGTAATGGCCTTCGATCGCGAAGCTGTTGGTGAACGTCACGCGCCGTCCTGTGGGATGCCCCGCATCACTCCAGTTGCCGGTCTCCAGCAGCACCGTGTGGAACATCCCCAGCTCGGTCACCTCGCCGCTCACGCCGTTGATCTCGACCCAGTCCCCGAGCCGAATGCCGTTGCGGCCCATCAGCATCAGCCAGCCGAAGAACGCCACGATGAAATCCTTCAGCGCGACCGTGAGGCCAGCGCCAACGATGCCAATCATGGTGCCGAATTGGCCCGGAATGCCGATGACAATAAACAGGATGACCACCACGGCCAGCACGCGCAGGCTCATTCGAGTCATGCTGCGCAGCGTTTCGGCTTGTCGGCGGTCCAGCTTCGGACGCTTGAGCAAATGCTCCACCCAGGTGTCGAGCAACAGCAGCGTAAGCAGGATCAGCGCCACGATCGCGCCGTCCAGCAGCAGTTTGTGCGCGAGTACATTCGCTTGCAGCGCCACCACGCCGACCCATTGCCGGTAGGCGCCGGCGAGCTGGCGCTGATCGGCCGTTTGCCGGTCGAGCAGCGTCAGCAGCTTTTGATTGGCGGTGACCAGCTTGGTTTGATTGAGCAGGGCCGCCGCGTCTTCATGGCTGTGCGCTGCGTGGGACGTCGGATTGACGGGGTTGCCGGCGGCTTTGGCGCTCTTGGTATGGTGCGCGAGTTCGGCGATTCCCCCCTTGGTTTCCTCCAAGCTCGCGGCGAGCCCCGTGCGCTGCTCGCTCAATGCTTGCGCCTTTTGCTGGGCGAGGTCTGCGGCGTCGGCGAGCTGTTGCTGTTCTTGCCGCAATTCCAGCCACTCTCGGAACTCCCTCAGGGCGCCGCCCTGTTGTGCGGGGACGATTGCGGCAGGGGGCGCCGCCGCGGCGCGCGCTTTGACCTGCGCATCGTGCTCCTGCACCATGGCCTCGATGCGCCGCTGAGGGTTGCCGCCGGCAGCGACCAGGTCCTGGTCGGCTTCCTCCACTTCATCCTTGTCCAGATCGAGCTGCGACTGGGCGAGTTCCAGCTCGTCGCGCAGTGCATCTTTTTGCGGCTCGGCGGCTGCCGCGAGCGCGGCGCTGAGCTGGGTGACGCGCTGCTGATCGCTGTCGAGCAATGCCTGGGACTTCACCAGGCGGTCCTGGATCGCGCGCGCCTCGGGACTCAAGTCCGGCGGATGCGCCTCCACGTCGCGCAGCGCGGCGGTGAATGCGAGCGCGAGCTCATGGTCGGCGACGCGCAGCGCCGTCAGCGCGTACGGCTGCTCTTCCGGGGTCTTCGCGAGCTGCGCCAGCCGCAGAGCCGTGGTATAGGTGCTCTCGTCGACCAGCGCGGCCGAGGTCACGGCGGCAGCGCGCTTCTTGACCGCGTTGGGGGAGAGCGGCTTGGTGAGCCACCATCCCGCGCCCGCCGCGATCAGCAGCAGCACGAGAACCGCCAGCCATACCTTGTGCATCACCTTTATGATTCGCTCGGCGGCGCCGGTGCAGGCAGCAGGCCGCCGAGCGCCGATCTGAGCACCTGCGGATGCTCGAACAGAGCATCGACATGCCCGCCGAAACCGTCGTCCGCCGGGGAGTCGAAGGTGATCAGGCGCTTCGGTTCGTTCGCGGCGGAGAACAAGCGCAGCGCGTGGGAGTACGGGACCAGCGTATCGGCTCGGCTGTGGACGATGATGACGGGCATGTGCACCTCGTGGATCCTGGACAGCGAATCGAACTGCACGGAGGCCACATAGCGCACCGGAAGCAGAGGGTATTGGTCGGCGGCCGCATCGGGGATCGAGGTAAATGCGCCGAACAGCACCAGCGCCGCAGCCTCGTGGCGCGTCGCCAACAGCACCGCGGGTCCGGAGCCCAGGGAGTGGCCCAGCAAGATGATCCGGCTCGGGGGCACGCCGCGCAGCAGCAGCGATTTGTACGCCGCTTCGGCGTCCTCGTACATGCCCGCTTCAGAGGCGACCCCCGGCGTCAGGCCGAAGCCGCGGTAATCGATGTTAAGGACGCTGAAGCCCACGCGGCGCAGCGCTTCGCAATGCCGCACCTGCCAGATCGAGAACGCAGAATCGGCATTGCCGTGCAGCTGCAATATCCAATAGCCGGTGTCGTCGGCGCGGTCCGCATGAAACAGCAGTCCCGCGAGCGGTGCGCCGGCGCTGACCGCCACCGTGACCCGCTCGGCCTCCGCCGGCAGGCGCGTGAGCAGGTGCAGCCGGCTGCGCTGCGTGGCGAACACAAGCTCGTTCTCGTGCAGCTTGAGCCATGCGACGGCGCCGCCCATCACCAGCATGAGCGAGAGCATGCCGATCAGGGAACGGCGAACCCAGCGACGCGCGGGGGAATTGGCTGCCATGCGCGGCTAGTGCCAATGACCAACCGCGTCCCGGGCGGCCTGATTGAGCGGCCGCGCGACCAGACCGGTCTGTGAAACCGTGATTTCGTATAGCGCTCTGTCCGCCATGGGCAGGTAGACGGCGCTGCCGTACAGTGCATCGAACCACGGCAGCCAGTCATGGTGGCGGCGGATCAATTCCCACAGATCGACGCGATCAGGCGGATACAAGGGATACACCGTGCGCGGCTGGTTGCGTTCGTCCTCGATGAGTGAGTACCGGCCGCTGATTCTCTCGAGCCGATACGCCGAGTCGAATCCCAGCAGATTGGCAAAAGGCTGCCATTTGAGAATCCGCGCATCGACCTGCCACTCGTCCCCGCGCAGCGAAAAGACCGCACGCTGGCCCGTGGGGAAGGTGAGATCCGCGTTGAATTGGTGCGCACCGGTGGCCGAGAACTCAAGCTCTCCGGCCGGCTGCTCCGCGCTCAATCGCTGATAGGTGCGCAGATTCCCGGCGGCCAACCACACGCACGCGGCGAGCAGAAACAGCGCGAGGGAGGTGAGTCCGCTGAACAGCCCGCCGATTACGCGGCGATGCCGCAGTCGGCGGACCGCGATGATGAAGAACAGGGCACCGGCGAGCCCGAGAACGCAGATCAGTGCGGTGAATGTCATGTGGGTAGGCTTGACGGGAACCGGAACCGAACCTCATGGGACTAACGAAAAACACTTAGCTCGGTCCCGGTGTCTCGTTGCAGACACCTATTCTTGGCTGCGAACGCTTGGATTTGCAAGTGTCGTGCGTCACAGATGACGCAATCTTAAGCGCCGCGCCTTAAGGCGGCGTGCTCGCGCTCGAGCGACCGGCGGCGTAATATCGCCGGCGTCCGATCAGCCTAAAGCGGTCGCGCCAAACCTCGCTCATCTTTCGGTTGTGTAGATAATGTGGATCGTTCAAGTTGCACTGCGCCGGCCCTACACCTTCCTGGTCATGGCGCTGCTGATTCTTCTCGCAACTCCGCTCGTGCTCTCCAAGATGTCGACCGACATCTTCCCGGAAATCAACATTCCGGTGGTCAGCATCGTGTGGAACTATGCCGGGCTGTCGGCTCAGGAAGTCGGCCAGCGCATCACGGCGGTCAACGAGCGCAGTCTGACCACCACCGTCAACGACATCGAGCACATCGAATCACAGTCCCTGTCCGGCATTGCGGTGATCAAGGTATTTTTTCAGCCGACCGCCAACATTCCAACCGCCATCGCCCAGGTGGTGGCAATCGAGCAGGCGCAGTTGCGCCAATTGCCCCCCGGCATCCTGCCGCCGCTGGTGATCAAGTACTCCGCATCGAGCATTCCGGTGATCCAGCTCGGACTGTCGAGCCCGACGATGTCGGAACAGGCGGTGTTCGACACGGCGACCAATTTTCTGCGCCCGCACCTCGTGACCATTCCGGGCGTTGCGGTGCCGTGGCCGTACGGCGGCAAGCAGCGCGTCATATCCGTGGACCTCGACACCGCCGCCCTGCTCGCCAAGGGGCTGACTCCGAGCGACGTGCTCAATGCGGTCAATGCGCAAAATCTGGTGCTGCCGTCCGGCACCGCCAAGATCGGCGGCACCGAATACGTGCTCGCCACCAACGGCTCGCCCGACACCCTGGAGGGCCTCAATAGGATTCCGGTGGTGACCCGCAACGGCGCCACGACGTACCTGGCGGAGGTTGCGCATGTGCGCGATGGGTTCACGCCGCAGACCAACGTCGTGCGCCAGCACGGTGAGCGCGGAGTACTGCTCTCCATCATCAAGAACGGCGACGTATCGACCCTTGATATCGTCAGTGCGCTGCGCGAGCAGCTGCCGATCGTGCAGCAGAGCCTGCCGAAGGATCTGAAGATCACGCCGCTGTTCGACCAATCGGGCTTCGTTCGCGCCGCCATCAGCGGCGTGGTGCGCGAGGCTGCGATTGCGGCGGCATTGACGGCCATGCTGATCCTGCTGTTTCTCGGCAATTGGCGCAGCACCTGCATCATCGCGGGGTCGATTCCGCTGTCGATTCTGACCTCGATCATCGCGCTCTACATCATCGGCGAGACGCTCAATATCATGACCTTGGGAGGTCTGGCGCTCGCGGTCGGCATCTTAGTCGACGATGCGACCGTGACCATCGAAAACATCGAGCGGCACATGCACTTGGGATCGGATCTGCACAAGGCCATTTTGGACGGCGCCGGAGAGATCGCGATACCGGCGCTGGTCTCCACGCTGTGCATCTGCATCGTGTTCGTGCCGATGTTCTTGCTGTCGGGTGTCGCGCGTTACCTGTTCGCGCCGCTCGCCGAGGCCGTGGTGTTCGCCATGCTGGCTTCGTACGTGTTGTCGCGCACGTTGGTGCCGACGCTGGTCATGTTGATGATGGACCGTGCGCCGGCGGCGGCCGGCGGCCGCCCGGGCCTGCTGCAAAGGGTCTATCGCACCTTCGATGCCCGATTCGAGAGGATTCGCGGCGGCTACCGCGTCGTGCTGGCGGCGGTCCTCGAGCAGCGCCGGCTGTTCGCCGCGCTGTTTTTGGGTTTTTGCGCGCTGTCGTGCGGATTGGTGTTCATTCTGGGCCGCGACTTCTTCCCGGCGGTCGATGGCGGACAGATCCGCCTGCACATGCGCCTGCCGACCGGAACCCGCATCGAGGAAACGGCGCGCACAGCCGACCAGGTGGAGGGCGCCATTCGCGGGATCGTGCCGGCGCGCGATCTCGGCGCGGTGCTCGACAACCTGGGCTTGCCGTACAGCGGTATCAACCTGTCGTACAGCAATTCCGGGACCATCGGTACGCTGGACGGCGAGATTCAGGTCTCGCTCAACGACGGCCATCGGCCCACCGCACGCTACGTCGAGCAGATGCGGCGCGAGCTGCCGCGTCTGTTTCCCGGCGTGGAGTTTTTCTTCCAGCCGGCCGATATGATGACGCAGATCCTGAACTTTGGACTGCCGGCCGCCATTGATGTGCAGATCACAGGGAATGATTTGCGGGGCAATTACCAGATCGCCGCCAGGCTCGTGAAGCAGATCCGGCAGGTGCGAGGCACGGTGGACACGCACATCCAGCAGCGTCTCGATCTGCCCGCGGTGTCGCTCACAATGGACAGAACGCAATTGCAGCAGCTGGGCTTGAGCGCCAGCGACGTTGCCCAGGACCTGCTGGTGTCCACCGCGGGTACGACGCAGACCTCGCCCGCGTTCTGGCTCAACCCCACCAACGGAGTCGTCTACACTCTGGCCGTGCAGTCGCCCCAATATGCCGTGGATAGCCTCGATGCCCTGCTGCGCATCCCCGTGACGCCGGGAACGGCGTCGCCGCAGACCACTGCCCCGCAGCTGCTCGGCAATCTGGTCACCGTGAGGCCGGCGGTGCAGATTGCGGTGGCCTCCCGCTACAACCTGGCGCCGGCGACCGATATATACGTCGGCGTGCAGGGCCGCGACATGGGCAGCGTCGCCGGCGAGATCGCGACGATGGTGAATCAACTGCGCGGCCAGCTGCCGCGCGGCGCGCAGATCGCGCTTTTGGGCCAGGCGCGGACCATGAGCTCATCGTTCCGGCAGCTGGGCGTCGGACTGGTGATGGCGATCGTGCTGGTGTACCTGCTGATCGTCGTCAATTTTCAATCCTGGGTGGACGCCTTCATCATCATCACCGCTCTGCCGGCGGCGCTGGCGGGAATTTGCTGGATGCTGCTGTTGACGGCTACCCACCTGAGCGTGCCGGCGATGACCGGAGCGATCATGACCATGGGAGTCGCCACGGCGAACAGCATATTGATCGTGTCCTTCGCGCGCCAGCGCATGCACGACGGGTTGGACCCGCTCGAGGCGGCCCTCGACGCGGGCGCGACGCGCATCCGGCCGGTGCTGATGACGGCGCTCGCGATGATGATCGGGATGATTCCGATGGCGCTTGGCCTCGGCGAAGGCGCCGAGCAGAACGCGCCGCTCGGGCGCGCCGTGATCGGCGGTCTTCTGTTCGCGACCATTTCCACGCTATTTTTCGTGCCGGTCATCTTTGCCGGTGTGCACCGGCGCCTCGAACAGCGCAAGGGCTCGCGGGAAGGGGATATTGATGGCTGAGGAATCGTCGATGATCTTGAAACGCGCCAAGCTTGCCGCCGGCGCGATTGTCACCATACTCGTCCTCGGGGGCATGGTGGTGCTCGTGCTGCGCATATTTCAAGCGAACGCCCTGGAAAGCGCCACGGCCGTGCACGCGCGGCAGTACGTCAACACCATCCGCCCCAAGGCCGCGGGCGGCGGACGGCCCATCACCCTGCCGGGCACGCTTCAGGGCTTCATCGAAGCGACGGTGTACGCGCGCAGCAGCGGCTATCTCGTGCGCTGGACCAAGGACATCGGCGCACCGGTCACGAAGGGCGAACTGCTGGCGGAGATCACCGCGCCGGAGATCGACGAGCAGCTCAATCAGGCCGAGGCCGCGCGCGCTCAGGCCGCCTCGAGCGCCGCCCTGGCGAAGAGCACCGCGGATCGCTGGCAAAGCCTGCGGGAAAAGGACGCGGTCACGCAGCAGGAATTGGATGAGAGATTGAGCGCGTACAATCAGGCGCAGGCGAACCTCAACGCCGCGGATGCGAACGCCGCGCGGCTGCGCAACCTCCAGGCGTTCCAGCGGGTTGTGGCGCCTTTCAACGGAGTGCTGACGCGGCGCGACGTCGACGTGGGCGACTTGATCGATGCGGGCAACGGCGGCGCCGGCAAAGCGCTGTTTTCCGTGGCGCAGGTCGATCTGCTGCGCCTGTACGTGTACGTGCCGCAGGCCTACGCCCACCAGGTCAAGGTGGGCGAGACCGTCACGGTGACGCTGGCGGAGCGCCCGGGCGAGCAATACCAGGGCACCATCGCGCGCACCGCCAACGCCATCGATACCACGACGCGCACCATGCAAGTGGAAGTCCGCGTGCCGAATCCCAAGAGCGCGCTGATGCCGGGCTCCTACGTGCAGGTGCAGCTGCCGATCGAAACGGATACCGCTGCTCTGATGGTGCCGAACAACGTGCTGCTGTTCAGGCCCGACGGCCCTCGCGTTGCATTGGTCGACGGCGACGGCCGCGTGCATTTGAGCCCGGTGAAGCTCGGGACCGATTTCGGCAATTCCGTCGCGGTGCTGAGCGGCCTGGCCGCGAACGATCGGGTCATCGTGAATCCGGCGGATGCGCTCGCCGACGGCGACGTGGTGACGCTGGCCGACGCGCAATCGGCGCAGCAGGGCCGGGAGTAGCGCCGTGAGCGCAGCCCTCGCCCGGCGCTGCCTCGAACTCTGTCTCGCCGCCATGTCCGTGGCCGGGTGCGCGGTGGGGCCCGATTACCACCGCCCGCCGGCTGAAGTGCCCGCGTCGTGGCGACCGCAGGCGCCGTGGCGCGAGGCCGCACCCGACGACGCCGCTTTGAAAGGCGATTGGTGGAAAGTATTCCACGACCCCGAGCTCGATCCTCTGGTCGAGCGTGCGCTTCACAGCAACCAGAATCTCAAGGTCGCGGCCGCACGGCTTGAACAGGCGCGCGACCAGGTGACGGTGGCCGAGTCCGGCTTGTACCCAACGCTCGGACTGTCGGCGTCCGCGGCTCGCGCCAAGACTTCCGCCGACCGGCCGTTGTCTGCCTACTCGGAACCGAATTCGTCGACCGTGCAGAACGATTTTCTGGTGGGGGCCAGCGTCAACTACGAGCTGGATCTGTTCGGACGCGTGCGCCGCGAAGTGGAGGGCGCGCGGGCGACCGCAGAGCAGGCGGCGGCGGACTTCGAGAACACGCGATTGATGTTGACCGCGCAGCTGGCGGGCGATTATTTCGCGCTGCGCGAGCTTGACGGCGAGATCGAGGTACTGCGCCGTAGTTTGGAGCTGCAGCGCGCGGCCCTGGGCTTCGTCAACGCTCGCCACGACCTGGGCTTCGCCACCGGCCTCGATCTGGCGCAGCAGCAGGCTCTGCTCGAGTCGAGCGGCGCGCAGCTGGAACTGCTGCAGGTCGCGCGCGCGCAGAATGAACACGCGATCGCGACGCTCATGGGAATGCCCGCGCCGGACTTCCATTTGGCGCCCGGTGCCCTGGCGACGGCGGTACCGCTGCCGCCGCTCGGTGTTCCGTCGGATTTGCTCGAGCGCCGGCCGGACGTCGCAGCGGCGGAGCGCGCCATGGCGGCCGCCAACGCGGGCATCGGAGTGGCGCGCGCGGCCTATTACCCGTCGCTCGACCTGCTGCCGTTCGTACCCGGCGCCGGCTGGGAAAGTAGTTCGCTGTCGACGCTGTTCTCCGCGCCGAGCGCGCTGTGGGCATTCGGCGTGTCGGCCTCGCAAACGCTGTTCGACGCCGGGAAGATTCGCGCCAACGTGCGCATCGCCGGCGCCGAATACACCGCTTCGGTGGCCAGCTACCGGCAGACAGTGCTCTCGGCGATGGAAGAGGTCGAGAACGGCATCACGGGCCTGACGTCCTTGGATCGGGCGGCCACACAGGCGGACGCCAGCGTGCACAGCGCGCAGCGCGCCTTCGACATCGCGAGCGACCGCTACAGGGGCGGCGTCGATACGTACCTGGATGTGATCACGGCCGAGCAGACCCTGCTCAGCAATCAGCGCCAGGCGGTGCAGATCCACGGCCAGCAATTCCTCACGGCCGTGTACTTGATCAAGGCCCTGGGGGGCGGCTGGGAGGAGCGCGCGAAGACGGCGCGGGGCGACTAGCTCCTCGCCTTTTGTCCTTTGGACAGCGAATCGATCGCGGCGGGCGGCGACATCGCGTACGACTGGACGAAATCGACACCGAGCGCCGTGAGCCATTCCTGTTCGGCCGAGGTCTCGGTGCGCTTGGCCACCGTGTGCATCCCGAGGACGCGCGCCATTTGCACGACCGCCGTGATCGCCGCCTGCGACAGCTTGTCCGTGCGCATTTTCGCCGTGATCTCCGGCGCGAGCTTGATATACCGAACGCCCGGCAGGCGCAGCAGGTCGAAGCACTCGGTGCGCAGCGCGAAATCGTCCAGCACCATGGGGCAGCCGAGCCTGTCCAGGGCCGCGGCGACTTCGGAAATTCTGTTCGCGAGCTTGGTTGCCGTCGGCACGTCGACCTCGAAGGCGATCATCGATTTGGGCAGCGAGGACTTCGCCAGGCACAGACCGACGAATTTGATGAAGTGCTCGTCGTGCAGCGCCGTGGTGGTGAGATTCACGGAAAACATCGCGGTATTGGGTTGCCACACGTCGGGGTGATGGACCAGCCAGCCGATGAGCTCGGTCACGACGCGCCGGTCGATCATCGAGCCCAAGCCGTTGTCCACCGCCGCCTTGAGCATCGCGTGAGGCGCGGCATCGGGCGCTTCGTCGGATTTGGAGCGCAGCAGCACTTCGTAGCGCCTCAGCTGGCTGCCCTTGGCCAGCGGCACGAGCCGCTGCACGTGCAGCGCGATCGGACTGCGGCGTAATGCCGCATGCAGCCGGTCGATCTCCGGTGTGACCTCTTGCTGGGCGCGATGCGCCTGCATCGGGGCCGGAGCGGCCTGTGGGACGGGCGCCGTCGCCCGTGCCGAGTGAGGCTTCGCGGCCGGCACACGCACCGAATCTACCAGCGAGAGTTCGTGCAACGACCCATTCGCATGCGCGGCCGGGTCGCGCGGGGGTTCGGCGCGAGGGGGCGCCTCGCCAGGCGGCGCTGCGCGGGGCGGCGCGGCACGAGGGCCTGCGGGTGCGCGCGGCGTGGGTGCGGACGTTTTGGCTGCCGCGGGCGGCGGGCTCGGCCGGGTGGGCGCGGGGCGCGCGGCGGCCGACGGCTTGGGCGGCGCGGGCACCGCGGTGGAAGCCGCCTTGCGCGCTGGCGAGTCGGACTTGCCGAGTGTTTTCACGCTCGCCAGCCCGGCCTTGGCGGGCGGCACGGGCGCGGATGCGGGCGCGGGTTCGACGGCCGGCCCGGTGTCCGGCCGCATGCCGGCGAAATCGGTGAGCGCGCGCTGCAATTTCGGCGTCATGACATTGATGTTGCCGCGAGCATCTTTCTTGATGACCCGGCTATCCACGACGAGCATGACGGCGCCGACCATCGCGCGGCTCGCGTTGACCGCGCGCAGCAGCAGCGCGGAGCGGAAGTCGCCGAGGTCGTAGGCCAGCACCGACGGGGCATCGCTGCTCGAGAACGCTTCGATCGCCTCACGCACCGCATTATGCTCGTCCGGACCCATCGAGCTTTCGGACAACCACAGCAGATCGCCGTGCTCATCGTGCAGGGAAACAGCGTGAGCGCGCGCCGGCTCGACGGCCGCGCGCACTTTTTGACAAACGGCATCGAAATCGACGAGCGGACTCTCGGTTGCGCTGAAGGGTTTGCCCTGCTCCATAAGTCCGGTACTTTAAGGTGAGTGTACATATCTACCGTACCGGACCCTTTCCTGATGTGATGGTCTTCGCCAAACCGCGGGAGATCGTGCGAATCGCCGGAGGCGAGAAAGGAATGGGAGCGCCGTCGGTATGACATATCATCGGCGTCATGCGCTCTGCACCGGAAGCCCGTCAATACCGCTATTACGATTTTGTGATGGCGGCCTACGTCTGTGTGCTGCTGTGCTCGAATTTGATTGGTCCCGCCAAGGAGACTTCCTTCCAAGTGCCTATCCTGGGCACTGTCACCTTTTTGGCCGGGGTTCTGTTCTTCCCCATCTCGTATATCTTCGGCGATATCTTGACCGAGGTTTACGGCTACGCGCGCGACCGCCGGGTGGTCTGGGCCGGGTTCGGCGCGCTCGTGTTCGCCTCCGTCATGGCCACCGTGATCGTGCACTTGCCGCCCTCGCAGAGCTCGCGTGCCGCTCAGCCGGCGGTGGAAGCCATATTCGGCAACACGCCGCGCATCGTCGTCGCCTCGACCAGCGGATTTCTGTGCGGGACGTTCGTCAACAGCTATGTGCTCGCGAAGATGAAGATCTGGACGCAAGGCCGCTGGCTTTGGACCCGCATCGTCGGCTCGACCCTGTGCGGCGAGCTGGTGGACTCGGCCATCTTCTATTTCCTCGCCTTTTACGGGCGCATGCCGCGGGCGCATCTGGTGACGATCATGTTCACCCAATACGCGCTGAAATGCGGCTGGGAATTCGCTGCCGCGCCCGCGACCTACCGCATCGTCGCATTCCTGAAGAAGGCGGAGCACGAGGATTACTACGACATTGGAACGAACTTCACACCTTTCTCGCTTGAGGCGTGAAGCGCGTCCAGTTGGGGGCGGCGGCGCGGCAATTGATCGGCGCCGCGCCACGATTTGCCACAGCTCCTTCAGCAGTCCGCCCTGATGGCGGCGCCAAATGGCTCCCACAAGGCGGCGAGGGTCGTCGCCTCAAGTGGCGAACTTCAAAGTGAGGAGCTGTTATGAATACTGCAAGTGCCAAGGCCGTTTGGACGATGGGGCTGGTCGGCATCAGCGCGGCCGCCCTGGCGGATGCGCCCAACACCGCACCGCCCAAAACCGTGCCGCCCCAGGAGCCGGCCGGTTTCATCGCGGGGGGAGTGATCGGCGGATTCGCGGCCGGACCGGTAGGCGCGGTCATTGGGGCGGGCCTCGGTACCTGGCTGGGGCAGCGGGTGCACCGCGCGGGCGAGGCGGCCAAGGCGCAGGCCCAAGTGGCGGCGCTCGAGACCGAGAAGAAGGATCTGGCCGAGACCAATCGCGCGCTGACTGCGCGGCTCGACGAACTCGCCCAGCGCGTGGAAACGGCGCAAACGCCTTCCGGCGGCGCCGCTGTGCATGAGGAGGCCGCTGGCCGCGAGGATTCCGCCAAGGTGCTCGACGGTCTGCAGGGCGACGTGTTGTTCCGCACCGGCAGCGCGGAGCTCACCGCAGATACGGCGCACGAAATTGAGGTGCTGGCCGGCGCCGTGGCCAAATCCCCGGGGCTGAAAGTCCGGGTCGACGGCTATGCGGATCCGCGCGGCACGGTGGATGCCAACCTGAAGCTCTCCGAAGCGCGCGCCGATGCGGTACGCGACCTGTTCCTCGAGGCGGGCGTCAGCGACGAGGCGCTCGAGGTCAACGCCTACGGCAAAAGTCAAAGCGTTGCTCTGGACAGCGACGGCTATGCGCTGGAGCGCCGCGTGCGGTTGACGCTGCAAGCCGCGGGGCCGGCAGCGGTCGCGCAATCGGGCGCGGCGCCGCCGGCTTCCGGGGACGCGCGGCCGGCTGATACCGCCCAAACGAGCGGAAATGAGTGATGACTGGCGGCCCGGCACTCATCCGGTGCCGGGCCGCTCTTGTTTCCGCCGCCGACACGCGCCTACGATAGCGGATGGCCGACCATCCGAAGATCGTGTTACTGGACCGCCTGCAAACCGGCGAGTCCGCGAATCCAGCGCCCGAGAGGATACTGGCGGGCATTCCGCGCACCCGAGTCTCGAATCAATACACCGATGCCACGCAGCAGTTCTTCTGCGGGTTGTGGACCAGTACCAGCGGCAAATGGCGTGTGCGCTACACCGAAAATGAGTTCTGTGTGCTGATCGAGGGCCGGGTGCGCATCGAGTCGGCCGGCGGCGAGAAGCATGAGCTGCGGGCCGGCGACGCCTTCGTGGTTCCAGCGGGTTTCGAGGGCATCTGGGAAGTCGCCGAGCCCTGCAAGAAGTGGTACGCGATATTCGAGGCGAAGACGTAGAAACCCGCAGCGCGGCGGCGAGGCCCACAACGGCGCAACCCCCGGCTGCGCTCGAGTGGCCTCAATCCGTCTCGCGAATCACTGAACCCAAGGTTTCGATGATCTGCGCGATGTGCTTCGGCTCGACGATCAGCGGCGGCGACAGCGCGATGACATCGCCGGTCTGGCGCACCATGACGCCGCGCTCGAAGCACTTGAGGAATACATCAAAGGCGCGCGCGCCCGGCTTCCCGGCACGCGGTTCGATCTCGACGGCGCCGATCAGGCCGTAGTTGCGCACGTCGATCACGTGCGGCGAGCCGCGCAGCGAGTGTACCGCGTCCTCCAACAGCGAGCCGATCGTGGCGGCGCGCGTCAGCAGTTCTTCCCCGGTGTAGATGTCGAGCGTCGCGAGCGCGGCGGCGCATGCGGCCGGATGCGCGGAGTAGGTATAGCCGTGAAACAGCTCAATGGCACTTTCCGGTCCCTGCATGAACGCATCGTAGATCTTGCGCTGCGAGAATACGGCGCCCATCGGGATGGCGCCGTTGGTGAGTCCTTTGGCCGTAGTCATGAGGTCGGGGGTCACCTCGAAGGCTTGCGCGGCAAACGGTTTGCCGACGCGGCCGAATCCGGTGATCACTTCGTCGAATATCAGCAAGATATCGTGCTTGTCGCAGATCTCGCGCAAGCGCTTCAGGTATCCCACCGGCGGCAGCACCACGCCTGCCGACCCGGAAATCGGTTCGACGATGACGGCGGCGATGGTGGATGCATCGTGCAAGGCGATCAGGCGCTCCAGGTCGTTGGCCAGGTGCATGCCCCAATGCGGCAGGCCGCGCGAGAAGGCGTTGTGTCCAAGGTCCAGAGTATGCGGCAGATGGTCGACGCCCGGCAGCATGGATGAGCCGAAGAATTTGCGGTTATTGACCATGCCGCCCACCGACGTGCCGCCAAATCCCACTCCGTGATAACCCTTCTCGCGGCCGATCAAGCGGGTGCGCTGGCCCGCGCCACGGGCCCGATGGTAGGCAATCGCGATCTTCAGAGCCGTGTCGACGGACTCTGAGCCCGAATTGGTGAAGAACACGCGATCCATCCCCGGCGGTGCGATCGCGGCCAGCCGATTCGCCAGCTCGAACGCGATCGGGTGGCCCATCTGGAAGGCCGGGGCGAATTCCATGGTATTGAGCTGGCGAGTCACGGCGTCGGTGATTTCGCGCCGGCTATGGCCGGCATTGACGCACCACAGGCCCGCCACCGCGTCGATCACCTGCCGGCCATCGGCGGTCCAGTAGTGCATACCCTCGGCGCGCACCAGCAATCGTGGGTTGGCCTTGAATTGACGATTGGCCGTGAACGGCATCCAAAAAGCGTCAAGCTCGCTGGCGGCGGCGGGAGCAGGGGTGATTCGTGCGTTCATGGCGGTCCTTGGGCTTGGGGCCTACGATGATAAGTAAATTCAACACATTCATCAATTTTAGCGACATTCAGGCCGTCACTGTTTAATATAATGAACAATATGAGTCTGGATGTGGGCGCCCATTTGAAGGCTGTGCGGCAGATGTACGGGCTGTCGCAGCGCGAATTGGCGAAGCGTGCCGGGGTGACCAACGGCCTGATTTCGCTGATCGAACAAAACCGCGTCAGCCCCTCGGTCAGTTCGCTGAAGAAAGTCCTCGACGGCATCCCGATGGCGCTGGCGGATTTCTTCACGTTGGACCTGGCGGGCACACCCGATGTGTTCTTTCCGCGTGCCACGCTCGCGGACATCGGCACCGGCGCCGTGGAACTGCGCCTGGTCGGCGGCCGGCTCGCCAAGCGCAGCATGTCGATCTTGCACGAACGCTATGCGCCCAGCGCCGACACCGGCGAGGAGATGCTGACGCACGCGGGCGAGGAGGGCGGTGTGATCGTCAAGGGCAAGATCGAGCTGTCGGTCGGCGCCGAATCGCGCGTTCTCGCCGCCGGCGATGCGTACTACTTCAGGAGCTCCATTCCCCATCGGTTTCGCAACCCGGGGCGCGAAGAATGCGAGATCGTGAGCGCAAGCTCGCCGCCCACGTTTTAGCCTTGGCCTTGAGGTAGCATAGGCTCCATGAGCACCGTCACGGTAGCCGCCACGCAGATGGCGTGCAGTTGGGATCGCGACGCCAATATGGCGCGCGCCGAGAAACTGATCCGCGAGGCGGCGCGGCGCGGCGCCAACGTGGTCCTGATCCAGGAATTGTTCGAGACTCCGTATTTCTGCAAGGACCACGACTCCCGGCATTTCGATCTGGCGAAACCCCTGGAGGAACACCCGGCGGTGGAGCGGTTTGCCGCGCTGGCGCGCGAGCTCGACGTGGTGCTGCCGGTGAGTGTGTTCGAGCGCGCCAACAACGCCTTCTACAACTCGGTGGTCATCGTCGACGCCGGGGGCGCCGTGCTCGGCAGCTACCGCAAATCGCATATTCCGGAGGGACCGGGATATCACGAGAAGTTTTACTTCTCGCCGGGTGATTCCGGATTCAAGGTGTTCGAAACGAAGTTCGCGAAGCTCGGCGTGGCGATCTGCTGGGACCAGTGGTTTCCGGAGGCCGCGCGCTGCATGGCGCTGATGGGCGCGGACATCCTCCTGTATCCGACCGCGATCGGCTCCGAGCCGCAGGATCCGAGCGTCGATTCGAGCGGACACTGGCAGCGCACCATGCAGGGCCATGCCGCTGCGAACGTCATGCCGCTGGTGGCATCGAACCGCATCGGCACCGAGCAGGGCGAGAAATACACCATGACCTTTTACGGCTCATCGTTCATCGCTTCGCACACGGGCGAGAAGGTGGCCGAGGCCGGCCGCGACGGCGAGACCGTGCTGACCGCGACATTCGATCTGAAGGCCGTGCGCGATTACCGCCGGGCATGGGGGGTGTTCCGCGACCGCCGCCCGGATCTGTACTATCCGATCCTGTCTCTCGATGGACGCAGCTGAGGAGTTCGCGCTTCCGCAGGATCTGGTATTTGTCGACTTAGAGACGACCGGCGGCAACGCGGCCCATCACCGAATCACCGAGGTCGGCATCGTGCGGGTCGAGGCAGGCGTGGTGACCGAGGAATGGAGTTCGCTCGTGAACCCCGAGTGCCGCATTCCCTCTTACATCGAGAGCTTCACCGGCATCAGCAACGAGATGGTCGCCGGGGCGCCGCGCTTTGCGGACATCGCGATCCTGCTGCTCGAGAAGCTCAAATGGCCGGCGGCGCCGGTGTTTGTCGCGCACAACGCGCGCTTCGATTATTCGTTCCTGCGCGCCGAGTTCCGCCGCCTCGACGTGCACTTCTGCGCCAAGGTTATGTGCACCGTGAAGCTGTCGCGGCGCCTGTTCCCGCAGCATCCGCGCCACAGCCTCGATGCGGTGATGGCACGGCACGATTTGACCTGCGCGGCACGCCACCGCGCGCTCGGCGACGCCCGCGTGCTCAGCGATTTCTGGTTCAAGCTGCGGCGCGAGCTGCCCGAGGCGGCGCTTGCCGCGGCCGCGCAAAGCGTGCTCGGCGCAAACCAGTTGCCGGCGAATCTGCCCGACGGCCTGGCCGACGAATTGCCCGAGGGGCCCGGGGTGTACCGGCTTTTTGGGCTCGATGACGCGCTTCTTTACATCGGCAAGAGCAAATCGCTGCGCACGCGCATTCTCGGACATTTTGCCGCCGAACACTCCGAGGCGAAGGAGCAGAAGCTCGCGCGCCAGGTACGGCGCGTCGATTGGCTTGAGACGGCCGGCGAACTCGGTGCGCTGCTGCGCGAGGCCGAGTGGATCAGGACCCAGCAGCCCTTGTACAACCGGCGCCTGAAGCCCTCCTCGGAGAGCGTGACGATCAGATTCCCCGAGGAGGGGAGCGGCGTCGAGTTTGCGGCGATCGGCGATCTTGAGCCTGCGCAGATCGCCGGCTGCTGCGGCGTGTTTCATTCGCACAAGGATGCGCGCAAGGCGTTGATAGGCCTTGCCCGCGCGCATCTGCTTTGTCTGAAAGTCCTGGGTCTGGAGCAGAGCGCCGGCTCGTGCGTCGCCTATCAGCTCGGCAAGTGCAAGGGCGCGTGCGTCGGCAAGGAAGCGCTCATCCTGCATGGTGTGCGGCTGCGCACGGCCCTGTCGTCGCTGAAGCTCAAGGCATGGCCGTTTCCCGGGCGCGTGGCGCTGCGCGAGCGAGGTCCGCTCGGTGCGGCGGACCTGCACGTCCTCGACCACTGGACCTATCTGGGCACCGCGAGCTGCGAAGAGGAGCTCGATGCGCTCGCGGCGAAACAGGCGCTTGCCGCGTTCGATCCGCACGTCTATCGGATCCTGGTGCGCTATCTCGCCGCCCATCCGAAGCTCGACTGGCACGATCTGCGGGACCGGCTGCGCATCCATTGACGTTCGTGACCGACAATGTGCGCTACTGGATCGCGACGGCGCCGGTGGGCGCCGCCTCGGTGCTGGCTGAGGAGCTCGCCCAGTACGGCGCCTGCGACATCCGCGAACGCAGCCACGACGTGAAATTCCAGGGCACGCTCGAAGTCGGATATCGGACCTGTCTGTGGTCGCGAACCGCGACACGGGTACTGCTCAGCGTGGGCTCGATCGACGCCAGCAGCGCGAGCAGCATTTTCGACGCCGTGAAGCGCATCGATTGGCGTGACCATCTCGCGCCGGGAGCGACGCTCGCGTGCGACTGCAGCGGCGGCAACGAATCGATCCGCCACACGATTTATGGATCGCAGCTGCTCAAGGATGCGGTGTGCGACAGTCTGCGCGAGTCCACCGGCGAGCGCCCGAACATCAAGCCCGAGCGCCCGGACGTGCTGCTGCACCTGCATGTGGAGGGGGCCACGGCGCTGCTGTCGGTGGACTTCTCCGGCGAAAGTCTGCACCGGCGCGGCTACCGCACCGAGGGCGGCCGTGCGCCGCTCAAGGAGAACGTGGCGGCGGCGGTGCTGCTGCGCGCCGGTTGGCCGGGCATCTACGCCGAGGGCGGCCCGCTGTTCGATCCGATGTGCGGGTCCGGCACGTTTCTCACCGAAGCGGCCTTGATCGCCGCCGATGCCGCACCGGCGCTCGGGCGGGAGTATTTCGGGTTCGAGGGCTGGCGGGGACATGACGCCGCGCTGTGGGAGCGGCTATGCGCGGAGGCGCGCACGCGCCGCGCCGCACGGCCGCCGCGGCGCTGCATCTTCGGCTCCGACATCGACGCGGACGCCGTGCGGATGGCGATCGCCAACGGCGAGCACGCGGGCGTAGCCGATTGGCTGCACGTGGAGAAGCGCGCGCTCGGCGAAGTCGCAGCGCCCCGCGGCGCGGTGGGCCTGGTGGTGGCCAATCCGCCCTACGGCGAGCGCATCGGCGCAGAGTCCGCCCTGCCCGGGCTGTACTCCGAACTCGGGCGTACGCTGCGCGAACGGTTCGCCGGGTGGCAGGCGGCGATTCTCACCGGCAACCCGCCGCTCGCGCGCAATCTCGGCATCTACGCCAAGCGTACCCACCGGGTGTTCAACGGCACCATCGAATGCCGGCTGCTGCGCTTCGATTTGAATGAAGCCAACCGGCAGCGCCCCGCAGAGGCGGTCCGCGCGGACTGGTCGAGCCGCCCCGGGGCGCAGATGTTCGCCAATCGGCTGCGCAAAAACCTCTCGCGTCTGGAACCGTGGGCCGAGCGCGAGCGCATCGATTGCTACCGACTGTACGACGCCGACATGCCGGAGTACGCATTCGCAATCGACGTGTATGGCCGCGATGCGCGCCACCTCTTCGTGCAGGAATATGCCCCGCCAAAGTCCGTCAATCAGGAGAGCGCGAGGCAGCGGCGCCGTGAGGTGCTGGCGGTATTGCCCGAGGTGCTGGCGGTGCCGCCGGCGCACGTGCACTCGCGGGTGCGCAAACCGCAAAAAGGCGCCGAGCAGTACGAGAAGCGCGCGCTCAGCGCCGAGCGCCACGTCGTACAGGAGGGGGGGCTGAAGTTCTGGGTCAATTTCCGGGATTACCTCGATACGGGGCTGTTTCTCGATCACCGCATCGTGCGGGGGATGCTGCGCGAATGGGCGAGGGAGGCGGACTTTCTCAATCTGTTTTGCTACACGGGCACCGCAACCGTGTATGCGGCCGCAGGCGGCGCGCGCAGCAGCGTGAGCGTCGATCTGTCCAACACCTATCTGGATTGGGCGCATGAGAATCTGCTGCTGAACGGCTTCGGCGGGGAGGAGCACGAACTGCATCGCGCGGACTGTCTGCAGTGGCTGGAGGGCCAGGAGACGTGGGGGCCGCGCTTCGACCTGATCTTCCTCGATCCGCCCACGTTCTCGAACTCCAAGCGCATGGAGGGAGTGCTCGACGTGCAGCGCGACCACGTGGGCATGATCCGCCGCTCGTTGAAGCTGCTGCGGCCCGCCGGCCGCCTGGTGTTCTCGACCAACTACACGCGCTTCAAGCTCGACTCGGAGACTTTGGGCGATTTGAGTGTCGAGGACATCAGCGCCCGGACCATCCCCAGGGACTTCGAGCGCCATGCGCGGATTCACCATTGTTTCGTGGTCCGCTTCAAGTGATCGGCGGGGCATCGTGACCACCCGGACCGCAATTCTCAGGTTTTTGGTGAAGCGGGCGCTGCTGTCGCTGATCACTCTCGGGATCCTGTCGATCGTGGTGTTCCTGGGCGGACAGCTGCTGCCGGGGGATGTGGGGCGCGCGGTCCTCGGCCCGCTGGCGGACGCGAGAGCGGTCGCCGTCTTCAATCATCAGGTGGGCGTCGACCGGCCGCTGCCGGTTCAGTATTGGGACTGGATCACGCACTTCCTGGCCGGCGACATGGGCAGATCCTTCACCTTCCGCGCGCCGGTGGCGCCGTTCATCGCCGATGCGTTGGCGAACTCCCTGAAGCTCGCGACACTCGCCTTCGCTCTGGTGGTGCCGCTCGGAATCGCCGGCGGGGTTTGGGCGGCGCGGCGGGTCGGACGCTGGAGCGATCGAGGCATGGTGCTGCTCGGACAATCACTCGGCATCGTTCCCGAATTCATTTCCGCGATCGTGCTCATCCTGATCTTCGGCGTGCGCCTGCGCTGGCTGCCGATGTCGGCGGACTGGCCCGAGGGAGCGGGGCCGCTCACCCAGGTTCGCTATTTGATCCTGCCGTCGCTGCCGCTGGTGCTGGTGTTTTTCGGCTACATCGCGCGAGTGGCGCGCGTCGGCACCATCGAGGCGCTCGATGCGGATTATACGAGGACCGCGATTCTCAAGGGCCTGCCCATGCGGGCGGTGATGAGGCGGCACGTGCTGCCGAACGCGCTGCTGCCGACGATCACGGTGGTGGCGAGTCTGGTGGGCTATCTCGCCGGGGGCCTGGTCGTGATCGAGACCCTGTTCCACTATCGGGGGATCGGCGCGCTGATTTATTCGGCCGCCCGCGCCAAGGATTTCCCGATGCTGGAGGCGGGCGTCTTGACCGTGGGTGCCGTCTATGCGCTTGCTTCGGTGCTCGCCGATCTGTTGAGCGCGGCGCT
Organism: Steroidobacteraceae bacterium; assembly: GCA_052326345.1. Classification (GTDB taxonomy): domain Bacteria; phylum Pseudomonadota; class Gammaproteobacteria; order Steroidobacterales; family Steroidobacteraceae; genus Bog-1198. Next base: position 21,013 of record JBKQOZ010000006.1, on the reverse strand, counting down.
CAATCCGCGGCTGCGAGCGGGGCGCACGTGACCGACAGAGCGGACCCGGCCGGCCTCGAGCTGCTGCCCTCGCAAAGGCCCGAGGCGGGCGGCAGCCTGGCACGCGAACGCCTGCAGGCGGCGCTGCGCTCGAGCACCTTGATCGTCGGGCTTGCAATTTTGATCTTCTGGAGCATCTGCGCCGTGTTCGGAACCGCGATAACCCCGTTCGATCCGTACGCCGACGATTTGCTCGCGACGCTCGCCCCGCCATCCGCGGCCCATTGGTTCGGCACCGACCAGCTGGGCAGAGATGTGTTCTCCCGCGTGCTCATGGGCGCACGCGATATTCTGATCGTGGCGCCGCTCGCGACGCTGCTGGGCACGGCGCTTGGCACCGCACTCGGTTTGTGCATCGGCTATCTTAAGGGCGTGCTCGATGACGTCGCGAGCCGTGTGATCGAAGCGCTGCAGGCGCTGCCCCTGGTCATCGTCGCGCTGATGGCGCTGGCGGCGGTCGGCACATCGAATGCCACGGTGGTGCTGGTCATCGGTTTCGTGTTCACGCCGTTGATCGCGCGCACGATCCGCTCGGCGGTGCTGATCGAGAGCGAGCTGGACTACGTGGCGGCGGCGCGCCTCAGGGGCGACGGCGCGCTTGCGATCATGTTCATCGAGATCCTGCCCAATGTGCTGCCGATCGCCATCGTGGAAATGACGGTGCGCTTGGGCTACGCCATATTCTTCGTCGCTTCCTTGAGCTTCATCGGCTTCGGCATTCAGCCGCCGTCCGCCGACTGGGGCATCGCGATCGCGGAGAATTACAGCTTGATCGGCAGCTACTGGTGGACCGTTCTGTTCGACGCGGGCGCCACCGCCTCGCTGGTCGTCGGCGTCAATCTGGTCACCGACGGACTGCAGAGCGTGTTCGAGACATGACTCGCCAGGACGACATTCACCGCGACGCCGGCCTGCGGCACACCGATGCGCTGCGCATCGAGCATCTGGATGTTCTTTACCGGGTCGGCCGGCGCGAGCGGCGCGTCCTCACCGATCTGTGCCTGCGGATTGGGCGCGGTGAATCCTACGGACTGGTCGGCGAATCCGGCTGTGGAAAATCGACGGCCGCCTTTGCCGCGATCCGCTATCTGGCCCGTAACGGACGCGTGAGCCGCGGCCGAATCCTGGTCGACGGGCGAGATCTGCTGGCCCTGCCCGCGACGGAGCTGCGCCGCTTGCGCTCGCAGAGCGTTTCGATGGTCTACCAGGATCCCGGGCAGGCGCTGAATCCGATGCTGCGCATCGGACGCCAGATGGCCGAAGTGTTCGAGGTGGCGGAAGGCTTGAAGGGCGGCGCCGCACAGGAGCGCGCCGCACAGATGCTGGCGCGCGTGCAAATCCCGAGCCCGGCGCGGGTGCTGCGCAACTTTCCGCACGAATTGTCCGGCGGCATGCAGCAGCGCGTCGTCATCGCCATGGCGCTGTCGACCAATCCGGCGTTGCTGATTCTCGATGAGCCGACCACCGGTCTCGATGCCACGGTCGAGGCCGAGGTGCTGGACCTCATCGCCCGATTGCGTGCGGAATTCAATATTTCGATCCTGTTCATCAGCCACAACCTGCCGGTCGTCGCGCGCATGTGCGACCGGGTCGGCGTGCTTTATGCCGGGGAACTGATCGAGGAGGGACCGGCGGAGGCGGTTTTCGGCGATCCGCGCCATCCGTACACGGTTGGCCTGCTGCGCTGTGTGCCGGGCTATGGGCGGCGCAAGAATCATGGGCGGCTGGAATCCATTCCCGGGTTCCTGCCGGCCGCCGGATCGATCACCGGCCGCTGCGTGTTCGTCGATCGCTGCGGCATTGCGACCGACCGCTGCCGCCGCGAGGTGCCCGCGCTGCTCGATCTCGGCGGCCGCGTGACGCGCTGCTTTTATCCAGAGCAGGCGCCGAGCCTGCCCGTGCAGCGCCCATCCGCGCCGGCTCCGCGCCCCGCGCCATCGGCCGCCGCAGCAGCGGCCGGCACAACTGCGGCCGCGCCGCTGTTGCGCATACGGAACCTGTCCAAGACTTACCAGGTCGCCGGCAAGCCGCTGCAGGCGGTGCACGAGGTGGCACTCGATCTATGGCGCGGCGAAACGCTGGGTCTGGTGGGCGAGTCGGGCAGCGGCAAGAGCTCATTCGCCAAGCTTCTGCTCGGCCTGTCGAGGCCGGACGCCGGCAGCCGCATCGATCTGGCCGGTGAACCGCTGCCGCCGCGCGCCGGCGATCGGACGCTGTCGCAGCTCAAAGCGCTGCAGATCGTTTTCCAGAATCCCGGCTCGGCGCTGAACCGCTCGCAGACCGTGCGCCGGTTGATCGGACGCTCACTGCGCCTGGTCGGACTCGAGGGGCGCGCGCGCGAGGCGCGGCTTCGCGAGCTGGCGGCCTCGGTGCGCTTGACGGCGAGGCATCTCGACGAAAAGCCGCGTCAACTGTCCGGCGGCTTGAAGCAGCGGGTCAGCATCGCCCGCGCGTTCGCCGGCGGCCCGCAAGTCGTGGTTTGCGACGAGCCGACCTCCGCGCTCGACGTATCCGTGCAATCGGCGATTCTGAATCTGCTGGTCGATCTGCAGGTCGAGGAGCAGGTGAGCTACATTTTCATCTCGCACGATCTGAACGTGGTGCATTACGTGTCCGACCGCATCGCCGTGCTCTACCTCGGCCGGCTGCTGGAGATCGGCCCATCCGAGGCGGTTTTCTTCGGCCCGCATCACCCCTACACGGAGGCGCTGCTGTCCGCCAATCCCGGAGCCCTGGATCGCACGGCCAGACGGATCCGCTTGCCCGGCGAACTGCCGAGCGCCGCGAATCTGCCATCCGGCTGTGTGTTCCATACGCGCTGTCCGCGCAAGCTCGGAAGCATTTGTGAACTTGAGGAGCCGCCACTGACGAATGCCGGCGAGGGGCACGTGATCCGCTGCCACATACCGGCGGCGGACCTGGGCGCGGTCGAGCGCGTCTAGCCCGAGCGCGTCTCGGCCAGATTGAGCTGCCCCATTGCGGTCGGCAGCACGCCGCTGACGTGCTTCGCCGTCACCGACAGCCAGTCGTAGAAGTAGGCGGTGATGACCGGCGTTTCCTCGAGCAGCAGGCGCTGTATTCGGCCGGCAGCGGCGCGCTGTGCGGCAGGGTCGAGCGCGGCGATGTAGCTCGCGACGAGCCGGTCGTACGCCGGATTCTGGAAATGCGCGGCATTGAAAGTCCCGTGGCTGCCCAAACACGCGGTCAGAACGGTGTTGGGCACGCCGCGGTGCGCGTAATCCTCGATCCCCATCTGCGAATCCAGCCAGTCCGACGAGCCGAAGACCGCACGGCCGTAAAAGACCGATTGATCTTCGACGTTCAGCGTGAGGTCCACGCCGATCTTGCGCACCGCGTTTTGGATGACCACCGCATAGTCCGGCAACTCCTGGAACCGCTCGGTGGTCAGCGTCGCCTTGAAGCCGTTGGGCATGCCTGCCGCGGCCAGGAGTTCCCTGGCCTGGACCAGATCCTGCTCACGCTGCGGTACCGTGGGATCGGTTGCGGGATAGAGCGGCGCGAACGGCGAGTCGTTGCCGGCGACCGCCCGTCCGCGGAACATGCCCTGCACCAGGTTTCTGCGGTTCAGGCACAGCGCGATCGCGCGGCGCACGCGCTTGTCGGCGAACGCGCCCCTGTCGGTGCGCATGTGCAGCTGTTCGTGCGCACTCGATTTCAAGGCCACGATGTTCAAGCGAGGGTCGGCGAGCAGCGCTTGACTGCCCTGCAGCGGAACGTGCAACAGCACGTCGAGCTGTCCGCCCTGCATTGCCAGCACCTGCGCCTGGATGCTGTCGTAGAAACTGAACGACACGCGCTCGGGGATCGCCTTCGCGCCCCAATAATGTTCGTTGCGAACGAAGGACGCATGCGCCTTGGCGGTGTATTTCTCCAGTCGGAAGGGGCCGGTGCCGTTGAAATCGCGCTCGAATCCGCCGGCGTAATTCGCCGGCAGAATGATTGCGTTGAAATTATCCGACGACACCAGGTAGGGGAAACTGCCGTTCGGCGCATCGAGCTCAAACTGCACCGTGTCGTCGTTTCGCACCGTCGCGCCACCTTTCGAGAGCGTGCCGGCGAAGGCCGACAAGGCGATGGAGCCGTTCTTTGGATCGGCGAGCCGCTCCATGGTCGCCACCACATCGGCTGCGGTCAGCGTGCGCCCGTCATGGAACTTGACGCCGCGGCGAATCTTGAACGTCCAGACGCTGCCGTCCGCGTTCGGCAGCCAGCTCTGCGCAAGCGCCGGCCGCAGTTGAAGGGCGGGGTCGGAAACTGCGAGATATTCCCCGGTCTGGGACAGCAGGCAGATGCTGCCGGTGTCGGCCACGGTGAGCGGATCGATCAGGCCCGCCGGCACCGGCATCCCAACCGTCACCTCGGCGCCCGGGGCGCCGGCCGCGCGCACGTGCCTGGGCGCGAGTGCCGAGAGAAGCGGTGAGGTCATGCCGAGAACCGCGGCATGGCGCAGAAATGCCCGCCGGTCGAGCCGCCCGGCGCGGTGCTCGTCGATCACGGCGTTCTCAACCGCCGTGCCGTGCCTTCGGATCCGGTCGAGGTGGCTCACGCGCCCTTGGAGTTGATGTTCCCGGTGCCGAAGACAGTTGCGGTGATGGCATCGGCGAGCCGCCCAAGCTCGGGGCCGAGGAGGCGGTCTTCGATCACCGGCGCCACGTGTTCGCGAACGAGCTCCATGAATCCATGCAGCGCGGGCGGCGCACTGCGGTCGGAGACGAACAATGCCTGCGATGCCACCACCGCGAGCATGGCAAGGGAGGCATCGAGGCACCGGCCGGCCTGCGCTTCCTTGCTCCAGGCGAGGAAGGTCGGGGTGGAGACGTCGTCTTGGCCCGCGCTGCTGTCATTGCCGGGGATGAATGTGCGCTGCGCCGCCCCTTTGGCGAGTTCGATGTAGCCGTTCGCCGCCATAGTCACATAGCCGATGTTGCCGCGCCCGTCGCTCTGGCCGGGCTTGCGGCCGACCAGCAACTGGTCGGGCAAATGTGAAACGCGGCCGTTCAACAGCTTGGCGGCGTGGCGCTCGCAAAGCAGACAAAGATCGGCCCAGATGCCCGCCAAGCCATCGAGTGCCGGGGCCGCCATCGCGTTATGGTAACCGCCGGTGCTGATGCAGCGGCCGAAAGGGTGGCCGGCATTCGGCGCCAGATATACCGGATTATCGGAAATCGACGGCAGGGAAACGCATGCGGCATGTTCGGCCGCGCGCATGGCGCGGTGCGCGTGGCCCAATATGCGCGGCACGATGCGAAAGCTCACCGGCGCCTGGTAGCTGCGGCGCGGGCCCGCGCCGAGGTATTTGCGCAGGTCCCGCAATACGGCCGCTTCGTCCCGGTCGCCCCACAGCGATTCGAGCGCCTCATCGTAATGTTCGAGCGGTGCTCGAATCGCTTCGATCGACAGGGCGAATGTCTCGAGCGCGAGCTTGAGGCGCCGGCGCCCGGCAAGGGCCGCATCGGCGATGAGCGCCGCGGCGCAGGGCGCGCCGTTGATCAGCGACCCGCGCTCCTTCACCTCGAGCTCGAAGTGGGTCGAAAGCTCGGCGAACAGCGGATACAGTGCCAGTATTTCGCCCGCGCCGCCTTGGCCGGCGGCGGCGACCGGCGGCATCGGCCTGCCGTCCAGCATCTGCGCCACGGCTTGCGCAATGCGCGGCGTGGTGGCGGAGTGACCTTCAATGAAGTTCGTGAGTCGGGCGAGGACGATGCCGCGCACCACTCGATCGGGCAGATAATCGCCGAACGAGGTGGCGGCCGGGAAGGGCTTCATACGGGCGTGGTGCGCGCGCTCCTCGGGGGTCAACCGGTGGCTGGCTCGCTCACCCATGGCGGTGGTGACGCCGTAGATCACCACCGACGGATCCTTGTCGATGAGCTCGAGAAAGGACGCCCGGCTTGCGGCAATCCGCTGCAATGCGGTCTCCGCGATGCGCACGTCCTCGCGCTGCCAGGCCACACGGTAGAACGCGGCGAGATTGATGTCCGAGCGAGAATTGAGAACGACGGTCAAGAGGCACCAATGACGAGTGTAAACGTGCGATGGTATGCGAATTTTACGGGAGGAGGGTACCCCGATGAGCGCCCGGCCGCTGAACGATAGCCAGTCGATGCGACCGTTTCTCGCCGCACTGGAGTGCCAGGGCGAGCTGCTGCGCATCGATAAGATGGTCGACCCGTGTTTCGAGCTTTCCGCATTCCTCTCGGCAGCCGATGCAGGGCCGGCGCTTTGCTTCGAGCAAATCAAGGGCTCGAACCTGCGCATCGTCGGCAACCTGTTCAACGGGCGGGAGAGGATCGCGGCGGCGCTGCGGATCGGAGTCGGGGACATCCTGCCGCGGCTGCGTGCGGCGATCGAGGCGCCGCTGGCGCCGGCCGAGGGTGCCGATGCGCCCGTGCAAAGCGTGGTGGTGACCGAGAACCCGCTCGGCACGCTGCCGGTGCCGCGCTTCTTCGAGCACGAACGCTGGCCCTACATCACCGCCGGCACGATCGTGGCGCGCGATCCTGAGAGCGGCCGCGGCAATCTGTCGTTCGCGCGGCTCGCCATCCTCGACGGTGTACGCGCGATGATCGGCATCGCTCCGAACCACCATCTCGCCCTGTTCGCGCGCCGCGCGGCGGCCCTAGGGCGCACGCTCGACATCGCGGTCATCGTGGGTGCGCATCCCGCCGTGCAGCTCGCCGCATGTCTGTATCTGGGTGTGGGTGACGATGAGATGGAATGCGCCGGGAGCCTGCTGGGCGAACCGGTTAGAGTAGTCAGGTCGCGCACGGTGGATTTGATGGTGCCGGCCGAGGCCGAATTGGTCCTGGAAGGATGCATCGATGCGAGCCAGCCGATCGAGGAGGGCCCCGTGTCCGAGTTTCACGGCATGTACGAAGACTACGGCAGCGGATATCTGGCCACCTTCAGCGCGATGACCCGCCGCAGCGATGCGATCCTGCAGGTCATCGAACCCGGATATCACCGGGAGCACATGTACCTCGCGGCGCTGCCGATTGCCGCGGGCCTGCAGCGCGCCATCGCGGCGGTGGCGCCGAATGTGTGCGACGTCGCGGTGACCGAGTCGGGCGCCGGCCGCACGGATGTCGTGGTGCAAATCGCCGCGCCGCGTCCGGGACAAGCCCGCCGCGTCATGTTCGCGGTGTTCGCGGCGGTCAATCTCGCCAAACGCGTCACCGTGGTCGACGATGACATCGATCCGTGGGATGCGACTGCGGTCGACTGGGCGCGCACCAACCGGATGCGGCTCGAGCGCGACTTGATGCTGATTCCAAATGCCGGCGCCGACCGCTCCGAGCCGATGGAGCAGGGCGGCCTGGTCACCAAGATCGGCTTCGACGCCACCGCCAAGGCCGGCGACCGCACCGAAGGGAATGTGCGGGCGCAGCCGCCCGCCAGCGTGCGCGATTCGGTCAACCGCTGGCTGCGCGAACATCTTCCCGCTCCGCGCCGGCGCTGGTTGAAGTGAGCAAGCCGCGAGTCATTGTCGCGATCTCGGGGGCCTCCGGCGCGATCTACGGGATCAAGGCGCTGCAGCTGCTTCGCGGGCTCGGCACCGTGGAGACCCATCTGGTGACTTCACCGGCAGGCGCGCGCACCATCCTGGAGGAGACCGAATTCACGCCTGTCCAGGTCGACGCCATGGCCGATGTCTGCCACGCGTTTCGCGACATTGCGGCGCCGCTCGCGAGCGGCTCGTTTGCGGTTCTCGGCATGCTGGTGGCGCCTTGTTCGGCGCGCACGCTCGGCGGAATCGCTGTGTCGCTCGGCGACAATCTGATCGTGCGCGCCGCGGATGTGTGCCTCAAGGAACGGCGGCGGCTGGTATTATTGTTCCGGGAAACGCCGCTGCATCTCGGCCATATCGAGTTGATGGCGAACGTCACGCGGTTCGGCGCGATCGTCATGCCGCCGGTGCCGGCGTTCTATACGCGTCCCGCCACGGTCGAGGATCTCGTCACCCAGACCGCGGCGCGCGCGCTCGAAGTGCTCGGCATTGAAGTGCCGGCGCTCAAGCGCTGGCCCGTCCAGAAGGATTGACTCATGGCAGACTTCGATCTCGTCGTAACCGGCAATCTGGTGTTTGCGGATCGGATCGTCGAGGACGGCTTCGTGGCGGTGTGCGACGGCAGGATCGCCATGACCGGCCACGGGGCGCCGCCTGGCGCTCGCGAGCGCGTCGATGCGCGCGGCCGATGGGTGCTGCCGGGCGTCATCGACGGCCAGGTTCATGCCGCGAGCCAGGCCAACCAGGAGGGCATCGGACGGGCATCGCGCGCCGCCGCCGCCGGCGGCGTGACGACCATGGTCGACATGCCGTACGACGATCCCGAACCGGTGTGGCACGGCGATCTGCTGCGCGCCAAGATCGCGCAGGTGGAGCGTGATTCGCACGTCGACGTGGCGCTGTACGCCACCATCAGCGAACGGGGCGGCACCTCGACCATCGCCGGCCTGATCGAGGCGGGAGCATGCGCCTTCAAGTTCTCGACCTTCGAGGCGGCGCCGGGCCGCTTTCCGCGCATCGAGGAGGACCTCCTGCACGATGCCTTCGCGCTGATCGCACCCAGCGGTTTGGCATGCGGCGTTCACAATCAGATGCAGGAGCTCACGCGCAAGAACATCGCGCGGCTGACCGCGGCGCAGGATACCGGCTGGGATGCCTTTGGCCGCGCGCACACGCCGCTGATCGAGCAGTTGGCCACCGCGCTGATCTTTGAGCTCGGCGCGCTCACCGGCGCGCGCGCGCACGTCGTGCATTGCTCGCTGGGGCGCGGCTTCGAACTTTGCGAGAGCTACCGGGCGGCGGGCCACCGCGCGAGCATCGAGACATGCGTGCAATATCTGATGTTGAACGGCGAGTCCGACATGAAGCGGCTGGGCGCGAAACTCAAGCACTACCCGCCGGTTCGGCCGCAGTCCGAAGTCGATCTGTTGTGGACGCACATCGCCGCCGGGCGCTGCAGCTTCGTCTCGTCGGATCACGTCTCGTGGGGGCTCGAGCGCAAATCGAATCCGAACATTTTCAAGAACTCCTCCGGCGGCCCCGGCCTGGAAACCCTGCTGCCGGCGTTCTGGACCGGCTGCGAAGAACGCGGGATGTCGCCGACGATGGTGGTGAGAATGCTGTGCGAGGGACCGGCGCGCCATTTCCTGCTGCGCGATCGCAAGGGCTCGTTCGACGACGGCGCCGACGCGGACATCGTGGTGGCCGAACCGGGCCGCTTCGCGTTCGATGCCGCGAAGAGCTTGTCCGCGGTGCAATGGAGTTCATTCGACGGCCGCACCATGCACATCCGCGTCGCCGCGACCTTCGTCCGCGGGCAGCTGGTATTCGACGGCAGCCGCATCGTGAACCAGGCGGGCGACGGCCGCTTCCTGAGGCCGCGACCGAATGACGAGGAGCGCGCGCGGTGACCGCTTGCCCGTCGATCGACGCCGAGCGATTGTGGGACGACATCATGGCGCTCGGCGCCATCACCGAGCCCGAGCGCCCGTACACCAGACGGTCGTTCTCGCCGCTCTATGACGAGGGTCGCGCCTGGCTCACCCAGCGCATGCGCGAAGCCGGTCTCGTCACGCACATCGACGCCGCGGGCAACTTGATCGGCCGGCGTGACGGAAAGTTCGCTTCGAACCGCACGATTCTGGTCGGCTCGCACAGCGATTCGGTTCCCTCGGGGGGCCGCTTCGACGGCATGGCCGGTGTGATCGGCGGCATCGCCATCGCACGGGCGCTCGACGATCACGGCGTCACCCTCGACCATGCATTCGAAGTCATCGATTTTCTCGCCGAGGAGCCCAATGAATTCGGGTTGTCGTGCATCGGCAGCAGGGGCGTCACCGGATGCCTGACGGCCGAACACCTGGCGCTCTCCAACCGGCACAACGAGACGCTCGCGGCCGCATTGGCGCGGGTCGGCGGCGATCCTGCCGGAGTCCGGTCCGCGCGGCGCGACGACATCGCGGCTGCTTTCGAGCTGCACATCGAGCAGGGGCCGGTGCTGGAGGCCGAGGGAATCGACATCGGCATCGTCACCGCCATTGCCGGCATCACCAGGCTGGAAATCGAATTCGAAGGCACGGCGGGGCACGCGGGCACGACGCCGATGCAGCTGCGGCGCGATCCGCTGGTCGCTGCGGCACGAGTCGTCGGCTGGGTCAACGCGTATGCTCTGGAACTCTCGGCGCGCGGACAAGGTCACTTCGTCGCCACGGTGGGCGTGATCGAAGCGCTGCCCGGCGCCACCAACGTCATTCCCAAGACCGCCCGGATTTTGATCGATGCGCGCAGCGAGGATCGCCGCTTGCTCGAGGAATTCCGCAGTGCGCTCGACGCCGAAAGCCGCGGGGCGGCGCAGGCCGCGCGCGTCGAGCGCAGCAAGCTCAACTGTCTCTCCGACAATCTGCCGGCCGCATGTGATCCGCGCCTGCGCGAGGTGCTGTGTTGCTGCGCGACCTTGCTCGGGTATTCGAGCAGGGCCATGGCGAGCGGCGCAGGCCATGACATGGCGTTCATCTCGCAAGTTGCGCCCGCGGCCATGGTTTTCATTCCGTGCAAGGGCGGCCGCAGTCACACGCCCGAAGAGTGGGCGGGCGCCGGCGCTCTGGCGGCCGGCACGCGGGTGATTCTCGAGGCGATCCTGCGGATCGACGCACCTACAGCAAGTCCCGCAGCCGGTAGTACAGCATCGCCAGCACCAGGGAAGGACGCCTGAACAGCGGCCCTCCGGGGAAGTCGCGATGCGGCAGGCGCGCAAATACATCAAAGCGCTCCGCCGTTCCCGCCACCGCCTCGGCCACCAGTTTGCCGGCCAGCCCCGCCAGGGACATGCCGTGTCCCGAAAAGCCCTGCAGATAAAACACATTGGGAGCAAGCCGGCCGAAATCGGGGGCGCGGCTCATGGTGATGTCCAAGAACCCGCCCCAGGTGTACTGCACCTTGAGGTCGGCAACTTGGGGAAAGACGCGCACCATGCGCCGGCGCATGGATTCGGCCAACCGCGGGGGCTCGAATGCGCTGTAGCTCACCCGTCCGCCGAACAAGATGCGATGGTCGGCGGAGCGGCGGAAATAATCCAAGATCCAGTTGATGTCCGCGACGGCTGCATCGCTTGGCAGCAGCGCGCGCGCGCGCTCGGGGTCGAGAGGTTGCGTGGCGATGATGTACGTGCCCACTCCCAGAATACGCCGCGCGAGCGCCGGCGCCACGGGTCCGAGATAGGCGTTGCCGCATAGCACGAGCTGTGCGCAGCGCAGCGCGCCCTGCGCCGTGCGCACCACCAATTCGCGTCCCTCCTCGTATTTGAGCGCCTGCGTGTTCTCGAAAATGCGCACACCCGCCGCCTCGGCCGCGCGCGCGAGCCCTCGGGTGTACTTGAGGGGCTGCAGATGGCCGCTGCGCGAATCGATGAGCCCGCCGAGATAGCGCTCGCTGCGCACGTGGGCCTGCAGCTGCTCGCGATCGAGCAGGCGCGCCGACTCGTAGCGGTAGTCATGGTGCAACTCGTGGACCCACTCCGCCAATTCCCGAAGATGCCGCGGTTTGGTCGCGACATGAACGTGATTCGGGCGGTAGTCGCAATCGATGCGGTGCTCGCGGATCAAGGACTGGGTCAGATCGAGCGCTTCGATCGACATATCGAACAGGCGGCGCGCATCCAGGGCGCCGACCTGGGCCGCCAGCGCCTTCTGGCTCGCCGCCAGGCCGAAGATGGTTTGTCCGCCGCTGCGGCCGGAAGCGCCGTAGCCAACGAAGCGCGCCTCGAGCAGCGCCACCCGATAGCCGCGCTTGGCCAGGTGAAGCGCGGCCGAGCAGCCGGCTATTCCTCCGCCGATGACACCGACGTCGGCGCGCCGTTCGCCCTGCAGCGCTTCGCGGCGCGGGCTGGCGACTTCGGGACTCGAGGCGGCGTAGTACGACTCGGCGGGCGGAAAATGTAGGCGCACTTGACAACTCGATGCGGACTTGCCTGTTTAAAATTTTGTGGCTATTGACAGGATTTGGCAGCTGTGAGCCTAGTCGCTTATTCGGGCTCAGCGCAACATTGCTGCATCGCAGCAATCGCTGCTAAGTGTCGGAAATGCCTAAATCTTAGCCAATTCTGCACGACCAGCCGGGACGAGCCGGCGGCGGTGTGGTGTAATACAGTCGTTAAGAAAGCCTAGTTGTCCATCTGGGCGTTTAATATATTAAACATGTCTCGCTTGCCGCTCATCGGAATTCCAGCCGATCGCCGGCTGTATGGGAAGCACTACTTCCACATGGTCGGCGAGAAGTACATCGAAGCCATCGCCGTCGGGGCGAATGCGCTGCCGGTGCTCGTGCCTGCTCTCGGGCCCGAACTCGATCTGGGCGCATTGCTGGAAGCCTGCGACGGATTGCTGCTCACCGGGAGCGCATCGAATGTCGAACCCCATCACTACGGAGGACCGGCGAGCGCGCCGGGAACGCTACATGACCCAAATCGGGATGCTACGACGCTTCCGCTGATTCCGCAGGCGATCGCCACCGGACTGCCGGTGCTGGCGATCTGCCGCGGATTTCAGGAGATGAACGTTGCCTACGGCGGCACGCTGCACCAGCGCCTGCACGAGGTGCCGGGATATTCGGACCACCGCGAGGATGAGTCGACGCCGCTCGAGGTGCAATACGGACCTGCGCACGAAGTCCTGCTGGAGCCTGGAGGAACGCTGCGGAAAATCGCCGGCCAGGATCGCCTGCAGGTCAATTCTCTGCATTGGCAGGGAGTGGAGACGCTCGGCGGCGATCTGCAGGTCGAAGCTCGCGCACCCGACGGCGTCATCGAGGCGTTCCGGGTGGCCGACGCACCGAGCTTTGCCATAGGCCTGCAATGGCATCCGGAATGGCAGTTTGAAAAGAATCCATTTTCCCGCGCGCTGTTTGCCGCATTCGGCGAAGCCAGTCGACGGCACGCGACAGGTTCAAGGTGATATATGGCGAGCACGATTCAGCAATTCTTGAAAGAGCACGGCATTTCAGAGGTCGAGGCCATCATTCCGGACATGGCGGGGGTCGCTCGCGGCAAACTCATGCCCGCCGAGAAATTCGCCGAGGAAGAGGGCATGCGGCTGCCGGAGGCGATCTTTTTGCAGACCGTCACCGGCGACTACCCGGATGATCAGAGTGCGATGAATCCGTCGGACATCGACATCGTGTTGAAGGCCGATCCGAAAACCGTGCGGGTCGTGCCCTGGGCGGCCGAACCGACCGCGCAGGTCATCCACGATTGCTTCTACGGAGACGGCCGGCCGGTCACGATGGCGCCACGCTATGTGCTGCGCCGGGTGCTGGAATTGTACGAGGCCCATGGTTGGGAGCCGGTCGTGGCGCCGGAACTCGAGTTTTTTCTGGTCGAGCCGAATATCGATTCCGATTATCCGCTCAAGCCACCGGTGGGCCGCTCCGGGCGTCCGGAGATCGGCCGCCAGGCGTACAGCATCGCCGCAGTCAACGAGTTCGATCCGTTGTTCGACGACATGTATTCGTTTTGCGAGGCGCAGGACATCGAGATCGATACCCTGATCCACGAGTCCGGGGCGGCGCAAATGGAAATAAACCTGCTGCACGGCTATCCGATGAGCCTCGCCGACCAGGCCTTTCTGTTCAAGCGCACGGCTCGCGAGGCGGCGATGCGGCACAAGATGTATGCCACGTTCATGGCCAAGCCGATGGCCAAGGAGCCGGGCAGCGCCATGCACCTGCACCAGAGCATCGTGGATGCCAAGACCCGCAGGAACATCTTCAGCAATGGCGACGGCTCGCCTTCGCCCTTGTTCTTCGGGCACATCGCAGGTCTGCAAAAATACCTGCCGGCAGCCATGTCGCTCTTCGCGCCGAACGTGAACAGCTATCGGCGCATCAGCCGCTACTCATCGGCGCCCATCAACGTGCATTGGGGTTACGACAATCGCACCGCCGGGCTGCGCGTTCCGATGTCCGGGCCCGACGCCCGCCGCGTCGAGAATCGGGTGGGCGGGGCGGATGCGAATCCGTACCTCGCGATCGCCGCCTCTCTGGCCTGCGGCTATCTCGGCATGGTGGAGGCGTTGAAGCCGACCGAGCCGGTCTCCGGCAGCGCTTATGATCTTGCGATTGCGCTGCCGCGCACCTTGGCCGAGTCGCTGCGACTGCTGCGCGAATCGAAGCCGCTGGTGGATGTGTTCGGCGATCGCTTCGTGCTTGCCTACACGGCGGTCAAGGAGGCCGAATACGAAACCTTCGCGCAGGTCATCAGCTCCTGGGAGCGCGAGCACCTGCTGCTGAATGTCTGACGTTGAAGCCCAGCCTCGGCGAGTTGGCCCTGTCGCCCGGACGCCGGCTGCGATATAACTAGCGCTCTCAACCGCGAAGGGGATGCGTTCAATGTTCAGCGTTCGTCGGATGGCGATTCTCGCGCTTGGATGTTCGTTGTTGTTGAGCGCTTGCGGCGGCGGCAAATCCGGATCCGGGAGCCCGCCGGGAACCTCGTCGCAGAGCCCGTCGGGAACTCCACCGGCCTCCGGCGCCGCTGCCGGCAGCGGAAAGGTCCTCAATCTGTTCATCTGGTCGGATTATCTGGCGCCGGACACTTTGTCTAATTTCGAGAAGCAGACGGGCATCAAGGTGCACGTGGCGTACTTCGATACCAATGAAACTCTGGAGACCAAGCTGCTCGCGGGCAGCAGCGGCTACGACATCGTGGTGCCGACCGCATCGTATTTCGAGCGTCAGATCAAGGCGGGCGTCTACCTGCCGCTCGACAAATCGAAGCTGCCCAATCTGAAGAACATGGACCAGCAGCTGATGGCGCGGGTGGCGAAGCACGATCCGAACAACGACCACGGCGTGATCTACACCTGGGGAACCAACGGCATCGGCTACAACGAGAAAATGGTCAAGGCGTTGATGCCGGACGCTCCGCTCGACAGCTGGCGGCTGGTCTTCGATCCGAGGGTCGCCTCGAAAATCGCCAAGTGCGGCATCAGCGTGCTCGACTCGCCCGCCGAGATGATGCGCGCGGTGCTCAGCTACCTCGGGCGCGATCCGAACTCGCAGAAGCCCGAGGATCTTGCGGCGGCGGAGACCACTTTGTTGCAGATCAGGCCCTATATTCGCAACATCAATTCCTCGGAATACATCGAGGCGCTGGCCAACGGCGACCTGTGCGTCGCCGTCGGCTACAACGGCGACGTACTGCAGGCGCGCGACCGGGCCCGGGAGGCGAATAAGGGCATCGAGGTCAAGTACATCGTGCCGAAAGAGGGCTCCATACTCTGGTTCGACATGCTGGCCATCCCGAAGGACGCTCCGGATCCGGACAGCGCGTACGCCTACATGAACTACATCATGGACCCGCAGGTGATTGCGGCGATAACCAACTTCAAGCGCTACGCGAATGCGAATTCGGCGTCGGCGCAGTACGTGCTTCCTTCCGTGAAGGACGACCCGTCCATCTATCCCCCGCCATGGCTGCGCGAAAAGCTCGCGGTGCAGCTTGCGGACTCGCCTGAGCAAACCCGCGCAATCACACGGATGTGGCAAAAATTCAAGACGGGTCAATAGGCGATGACCAACTCCGGTGAAACCGTCAAAGCCGCCCCGTGGCGGGATCCGAACGCGCGCCCCTACGTGCAGATCGAGCGCATCACCAAGTCCTTCGGCGATTTCAAGGCGGTCGATGATGTCAGCCTCAACATCTACAAGGGCGAAATTTTCTGTCTGCTGGGCGCCTCCGGCTGCGGCAAGACCACGCTGTTGCGCATGTTGGGAGGCTTCGAAAAGCCGAGCGCCGGCCGGATATTGATCGACGGCGAGGATATGACCGGCGTCCCGCCCTACGAGCGGCCGGTGAACATGATGTTTCAGTCCTACGCATTGTTCCCGCACATGAACGTCGAGCAGAACGTGGCCTTCGGGCTGAAGCAGGACGGCGTGCCGAAAGCCGAAATCGCCGAACGCGTCGCCACCATGCTGGAGCTGGTGAAGCTCGGCGGCTTCGCCAAGCGCAAACCGCACCAGCTGTCCGGGGGTCAAAAGCAGCGGGTGGCGCTCGCGCGCTCACTGGTCAAACGGCCCAAGGTGCTGTTGCTCGACGAGCCGCTGGGGGCTCTCGACAAGAAGCTGCGCGAACACACGCAATTCGAGCTGATCGGCCTGCAGGACAAACTCGGCGTCACCTTCCTGGTCGTCACTCACGACCAGGAGGAGGCGATGACCCTGGCGAGCCGCATCGGGGTCATGGATCACGGAGAAATCGTCCAGGCCGGCACGCCGTCGGAGATCTATGAATTCCCCAACTCGAAATTCGTGGCGGATTTCGTCGGTAGCGTGAACATCTTCGAGGGCAAGCTCATCGAGGACGAGCCGGAGCACGTGCGCATCGGCTCAGAGGAATTGGGCGGGACGATTTACGTGAGCCACGGGATCAGCGCCGCCCCGGAGGCCGTCGTCTGGGCCGCCATTCGGCCGGAGAAGATCTTCATGACCACCGCGCAACCGCAGGGTGCGGACAACGTGGTGCGCGGCTCGGTTCAGGACATCGCCTACCTCGGGGATCTGTCGATCTACCTGGTGAAGCTGCCAACCGGTAAAGTGGTGCGCGTGACCCAGCCGAATACCTCGCGCCATGCCGAGGCGATCACCTGGGAGCAGCAGGTGTACCTGTCTTGGGACGCGTCGAGCCCGGTAGTCGTGACCCGATAGCCGCATGGGACGCCCCGGTTCATTGAGCAGGGTGGGGATCACGGGCCGCGGCCTGGTGGTTGCGCTGCCGTATCTGTGGCTGATGCTGTTTTTTGTCGTCCCCTTCGTCATCGTCCTGAAAATCTCCTTCTCCGACATCGATCTTGCGATCCCGCCGTACAAGCCGCTGCTCGAATGGATCGGCAAGAATTCGCTGGCGATCAAGGTCAACTTTAACAACTACGCGTTCCTGTTCACCGACTCGCTGTATATCCACGCGTTCTTGAATTCGATCAAGGTGGCGTTCATCTCAACTCTCCTGTGTCTGGTCATCGGCTACCCCATGGCCTACGGGATCGCGCGCTCTTCCTCGACGACGCGCAACGTCTTTTTGCTGCTCGTGGTGCTGCCGTTCTGGACCTCCCTGCTGCTGCGCGTCTACGCCTGGATCGGGCTGCTGAAGGCCAACGGCGTCATCAACAACGTGTTGATGTCGCTCGGGCTGATTCACGAGCCGCTCGCCCTGCTGTACACCCCGTTCGCCATGTACGTCGGCATCGTGTACTCCTATCTGCCCTTTCTGATCCTGCCGCTGTACGCGAATCTGGAGAAAATGGATTGGCAGCTGCTCGAGGCGGCGGAGGATCTGGGGTGCAGGCCCTGGCAGGCGTTCTACAAGATCACGTTGCCGCTGTCGCGCAACGGGATCCTGGCGGGCTCCATGCTGGTCTTCATTCCGGCAGTGGGCGAGTTCGTGATTCCGGCGCTGCTCGGTGGTCCGAACGCGCTGATGATCGGCCGCGTGCTGTGGGACGAGTTCTTCTCGAATCGAGCGTGGCCGGTGGCGAGCGCCGTGGCGATCCTGCTGCTGATCCTGCTGGTGCCGTTCATGATGTGGTATCAGAGCGTGCAGGCGCGCGAATCGGCGGGTGAGCGATGAGTCACCGAGCCCCGCGATGAATTACCGCCGTTCCTTTTTCATCCTCACCTGCCTCGCCTTCGGCTTCGCATTCCTGTACGTCCCCATCCTGTCCATGGTGGTGTTTTCCTTCAACGCCTCCAAACTGGTGACGGTATGGGACGCGGCGAATTCGCCCACCTTGAAATGGTACTACTCGCTGCTCAACAACGAGGAGATTCTCGATGCCGCCTGGATCTCGCTCAAAGTCGCGGTCATCAATGCCTCCGGGTCGGTGATACTCGGCACGCTCGCCGGATTCGGCCTGGCGCGCTTCGCGCAGTTCAGAGGGCGCTTCACGCTCAATGCCATGGCCACGGCTCCGCTGGTGATGCCCGAAGTGATCACCGGGCTGTCGTTGTTGCTGTTGTTCGTCGCCCTGGAGCAATCGATCGGCTGGCCCGCCGGCCGCGGCATCACCACCATGACGATCGGGCACATGACCTTCTCCATGGCCTACGTGACGGTGGTGGTGCAGTCGCGAATGGCGACCTTCGATACCGCTCTCGAGGAAGCCGCCATGGACCTGGGCGCGCGCCCGCTCAAAGTATTCTTCGTGATCACGCTGCCCATCATCTTCCCCGCCATCCTGTCGGGCTGGCTGCTCGCCTTCACGCTCTCGTGGGACGATCTGGTGATCTCGAGCTTCACCTCCGGTCCGGGTAGCAGCACGCTTCCCATGGTCGTGTTTTCCAAAGTGCGGCTCGGCGTGAGTCCGGAGATCAACGTGCTGGCGACGCTCACAATCACCGTGGTTACCGCGATGATCGTAGGTGTCAGCGTCTGGATGTCGCGAGCCAGCAAGCTCGAAAAAGCCGCGGCTTAGGTTAGGCAGATCATCATCTAAGGTGCGCTCCGGGGTGCCCATCCGGGGATTTGCGGCAACCGCGCTCGTGGTGCACCATTTTGCCGGCGGCGAACCTAAAGTCGGCAGCGGGTCGGCCGCTACCTTCGTCTATGCGGATGCCCTCGCACTCGGCGTTCATTGAGAGCAGCAGCTGCGACTTCGTGCACGGCTTGCTCGAGGCGCGCCTGGCGAGCGGCGAATTCGTCGTGCCGCTGCTCCCCGAGGTGGCCGTCCGCGTGGTGCGCATGCGCGACTCGATGAACGCGCAGCAGCTGGCGGACACCATCAACGCGGACCCCGCGCTCACCATGTACGTGCTGCGCATCGCCGCGTCTGCGGCCAATCGTGCGGCGACGCCAATTTTCTCGCTGCCGCACGCGGTGGCCTGGCTGGGGTTCGACGAGGTGTCGAACATCGCCTTCACGCTGGCTCTGCAGGGCAAGATGCTCGATGTTCCCGGACATCAGCACAAGGCGCGGCGGCTTTGGCGCCACTCGCTGGCCAGTGCGCTGTGGTCACGGCAGCTCGCGCTCATGGTGGCGCGCGAGGCCGGCTTGAGCTACCTGTGCGGCTTGCTCCACAACATCGGCAAGGCCGTGACGCTCGGGGCCGCTCACGAGCTGGCGCGGCATTCGGGAAAGAAGCTCTCGAGCGAGGACTACGACCGGCTGGTCGAGACATTTCATCGCGACGTCGCGGCGCGCGTCGTGACCGCCTGGGAGCTGCCCCCGCCGATCCTCACCGTCGTTACCCGGTGGGAGGCCTATGAAAACGCCGGCGCGGCGTTTTTTGAATGCAACATCGTGAATGTTGCGCACCGTCTGGCCGACTGCACGCTGCTCGAGTCGACGCACCTCGCGCGTGATTTGCTCGTGGTCGAACCCGCCTACCTGGACCTGGGCCTGTCGGCCGAGGACGGCGTGACGCTGTTCGGGTCCGCGCCCGATATCAACGCCGAACTGGACCGCTATTTGGCGCCGTAAAATTCGGCCTTTCAAAGCGCGGGCCGCTCGATTATCGTGGCTGCATGAAGAACACGACGCTCGTCAATCACCCGCCTGCGGTCAATGTTCCCGCGGACAACCGTCCGCTGGTCGCGCCGATCTACCAATCGGTCAAGTTCTCATTCGACGATGCCGCGGAGACGCTGCGCTATCTCGCCGGCGGCCGTGAAGGCTTCTTCTATTCGCGCTCCGCGAATCCCACATTGAGGCAGCTGGAGCTGCTGCTCGCGCAGCTGCAGGGCCGAAACGATTGTCTGCTGGTCGGCTCGGGAGTCGCGACCATCGCCGCCGCCACACTCGCTCTGTGCAAGCAGGGCGATCACGTTCTGGCCTTCATCGAATCCTACGGACCGACGCGCTATATCGTGCAGCACCTGCTGGCCAAATACGGAGTCACTCACAGTCTGCTGTCGATCGAAGATCGCGACGGCATCGAGCGTGTGCTGAGCGGGACCCGGACGCGCTTGGTGCTGTTCGAGAGCCCGACCAATCCGGTGACCAAGATAGCGGACATTGAACATCTGACCGCGCACGCGCGCCGCACGGGCTGTCTGACGGTCATGGACAACACCTTCGCAGGCTTTCACAACCACGGCGGCTTCGACGTCGACATTTTCTTGCACAGCTTGACCAAGTACGCGTCGGGCCACGGCGATGTGATGGGCGGCGCCATCATCGCGCGCAGCGAATTGATCGGCCAGATGCGCAAGGACATCGTTTCGATGGGGCCGACGCTCGATCCTCACGCGGCCTTCCTGATTCAGCGCGGAATGCACACGTACTTCCTGCGCTACGAACGGCAATGTGCGAACGCGCTCGCCGTGAGCCGCTTTCTGCAGAGTCATCGGCGGGTGAAGCGCGTGCATTATCCGGGGCTCGAAACCCATCCGCAGCATGCCCTGGCGAAGCGGCAGATGAGCGATTTCGGGACCGTGGTGAGCTTCGAATTGGACGCAGGATTCGAACAGGGCAACCGCTTTGCCGAAGCGCTTGGATTATTCTCCATTGCAGCGAGCGTCGGCTCCACCGAGTCGCTGGTGATGCCGCCGCAGCTGCTCGGCGGCCAGGAATACACACCCGAGCAGCGGGCCGCCTCGCTCATCACCCGCGGAACGGTGCGCCTGTCCATCGGCATCGAGGATGAGCAGGATTTGTTGCAAGACCTGGAGCAGGCTCTCGATCAGGCGTTCGCTTAACTTATTGCCTTGACATAATCCATCCCCCTCAAGCATCCGCGGCGCTTGCCGATCTAGTGCATTGGACTGTCGCGCAGCGGGGGAATCTTTGTGAGTCTCGAATCCGGCGTTGTTCTCTCAGCGCTTCACAGCCAGACCGCACGGATCTATCTGAGCGATTCGCTGAGCGCACCGCAGACCATCGCGCCGCTGCCGCGCGTGTGCGCGCAGCTCGCCGAGCTCACGGCGCAGCAGGCGTTCGACGCCTCGCAACTGGCGCGGCTG
>JBKQOZ010000005.1:0-11153 GCA_052326345.1 Steroidobacteraceae bacterium | reverse complement strand
CGCACGGATCTATCTGAGCGATTCGCTGAGCGCACCGCAGACCATCGCGCCGCTGCCGCGCGTGTGCGCGCAGCTCGCCGAGCTCACGGCGCAGCAGGCGTTCGACGCCTCGCAACTGGCGCGGCTGATTCAATCCGATCCGGCGCTCGCCGGGGAGATCATGCGCGTCGCGAATTCCCCGGCGTTGCGGCCGCGGGCCGCCATCGTGTCCCTGCAGCAGGCGGTCTCGTGGCTCGGCGTCGCCGAAGTGCGCAATATCGCCATGGCGGTCATGTTGCGAGGCGAGGTGTTCGTCGCGCCCGGTCATGAGCCGGAATCCGAAGAGCTGTGGCGCGAGGCGTGGCTGGCCGGTCTGTGGGCCAAGGAGATTGCGCGCGAACGGCGCAAACAGGTGGAGAGCGCCTTTCTGGCGGCTTTGATGCATCGGACCGGCGCGGCGCTGGCGCTGAAGATTCTGTCGCGCTTCGAAATGGATCAGCGCACCGTCATGGATGCGCGCAGTTTCGCCGAACTGGTGGTGGAGTTCGAGCCCGCATTCGGTCGCCTGCTCATGACCAGCTGGCGCCTGCCCGGGGACGTGCAGGAGGCTGCGAGCGGCTGGCGCAATTTTCGCGAATCCCCCCACAGCGATCTTGCCGGCACCGTGCACGCGGCGCATTTGCTGGCGACCCACACGCTGCATCCGCAGCTGTTCAGCGAGGAGCTGGTGCTCGAGAGCGAGGTGTTCGAGCGGCTCGGCGTATTCCCGGACGATCGCAAGGCCATGCTGGCGAAGCGCGAGCACGTGCGCAGCCTCGCAGGCATTTGAGCGATGCAGCCTGCGTCGGAATTCGATCTGATCTGTCTGGGCTCCGGTCCTGCGGGCCAGAAGGCCGCCATTCAGGCGGCGAAGGCGGGTTACCGCGCGGCCGTGATCGAGCGCGAGCCGCAGGTCGGCGGCTCCTGCCTGCTGTCGGGCACCATTCCCAGCAAGGCTCTGCGAGAACAGGCTCTTCGCTATCGGCGCATGCGCGGCAGCGCAAGCTCCCTAGCGGTCGAACTGCGCGGCGATGCCCCGCTGTCGGCCCTGTTGCAGGGTGTCGATGCGGTGATCGCCGCCCAGGATCGCTATCTGCAGGCGCAGCTCGCGCGCAATCAAGTCGACCTGATTCGGGGCCGCGCCGCGCTGCTCGATGCCCATCGGGTCGAAGTGCAGCGAGTGGACGGGTTGCGCAGCATCCTGCACGCGCCGCGCATCCTGCTGGCCACCGGTTCGCGGCCGCGCCACGTGGCGGCCATACAGGTCGACCACGAGCACGTGCTCGACAGCGATTCGGTCCTGAGCTTGTCGTACATACCGCGAACATTGATCGTGCTGGGCAGCGGCGTGATCGCATGCGAATACGCCTCGATATTCGCCGCCCTGGGATGCGCCGTCACACTGGCGGACAAGGCGGCCGAGCCGCTGGGTTTCCTGGACGCCCCGCTGCGCGCGGGCTTTCTCGCCGGCTTTTGCGCCATGGGCGGTCAATACCGCGCCGGCGCAGAGGTGACCGGCGCGCGCTTCGACGGCTTCTCGCAGGTGGAGGTGTCGTTCGGCGGCGGCGAGGTATTGAAGGCCGACATCGTCTTCGCCGCGTTCGGCCGGGTCGCCAATGTGGACGGAATCGGCTTGGATCGCGTGCAGGTCGGCATAAGCGCACGCGGCCATGTGCAGGTGAACGAGCGCTTCGAGACCAATGTCGCTGGAATCTATGCGGCGGGCGATGCAATCGGACCGCCCGCCCTTGCGTGCGCCGCGGCGGACCAGGGCCGGCGCGCCGCGCTTGCCGCATTCGCGCTGCCGCCGCCCGCCGCGACCAGTCTGGTGCCGACCGGCGTGTACACCATCCCGGAAATCGCGTGCGTCGGCCTGTCGCAAACCGAAGCGTGCGCCAGGAACATACCGGTGATCGTGGGCCGCGCCGATTTCGGCGAAGTGGCGAGGGCGCACATCGCGGGAGAGCCCGACGGCTTCCTGACGCTCATCTGCGAGCGCGATTCTGCACGCGTACTCGGCGTTCAAGTGCTCGGCGAGGGCGCCACGGAACTGGTGCACCTGGGGCAGGCGGCAATCGCAACCGGGGCAACCGCCGATCTTTTCATCGAGCAGATCTTCAACTTCCCCACCATGACCGAGGCTTACCGGGTCGCCGCCTTCGACGTCATGAAGCAGCGCGCCGCGCCGCAGAGGGTGCAGCTGCGGCGCGCCCGCGCGGCGGCGCTATAGATTGCGGATCAGGATGTCACCGAATTCGCTGCACTTGACTTCGGTCGCACCCTCCATCAAGCGCGCAAAGTCGTAGGTCACGGTCTTCTGCGCGATGGTCTTGTCCATCGCGCTGATGATGGCGTCGGCCGCTTCGACCCATCCCATATAGCGAAGCATCATCTCTCCCGACAAAATCACCGAGCCGGGGTTGACCTTGTCCAGGTCCGCATACTTGGGTGCCGTGCCGTGCGTCGCTTCGAACACGGCATGACCGGTCAGATAGTTGATGTTGCCGCCGGGCGCGATGCCGATGCCCCCGACCTGCGCGGCGAGCGCGTCCGAGAGGTAATCGCCGTTGAGGTTCATCGTGGCAACCACATCGAACTCGTCCGGACGGGTCAACACCTGCTGCAGGGTAATGTCGGCAATCGCGTCCTTGACGATGATCTTGCCGGATCTTTTCGCGGCGTCCATCTGCGCGTTCGCCTCCGTCTCGCCCTTCGCGCTCTTGATGCGGTCCCATTGCTCCCACGTGAATACGTGATCCGCGAACTCGCGCTCGGCCAGCTGATAGCACCAATTGCGGAACGCGCCCTCGGTAAATTTCATGATGTTGCCCTTGTGCACGATCGTCACGCTCTTGCGCTTGTTGTCGATCGCGTACTGCACCGCGGAGCGGAACAGCCGGTCGGTGCCCTCCTTGGAGGCGGGTTTGAGGCCGATTCCGGAGCTGTCGGGAAAGCGAATCTTGGCGAACTGCTTCGGAAAGTTCTGCTTGAACAGATCCAGGAATTTCTTGGCGTCGGGCGTTCCCGCCTCGAACTCGATTCCCACGTAGATGTCTTCGGTGTTCTCGCGGAAAATGACCATGTCGACCTTTTCCGGCGACTTGACCGGCGACGGCACGCCTTTGAACCAGCGCACCGGGCGCAGGCAGACGTACAGATCCAACAATTGGCGCAGCGCCACGTTCAGCGAACGGATGCCGCCGCCGACCGGAGTGGTAAGGGGCCCCTTGATCGACACCAGGTAGTCGCGGCAGGCGGTCACCGTTTCATCGGGCAGCCAGGTGTTGTAGGACTTGTTGGCTTTTTCCCCCGCGAACACTTCCATCCAGCAAATCTTGCGCTTCGCGCCGTATGCCTTGCGCACCGCCGCGTCGAACACTCTCACGCTCGCGCGCCAGATGTCGCGCCCGGTGCCATCGCCCTCGATGAAGGGCACGATGGGCCGATCCGGCACGTGCAGCTTGCCGTTGGCGGTGGTGATCTTCTCGCCCCCCGCGGGGACCTGCACGGCGACCGGCTTCGCTTCGAACATTTGGCTGCTCCTATAAATTCACGGCCAATGCTAGCATGCGCGGCCGGAGACCCGTATTGCGCACATTGACCTCCACACCCGCCAAAGACGGCTTTCGCATGCCCGCTGAATTCGAGCGGCATTCCGGATGCTGGATGCTATGGCCCGAGCGGCCGGATAACTGGCGCGAGGGTGCCAAGCCCGCACAAGCGGTGTTTGCGGCGATCGCGACCGCGATTGCCGGCGGCGAGCCCGTCACCGTCGGAGTCTCCGCGGCGCAATTCCAAAACGCGCGCGGGCGGCTGCCGCCCCAGGTGCGCGTCGTCGAAATCAGCAGCAACGATGCCTGGATCAGGGACTGCGGCCCGACCTTCGTCATCGACGCCAAAGGCAGACGCCGGGGGGTCGATTGGACCTTCAATGCATGGGGCGGACTCGCCGGCGGTCTGTACTTCCCGTGGGATCGCGACGATGAGGTGGCGCGAAAGGTCCTGGAGATCGAAGGCGCCGATCGCTACCGTACGCGCTTCGTGCTCGAGGGGGGCGCCATTCACGTCGACGGTCAGGGCACCTGTTTGACCACCGAGGAATGTCTGCTCAATCCGAACCGCAACGCGGACATGACCCGCGCCGACATCGAGGAGGCGCTGCGCCGCCACTTAGGCGTGAATACGGTGCTCTGGCTGGGGGCCGGCGTCTACCTCGACGAGACCGGCGGACATGTCGATGAGCTGGCATGCTTCACCAGCCCCGGACACGTGGCGCTGACCTGGACCGAGGATCGTACCGACCCGCAATACGAGATCTCATGCGATGCCTACCAGCGCCTGCGGCATGCGCGCGACGCGCGCGGCCGGGCGCTGACCATCCACAAAATACACCAGCCCGGCCCTCTTTATATGACCGCCGAGGAGGCCGCCGGAATCGACGTGCGCGACGGTACGCATGCGCGCCGTGCCGGAGACCGATTGCCGGCCTCGTACATCAATTTCTATATCGCCAACAAGTGCGTGGTGATGCCGCAGTACGATAAGCGCTGGGATGCCGCGGCGATGCGTACCCTCAGGCGCTTGTTTCCCACCCGCCAAGTGATCGGCATCGCGACCCGCGAAGTGCTCTTGGGGGGCGGCAATATCCACTGCATCACCCAGCAGGTCCCGCGTCCGGCGGCCCGTTGAGCCGTCCAGATTGGAACTTTGCCGGGCGCTCGCTCTCGAAAGCCTTTATTCTACGCACCCTCGATTCTTCAACCCATCCACCATATCGGAACCTGTAGTGCACGCATCGATTGGAAAATACGCTCGTCGAACCCTGAGCGCGCTGTGCTGCGCCGTGGCGATTCTCACGGCCGGCTGCCATGGACGCCCCAGCACCAGCGGCTACGGCATCATGTGGGCGACGCTGACCGACGAGCCGGGGGATTTCACCAGCTACATCATCACGATCGACTCGGTGACCCTGACCCGCAACGACGGGGTGGTGGTAACCATGATAGGGACCCCCGAAATCGTGAATTTCGCGCAATACAGCAACATCGCCGAGATGTGGGGGTCGGGGGCCGTTCCCGTGGGTACTTACGTGTCCGCGACCATCACCCTGGATTACACCAGCGCCTCCATCACAGTCATGCAAAACGGCCAGCCGGTTCAGGCCACGGTGGTGGATGCGGTCACCGGCGGTGCTGCTACCACCTATTCGATCGCGGTGAATTTCGATCCCGCGCATCAGCCGACGATCACGCCGACTTACGCCTCGACCAGCGCGGTGCCACTTGCCATTGATTTGAATGTTGCCGCCTCGAGCATCGTCGATGCGACCTCGAGCCCGCCGGTGGTTCGCGTGCGTCCGTATCTGACCGCGGGTTATCTGCCCGACAACACCAAGCTCACTCGCGTGCGCGGCCCTCTGATCAATTCGAGCACCGATGTGAGCACCTACACGGTGTACGTGAGGCCGTTCTACGACGAGGCGAACAACATCGGGTCGATCTCTCTGTTCAGCCAGCCGAACACCATCTATACGATCAACGGCAACACCTATGTCGGCGCCCCGGGTCTCGCCGCTCTATCGGTGTTGTCGGCAGGCATCACCATGACCGCCGGATTCACGATGTTCGAGCCGGACTACAACCCCGCCAACCAGGCGTACGCCGGTAAATTCAATCTGCTCTACGTGATCGGCGCCAGCAGCCTGGAGGATCAGTACACGGAGGGCTTGAGCGGCGACGTGATCGCTCGGGACGGCAATACCTTGACCTTGCTCGGCTCGACGCTGTTCCTCAACACCGCCAACGTATACGAGTACCTTCTGCCGACCACCCAGGTGCTGGTCGGTCCCGGCACCATCGTCACGGCCGATGACAATACCACTCTGAAGGGGCTCGACTATCGCTCCATCAGCGTCGGCCAGCACATCTCGGCGCGCGGCATCTGCGTTGCCGGCGTTCCCTGCACTGGCGCGGGCGCGGTCGTGCTGAACGCCACCGGCACTTCGAGCATGAATACGGGCTCGGTGCGCCTGCAATCCACTGAATTTTGGGGCCCGCTGGTTTCCTCCGCGGGCGCCGGCTTGGTGATGAATCTGCAGACCATCAACAACTGGCCGGTCAGCGATTATGATTTCGCCGGCAACGGCGTGACCGCCGCCCAAAATCCGGCGCCGGCCGCTTACTCGGTGGACAGCGGAGCGATTCCGCTGCCGGCGGACACGCTGGCTGGCGATCCGCTGTGGGTCAGCGGCTTCACGACCCCGTTCGGCTCGGCGCCCCCCGACCTTACGGCCGTGGCGGTCAACAACGAGCTGTCGGTGCAGACGGCCGGGGGGCAGGCCGGCGGCGCAGCCTCCACCGCACCGGGCACCCAGATCTGCGGCGAGGGCAGCCAGGTATGCGACACCGCGAGCCTGCAGGTCGTTTGGACACAGACCACCGGCACCACGACGCCGTTCACCGCTGTGTCCGCCGCCGGGTTCTCCATCGATCTTAGCAACGCCGCGTACGTCTCGGGGGTCATCCGAATCGGTCCGGAAAGCATCGATTTGAAGTCGCTCCCCGCAACTCCGCTGGTGGTGCCGACCACTCTGCCCGTCACTTCGACCTTTGCGCCCCGGTTCGGCTACGGCAACCCGAAGACCTCCACCACCACCCCGACCACCACGTTGACGACCGCTCTCGTCGTGTACAGCGACTTCTCAACCTTCGTCACCGGATTGGACAGCACGTTGAGTGCGACCAACCCCGCGCTGCAGCTCGAGGCGCGCGGCGTATTCAATCGCACGACCAATACGTTTACCGCGACCAGCATCAGCTTCGTGCTCTAAACTAGCTCCCCACTATGGGGATACGCCGTTCACGACTTGGATTGGCCGCGGCGCTGATTGCAAGTTGCGCATGGAGCGCGGACGACGGCGTGCTGACGGCGGCAGCGGATTCGGCGTCCGCACCGAATGCGCCGCTTGCACGGGGTGCGGGTCGCCCGCGTATTTGCCTGGTGCTGTCCGGCGGCGGTGCGCGCGGCATGGCGCACATCGGCGTGCTCAAGGTGCTCGAGGATCTGAAGGTTCCCATCGACTGCATCGCCGGCACCAGCATGGGCGCCGTCGTGGGGGGGCTGTATGCGAGCGGCATGAGCGCGGGCGAAATCGATGCCACCATGCGCTCGGTCGATTGGCAGGCGGCGTTCCGCGATGCGCCGCCGCGCCGCGATCTCGCCTTCAGGCGCAAACAAGACGATGAGAATTTTCTGGTGCGCCTGCCGTTGGGGCTCAAGCATGGCCACATCCTGCTGCCCAAGGGGCTTATTCTAGGCCAGCAATTGCAGGAGCAGCTGCGGCAGCTGACCCTGCCGTTCGGCAGCAACACGAATTTCGACCAACTTCCGACGCCGTTCCGCACGGTCGCGACCGATTTGGAGACCGGCCAGATCGTGCTGTTGGAGCGGGGCGATCTGTCGGTTGCGATGCGCGCGAGCATCTCGGCGCCCGGGGTGTTCGCGCCGGTCGACTACGACGGGCGGCTGCTGGTCGACGGCGGACTGGCGGAGAATCTGCCCATCGATGTGGCGCGAGCGATGCACGCCGACATTCTCATCGTATCCGATGTGAGTTTTCCGCTGCAGTCGCGCACCAAGCTCGACTCCGCGCTGTCCATCTCCAACCAAATGCTGGCCATTTTGGTGCGCAAGGACTCAGACCGGCAAAAAGCCAGCCTGGGCCCGAACGACATATTGATCGAGCCCGCCTTGGGCACCGCCGCGATCACGGATTTCACGATTGCGGCCGGCACCATCTCGCAAGGCGAGGCGGCGGCGCGCGCCGAGGCACCGCGGCTCGCCGCGCTGCGCGTGAGCGATGAGGCCTACGCGGCCTATATGGCGCGGCGTGCGACTCGCGAGCCGGGCCTGCCGGTGATCAGGTTCGTGCGGGTCGATCAGCAGTCGAAGCGCTATGAGAAGACCATCCTCGCCGAGATGCAGCCGCTGGTCGGCAAGCCGTTGGACGCGGACGCGGTTGCCGCGCGCATCACCGATTTGTACGGTCTCGGGTATTTCGAGACCTTGGATTACACCGTGGTCACCCAAGGCGAGGGATCGGACGAGCAGTCCGGCCTCGAGGTGCACGCGCGCCGCAAGTCCTGGGGCCCGAACTACGTGCGCTTCGGTTTGAACCTGCAGGACGACTTTCAGGGCAACACTCAGTACAACGCGGCGGTGCGGTTTTTGATGACCGAGATCGATTCCCTGGGTGCAGAGCTATTGACGGACGTGCAGATCGGCAGCGATCCGAAGCTCACCAGCGAGTTCTATCAGCCTCTGGACGCGCTGCGGACCTGGTTCGTGGCGCCGAGTCTGCGCGTCGAAGCGCGCGACCTGCCGATCTACGTGAACAATCTCCAAATCGCCGATTTTCGCGATCGCGAAGCGGCGGCGGACGTGGATTTCGGCCGCAACCTCGGCAACTGGGGCGAGATCCGCGTGGGGCTTCACAGGATCAACGGGTTGGAGTACGACCGCTGGGGCAATCCGGATCTCGTCGAACCGCAGTACAACAACGGCGAGTACTTCTTCAAGTTCACCTATGATCAGCTCGACAGCGTGCGCTTCCCGCGCGAAGGACAGACCTTTTCCCTGCAATGGGACGCCAATCGCACCAATCTGGGCGCCGACATCGCCTTCGATCGCGTGACGGCCGATTGGCTCTTCGCCACCTCGCGCGGGCGCAACACGCTGCTGCTGTGGACCTCGGCCGGCTCGATCGTGGACGGCAAGCTCAATCCGACGGATGTGCAGGATTTCTATGCGTTGGGCGGTTTCTTGAATCTATCGGGGCTCGCGCCCCAATCGCTGCTGGGACCCGACTTCGCGATCGCGCGCGCGATTTACTTTCGCAGAATCAGCCGCGGCGGAGAGGGCTTCTTCGAATTTCCCGCCTATGTCGGCCTGTCCTTCGAGGTCGGCAACACCTGGAACCAGTTCAGCGACGTCAGCGTCGGCTCCGCGCACAAGGACGTCTCGGCATTCGTCGCGTTCGACACTTTTCTCGGACCGCTGTACGTGGGTAGTGGCTACGACACTCAAACGGGCCAGGCCGGCTACTACTTGTTTCTCGGACGGACCTTTTGAGCAACTCCGGCTCCTAGAGCCCGCGGCTCTCGGCGAGCTTCTCTACCTTTTCGAACACCAATGCCGGCTGATCGCCGATGCGCGAATATTCGTGTTTGCGCGACATGTCCTCCAGGACGCGATCACGCTCCGCCGCGGTGAAGAACCAGTGGGTTTTCTGCCAGTCCGTCCCCAGCAGCTTTGCGAACGGATCGCCGCGCCGCAGGCGCACGCGGATGCCGTAGGGCCGCGGCAGGACCGGCACGGCGCGCACCATGTTTTGAATGCTTGCGATTCCCATGATGCAAGGAACGATAGCTGAATCGCCCGGATCCCGCCAGCTGATGGGCGGCGGTTTCGCGTGCTAGACTCCGCCGCCGTCCAACGAGGTAACTGATGGCATCATCCTATACGGCTTCCGACATCGAGGTGCTGAGCGGCTTGGATCCGGTCCGCCGCCGGCCGGGCATGTATACCGACACCACGCGTCCGAATCACCTGGCTCATGAGGTGATCGACAACAGTGTGGACGAAGCGCTCGCCGGCTACTGCGAAAACATCAACGTCACCGTGTTCAAGGATGGATCGCTTCAGGTCGTGGACGACGGCCGCGGCATGCCGGTGGACATCCACCCCAAAGAGAAGATCAGCGGCGTGGAGTTGATCCTGACGCGCTTGCACGCGGGAGGCAAATTCGACGACAAGACCTACCAGCATTCGGGCGGTCTGCACGGCGTCGGCGTCTCAGTGGTCAATGCATTGTCCAAGCATCTCGAGTGCTGGGTGCGCCGCGGCGGCAAGGAGTACAACCTGAGCTTCGCGGGCGGCAGGACCACCTCGAAACTCGAGGTGGTCGGCGATGTGCCCAAGTCGAAGACCGGCACGACGGTGAGGTTCTGGCCCGACCCGAAGTACTTCGACACCGACAAGTTCGCCATGCCGAGCCTCAAGCAGGTGCTGCGCGCCAAAGCCGTGCTGTGCCCCAATCTGCGGGTGACGCTCGAGAACGAGTTCACCGGGGAACGCGACGAGTGGTTCTATACGGGCGGGCTGCACGAATACCTGGCCGAAGAGCTGGGCAAGGGAGAGTGGCTGCCCTCCGAGACCTTCTACGGCAGGCGGGGCATCGAGGGCGGCTCGCTCGACTGGGCCTTCGCCTGGGTGCTCGAATCCGAGCATCGCATCACCGAGAGCTACGTCAATCTGATTCCGACCGTCGAGGGTGGCACGCACGTCAACGGGTTGCGCGCCGGCACGGCCGATGCGGTGAGGGAATTCTGCGAGTTCCGCAATCTCGTGCCGCGCGGCTTGAAATTGGCGGCCGAGGACGTGTGGGACGGCGTGAGTTTCGTGCTGTCGATGAAAATGCGCGAGCCGCAGTTCGCCGGCCAGACCAAGGAGCGGCTGTCGTCGCGGGAGTCTTCCGGCATCGTCCAGAGCGTCATCAAGGACGCGTTCGCGCTGTGGCTCAACCAGCATCCGGATCAGGGCGAGAAAATTGCGATGCTGGCGATCGCCAATGCCCAGCAGCGCTTCAAGGACAGCCAGAAGATCGCCCGCAAGCGCATCGTGGCCGGGCCGGCGCTGCCCGGCAAATTGGCCGACTGCGTGAGCCAGGATCCGGCGCGCAGCGAGCTGTTCCTGGTCGAGGGAGATTCGGCCGGCGGATCGGCCAAGCAGGCGCGCGACCGCACCACGCAGGCCATCATGCCGCTGCGCGGAAAAATACTTAACACGTGGGAAGCGGACACCCGCGAAGTGCTGCAGTCCCAGGAAGTGCACAACATCAGCATCGCGCTCGGCGTCGATCCGGCAGCGACCGATCTGTCCGGCCTGCGCTATCACAAGATTTGCATACTGGCGGACGCCGACAGCGACGGCCAGCACATCGCCACCTTGCTGTGCGCCCTGTTCCTGCGCCACTACCGCCCCCTGGTGATCGCAGGGCACGTCTATGTGTGCATGCCGCCGCTGTTTCGCATCGATGCCGGCAAGGAAGTCGTGTACGCCCTCGACGAGGGCGAACG
>JBKQOZ010000004.1:0-17527 GCA_052326345.1 Steroidobacteraceae bacterium | reverse complement strand
ACCGCGCGGGCGATCGCCGCGCGCGACCCGCCCCGGCGCAGATCGTAGGTGACCTCGAGCTGCGCTCCCTTGCCCCGCGCTCCGCGGTTGCAGATGTTGAGCGGATGGCGGCCCGGGTATTTCTCGCTCGCGGCATCGACCGGGAAGCCCGCCTGCACGAGGCCGCGGGCCAGGTGCGCCGTCAATTCCACATCGAGCCCCCCGAGATGAATCTGCGAAGCTCCGACGCAGCCGTGCACGCTGAGCACGATCTCGCTGCGCGCCGCCATGGCGAGGCACTCGGGATGATCGAATTGGTGGCTGGTGATGTGCAGGTCCCGGTTTGTGCCGTAGGGCTTCACGCCCTCGAAGCTGAAGAGGCTGAACTCGCGGCCCGCCACCAGGTGCGCGATCTCGGAGGTGCCGGCCTCGATCATGCCGCCGTGCGGCGCGACCACGAGCACCGGCGAGCCCGGACGCGCGTGCGCGCGAACGCGGTAGTCCCTGCCCTCGATCTCGTGGCGCGCAAGCTCGGCGTACGAGCCGTATTTGTTGAGATGGCGCTTGCCGGTCACCTAGATGCCCACCGCTAGATGCCCATCGCGTCCAGGGTCCGATAAATCCACACCGAGGGCGCCAGGAACCAGGGTGCTCCGAAATAATACGGCCGCGAGGGAAACGGCAGATCATCGAGGGCGGTACGCCCATCCGAAAGCCCGGCCATTTGCCGGCCGATGCGCATGCCGAAATAGGGCGCGAGCGGCACGCCTTGGCCGCAATATCCCATGCAGTAGTACAGGCCGTCGCGCTGACCCACATGCGGCATGGTGTCGAAGGTATAGGCGACCCAGCCGACCCAGGCGTGGCTGATCCGAACCGCCTGCAATTGTGGAAATATCGCCGTCAACATCGCCCGCAATCGCGGCACACAGGCAAGCGGGTCCTGCTCGCCGAGCGCAGCGCGGCCGCCGAAGATGATGCGCCCGCCGTCGGGGGAGGCTCTGAAATACACGACCACGCGCCGCGAATCGACCATGTTGCGGCCCCGCGGCAGGAGCGACAGCACACGCTCTTTTCCCAGAGGCTCGGTGGCGATTTGATAGCTGCCGATCGGAATGACGCGCCGCCGGTGCCAGCGCGACACCGGTCCGGAGTACCCGTTCGTCGCCAGCAGGACCTTCTGCGCCCTGACGGTTCCGCGCGGGGTCTGCACGTCGAATCCCCCGCGCGATGCGCGAATGGCGGTCACCGCGCAGTGATCCAGTATGGCAGCGCCGCTGTCCTGGGCCCGCTGCAGCAGTGCAAGCAAAAGCCTCATCGGGTCGACCGAGGCATCATCGTGGTATACGCAGCCGCCATGATAGAAATCGCTGGCGATTTCCTGCCGCTGTTCGGCCGGCGTTACGACCGTGATACGCTGTTGCAGAGCCGGATGCTGTTCGCGCGCCTCGCGCGCCATCGCCTTGAAGTGCCGCGGAGTATGCGCGCCATAAAAGCACCCGCGCTCGCGCCAGTCGCAATCCACGCCCCCTTGCGTCGCCAGCGCACGCAGATACGCGACCGCCTCGCGACCCTCCCGGCGGATCGCGAGGGCGCGCTCCTTGCCGTAGCGCGAGCTCAATTTCTCGAGCGACGGCTTGATGCTGTAAGCGACCTGGCCGCCATTGCGTCCGGAGCAGCCGGCGCCCATTGCAGCGGCATCGAGCACCAGCGTGGTACGCCCCGCAGCCGCCGTCTCGCGAGCCGCCGACAGTCCCGTGTAACCCGCCCCTACGATGAGCACGTCCACTGCGGCGGGCAGCGGGCGATCGACGAGCCGCGGCGCCGCCACCTTCTCCTGCCACAGCGGCACCGAAAGAATGTCGGAAGTCCGGGACATCATCAATAGTGCGGCGGGCGTTCCTCGGCGGCGGCCGCGGCAGCGCTCTGCGGCCGCTCCGCAGACATTTTCATCTGCGTCTCGAGAGTTTGTGCGAGCGCCTCTGCGAGCGCCTCTGCAAGCGCCTGAATCTCGCGCTGCTGACGGAACACCACCTCGCTCAGTTCGGCGTTCGCGCGCTCCAGATACGCAATCTTCGTTTCGATCCGCTCCAGGATGTCCTCGTTCATGATTTAGGTTCCGCAAAAGGTCTGCAGTACGCGCTCTTCGGGTTGCGGCGGGGCTGTATAGGACTCGAAGGCCGGTTGATCCTGATACGGCTGCGACAGCACGAGCAGCATTTCCTCGAAGGGCGCGAAGTCCTCGCGCTCGACCGCCGCGGCGATGACCCGCTCGATGCGATGATTGCGGGGAATGAATGCCGGATTGACCCGCCGCATCGCAGCGGCGCGTTCGCCTTCCGATTGGGGCTCGCGTGCCAGGCGCGACCGCCACACTGCCGCCCATTCCTCATAGTCGACGGGGTATGCGAACGAACTGCGCAGCGCGGCGTCCCCGTCCGCACGCGCAGCGTCGCACAGCCGCCGAAAACTCAGCGTGTAGTCGCATTGATTGCGGTGCAGAAGCTCGAGCCACCGGCGGGTGAGTTCGAGGTCGCCGGATTCCTCTGTGAACAGCCCGAGCTTGCCGCGCATGCCCGCGAGCCAGTACCGGTCGAATTGATGCGAAAACGCCGCGATCACTTCGGTGGCCAGCTCGACCGCGCGGCTGCCGTCCTCGTCGATCAACGGCAGCAGGGTCTCGGCGAATCGCGCCAGATTCCACTGCGCCGCCGGCGGCTGATTTGCATAGGCGTAGCGGCCCATGCCGTCGATGGAGCTGAATACCGTGGCGGGATCGTAGGCATCCATGAAGGCGCAGGGTCCAAAATCGATGGTCTCCCCCGCAACCGTCATGTTGTCCGTGTTCATCACCCCGTGGATGAATCCGACGTGCATCCAGCTCGCGATGAGTTTGGCTTGGCGCGCGCTGACGGCCTGCAAGAGCTGCAGATAGCGATGCTCGACCGACTCG
Organism: Steroidobacteraceae bacterium; assembly: GCA_052326345.1. Taxonomy (GTDB): domain Bacteria; phylum Pseudomonadota; class Gammaproteobacteria; order Steroidobacterales; family Steroidobacteraceae; genus Bog-1198. The sequence continues at coordinate 14,595 of JBKQOZ010000004.1, read as the reverse complement.
AGCTCAAGGTAATGGCGCGCGATCACGTAATCGGCGAGGCATTTGACCGCCTCGAGGTCCCCCCTCGCCGCGAAGTATTGAAAGGTGCCTACTCTGATGTGGCTCGCGGCAACGCGCGTCAAGATCGCGCCCGGCAGCCGCTGCTCCCGGAAAACCGCCTCGCCGGTTGCAACGGCCGCCAAAGCCCGCGTGCCCGCGATTCCCAATGCGTGCATGGCTTCGCTCACCAGATATTCGCGCAGCACCGGCCCTAAGGCCGCGCGTCCGTCGCCGCTGCGCGAGTAGGGGGTCCGGCCGGCGCCTTTGAGCTGAATGTCGCGGCGAACGCCGAGGCGGTCATGCACTTCGCCCACCAGGATCGCGCGTCCGTCGCCGAGCTGCGGAACGAACTGGCCAAATTGATGCCCGGCGTAGGCCATGGCGAGAGGCTCCGCGCCCCTCGGTATCAAGTTGCCGGAAAAGACCGCCGCCAACGTATCCGCATCCAGATCTTCGGTGCCGAGACCGAGCTCCGAGGCCAACGCCTGATTGAATTTGATCAATCGGGGGCGTTCGACCGGTGTTGGATCGAGCCGCGCGAAAAAATGCGCCGGGAGTGCAGCATAGCTATTGGCGAATTCCCACCCCGGCAGCAGCACCCGGGATGGCTCGGAGGACGATGGCTCGCTGAGCGGCGTCTGCAGCATGTTCCAATGTTAACAGCGATTGCTCGCTGTGCGCTGCGGCATCGCCGGGCGCGAGCGCCGCCAGTCAAGCGCGTCCTGAGGCGAACAGCGCCAACATGTCTTCGTCTTCGCCGGGCCCCGGGGCAGCGTTCGCCAGCAGCGCCAAGCACTGATCGGCCGGCATCGGTCGGGCATATAGAAAGCCTTGGCCGACCGTACAGCCCAATTTTCGCAAGATCTCGGCCTGCTGGTAGCCCTCGATGCCCTCAGCGATCACTTGGATCTGCAGATGCCGGGCGATGGCGATGATGGCGCTCACGATCGCCGAGTCGCTCGAATCCGTCACCAAGTCCCGGACGAAGCTGCGGTCGATTTTCAGTGCATCGACCCGCCAGTTTTTCAGATAACTCAGGCTCGAATAGCCGGTTCCAAAATCATCGATGGCGATCTTGATGCCGAGTTCGCGCAGACTCGCCATCGTGTCCTGGCTATGCTCCCCTGCTTTTGCTTGACTGCTGTCGAATACGGCCCGCTCCGTCATTTCGAGCTGCAGCAGTTCGGGACGCAGCGCATGCGACTTGAGCAGCGTGCAGATCGTCGACTGTAGTTCGCCGCGCTGCAGCTGGGCGGGGGCCACGTTCAGGGAAATCGGCACCAGCGCCACGCCCGCCCTTTGCCAGGCGCTCATGGTCTGCAGCGTCCGGTGCAGGACGAAGTTGCCCATGGGCACGATCAGCCCGGTCTCTTCCGCAACGGGGATGAACTGATCGGCGGGGATCATGCCGTGCACGGGATGACGCCAGCGGATGAGGGCCTCGAGACCGATCACCTGGCGCGTGATCAGATTGACGAACGGCTGATAGTGCACGTCCAGCTGTTTCAGCCGCAACGCTTCACGCAGAGAGGCTTCCATGGCGACCCGGTGCTTGAGCTTGCGATTCATGATTTGGCTGAACATTTGCACGTTATTCCGGCCGCGGTCCTTCGCTTGGTACATGGCCGTGTCGGAGTGCTTGAGGAGCTCGCCCATGTTGTCGCCGTCTCTGGGGAACAGGCTGACCCCGACGCTGCCGGTGGTTTGCAGCGGGTGCTGGTCAATGACGATCGGCTTGTTGAGGGTCTCGATGATGCGGTCTGCGCCTTGCGTCACCTCGTCGTACGACTTCACGTTGCGGAACACAACCACGAACTCGTCCCCGCCCATGCGAATGACGACGTCGGTGTCGCGCACGCATCCGCGAAGCCTGCGGGCCACTTCCTGCAGCAGCTTATCTCCCGTCTCATGTCCGCGCGTGTCGTTGATGTGCTTGAAGCGGTCGAGGTCGAGGAACACCACGCCGAGCATCGTACCGGCTGCCCGCGCCTCGGCGATTGCCTCCGGCAAAAAGGCCGTCAGGTAGTGCCGATTGGGCAGACCCGTCAATTGATCGTGGTGCGCCATTCGATCGAGCCGCTGCTGATTGTCGATGAGCTGCTGTTCCGCCTTGCGGCGGACCGATACATCGTGCGTGACGTAGGCCAAGCCGTCGCCTCCGTCCTCATCGAGCCGATTGCACCGCACCTCGACATCGAAGAGAACGCCGCTCTTGCAGTGCAGCTGCAGGTTGAGCGGCAATTGCGCGTCCGCATTCTTCAGCCGCGCGAGCACGCTCTCCGGCGGCGCGTTCGCATCGACGAACACCTCGGACAGCGCGAGGCCTTGCGCCTCGGCGCTCGTATAGCCGATGCGCGCGAGAAAGGCGGGATTGCAGTACTGAATCCGCTGACTCGAGGAATCGACGATGACGATCCCATCATGGGTCTGGTCGATGATGGCTTTGTAGCGTAAATCCACCAAACGTCGATGGCGGAAGTAGCGCTTCAGCGCAATGATCACCATGGCGGCAACCGCGGCTGCCAGCAGCGCCACGAAGCCGGCGAGCCCGAGCGTCAGTTCGGAGTTCGATCGCCACCCGTCATCCGCCGCCCCCGGATCCCCCGCTCCGGCGGCTGCCGCAGTGCCAGGCGTCACGCGAAACACCCAGGCGGCGCGCCCGGACTCATCGTGCAGCACGGCGTAGCCTGCCCGATCGCCCGACACTCGGGTACTGATGCTCGAGGCGTGAGCGGAGCGGGTGGCGATCCAGTTCCGCACATCGCTCGACGCGCCGGCGGTATCGAGCTGTCGAAACGGTTGCCCCACCAGCGAACCGCCCACCGATCCGGCCAGCCGCGCCACCATGGCGGGCGAAACCGTTCGGGTGGCGAGCACCCAGCCCAATGGCGAGGTTGAGCCGCGCGGGATGATGGGTCGAGCGATGATGAATTGGTCGTTGGAAAATCCCACGGAGGCGCCATAGGCGGCCTTCGTGACCGAGGATGCCTGCGCGGCGATGGCCGATTCGAGATACCGCATCATAGCGGGGTCGGGTGCCCGCTCGACCAGCTGATGATCGAGGACCGCGCCGCTGAAGCGGATCGACGCCGTCGCGGTCGCGATGAGCAGGAAACTCAAGTCCGGCGGCGCCACGCCGCGGGTGTCAAAACGGGGTGGCGGGGAAGCCGTTCCATCCTGTACGAGATCGACGACGCCCTGCGACTCCGCCAATTCGCTCGCAGCCGCCGCCAGTCCGTCGGACTCATGGTTGATGCCGAGAGCGAGCTGCCGCAATTGCAGCGTCAAATTTTCGCGCTGCAGCTCGGCCGCGCGCTCCTGCCAACCGCGATGACTAAGAAAATAGAGGATGAGCAACAGCGCGCACGGCAGTGCGCACACACCGAGCACCACTGGAGGCCGACGCAGCAGCACGCGGATGCCCTCGAGCACGATCCCATGCGACATAATTCATCAGTTCGTTAGAATCAAACCGGAGTATGTTGCAGGTTCCATGGGGGCCGCTGCTATGCGGCGCACAGTCCTGTAGAACAAGCTCCGATGTGCACCGGAAAGGGCGACTTTTTTGAAGGCCAGTTTGCGACAATACGGCGGATGCAGATGAGCCGCATCGATGTCCGCCTCGACACCAGCCTCGAGCTAATGCTGGAGCGGGCGCCGCCGGAGCCTCAGGAGCGGGTGCTCGCCACCGTGGTCGCGACGGCCGGCTCGACCTACCGCAAGCCCGGCGCGCGCATGCTGATCATGGCCGACGGCAGCTACATCGGTCTGCTCAGCGGCGGCTGCCTGGAAGCGGATTTGAAGCTGCATGCGCAACAGGTGATCGCGGGCGCAGAAGCGCGCGCCGTCGAATACGACATGCGCGGGCCCGACGACATTCTGTTCGGCATCGGCGCCGGCTGCGAAGGAGCGATGCGTGTCCTGCTCGAACCGGCGAATGCCTCCGGACCGGCCGCCGCCGCACTTGCCGCCGCGGGGCGCAGTGTGCGAAGTGGTGTGCCGACGGTACTGGTCGCCGTGCACGAATCGAGCGAGCTGCCGCTGGGAACCTACGGTGCCGGATCGCTGCCGGCCGCCATCGGCGCGGTGGCCGAGCAGTCGCTCGCCGAGGCCCGCTCACGCGAGTGGGTCCATGAGCGTGGCGGCAAGCGCTTGCGCGCCTTCGTACAGTATCTTGCCCCCGCGCCGCATCTGCTGATCTGCGGAGCAGGTCCGGATGCGCAGCCCGTGGCGAGCGCGGCTCTCGCATTGGGGTGGCGCGTCTCCGTGATCGATCACCGCCCCGCCTATGCGGATGCGCGCCGGTTCCCCGCAGCGAACGTCATCCTCGCCGATGCGGCTTCGCTGCGTACCATGATCGATCTTCATGCGTGCCATGCCGCCGTCGTGATGAGCCACCACCTGCCATCCGATGTGGCGTATCTGCGCGAGCTGAGCGCCGCCGGCGCGCCGGGCTATGTGGGTCTGCTCGGTCCGGCGGCGCGCCGCCAACGGATTGCGCAGGAACTGGGCGCCGCGGCCGATGGGCTGCGCGCCCGCCTGCGCGGCCCGGTCGGTCTCGACATCGGAGCGGTGACCCCGGAATCGATCGCAATTGCGATCGTCGGTCAAGTGCATGCCTGGCTCGCGGATCGCCCGAGCGGCGCAACCGCAGGGGCTTCCACGTAATATCCATCGGGGCCGCCGAAGCGTAGAATCGTGATTCGACGGGCCTGTGCCCGGCCAAAAAGCAAACACTGCGATGAAGCGGCGGCGCTATCGGAGCAGGAGGGAGACAGCATGTTCAATTTTTTCAGGCCGCTAGCGATTGCGCTGGCCGCCGTCCTTCTGGCCGCCTGCGGCAGCTCCAATTCACAGAGTTCACAGACCGCCACGATCAGCACCTCCACGGCTCCCGGCACGCTGGCGGTGAACCCTCCGCTGCGCATCGCCTCGTTGAATGCGGCGACCCTGCAATCGCAAATCGCCGCCACGGGAACGGCCGGCGAGCAGCTGCTGCAACTCACCGGCAATCCTCTGTGCGGCGTGGACTTCTACTACCTCAAGTTCTGGACCGTCGGCGGCGCCGGCGAGACCACCGAGTCCTCGGGCGCGCTGATGGTGCCGACCGGTGCCGCGCCCAACTGCTCCGGTCTGCGGCCGGTCGTCGAGTATGCGCACGGGACACAAACCAACAAGGCATTCAATATTGCCGACATCACCAACCCGTCGAACACCGAAGGGGCGCTGATCGCGGCGATGTTCGCCGCGCAGGGCTACATTGTCGTGGCGCCGAACTACGCCGGCTACGACATTTCCACCTTGGGGTATCACCCGTTCATCAACGCGATTCAGCAGTCGGGCGAGATGATGAACATCCTGACGGCTGCGCGCACGGCGCTGCCCAACCTCATGTCGGCCATCAGCGACAACGGACAGCTGTTCCTCACCGGATACTCCGAAGGCGGCCACGTCGCCATGGCGACGCAGCGCGCGATGCAGGCCGCCGGCGACAAGGTGACCGCCGCGGCGCCGATGTCGGGCCCGTACGCGGTCGAAGCCTTTGGCGATGTCGTTTTCTTTGGCGGTGTCGACTTGGGTTCGACCCAGTTCGCTCCCCTCCTCGCCAACAGCTACCAGCACGCCTACGGCAACATCAACATCGCCACGAATCCCATGTTCTCGACGTTCTACCCGGACGCTGAAACGCTGCTGCCGAGCGATACACCCATCGATACGATTTTCGCCGAGGGGATGCTGCCGCAAACCGCGCTGTTCAACAGTGCCACGCCGGTGGTCGACATCCCGGGCGAGGCGGCGCTGTCGGCCGAACTGACCGCGTTGCTGGCGGTACCTCCGACTCCCGCCCTACCCTTGAGCGCGCAAACGCCGTTGTTCCAGTTGGGCTTCGGCAGCCCGTACCTCATCAACAATGATTTTCGCGTGAGCTATGCGGAGGACGCCGCCACCAATCCGGATGGCGCGGTACCGACGCCGACGCCGGGTGTACCGGTCGCCAAAGTCAAGCCGACGTTTGGATTGCGGCAGGATTTCTACGTGAACGACCTGCGCAGCGCCTGGGCGCCGTTGGAGCCCACGCTGCTGTGCGGCGGCGATCAGGATCCGACCGTGTACTTCAGCGTGAACACCGAGACCATGGCGGCCTTCTGGAGCGCATTGCCGGCGGGCCTGGTGACCGTGCTCGACGTCAATGCCACACCCGCCGGCCCGTTCGCAGAGCTGCAGACCGCCTTTCAGGACAGCCAGGCGGCGCTGTTCGCGTACTACCAGACGGCCGCCGGCGGCGGCCTGTCGCCGGCCGCCGCGCAGGAAAAGGTCACGGAGGGCTATCACATGGCCGTCGCACCGTTCTGTACTGCGGCCGCCCGCGCATTCTTCAGCCATTTTTAGGGAGACGGGCCAATGAAGCATTTAGAATCCAGCGCGCTGCGTATCGCCTTGGCTGGCGCGGGCATCATGCTCGGCGGCGCGCCGGCCCTGGCCGACGACGTGCCGAACAACAACGTCAGACTCGGCTCGGAAACGGTCTTCTATCACACGAGCGCGGATGATCTGGCCGGGCCCTTTGTGCCGCCCGGCGTCAACTTCGAGGCCCAGAATCTCGAGACGCTGTACATGGCCTACGTCCGCCGCATCTCGTCGAGATTCGACGTCGAGTTCGCCTTGGGCTACCCGCCGCTCGTCAAGATCAAAGGCTCGGGTCCGCAGGAGCTCGGCTCGGTGCCGTACAATGGACAGGTGGTCGCGACTTCCCGCTGGATCGCTCCCACCATGTTCGTCGAGTACAAGTTCATGAGCGAGAATTCTCGGTGGCGCCCCTACATCGGGGTGGGAGTCAATTACACCACTTTCTACGACCGCACCTCGACGGCGCAGGGTAATGCGATCAGCGGCGGTCCGACGAAGCTGGAGACGACCGCGTCGCTGGGAGTGGCAGGCACGGTAGGAGTGAGCTACCACGTTTCCGGGCATTTCAGCGTCTATGGGTCGTATTCCGCGGCGCAGGTCAAGACCAGTCTCACCGCCTATACCGCGGGCGAGGTGCGCACCACGAACGTCAGCTTCGGCCCGCAGGTACTCGTGATCGCGGCCGGCTATTCGTTCTAGCCCGCCCGCCGGCGATGAAAAAATCCGCGCGGCGCGACTGGCGCACCGAAGGGGTCAGGGTCATCAAGAGCGGTCAGCTCGATACCCACACGGCCCAGACGCCCGGCATGCTGCGCGCCGCGGCGATCGATCACCGGCGAGTCGGTTCGAAGAAGCTCTGGGCCGGCACGGTGCTCATTCACCCGAATGCCAAGACCGGGGCGCATCACCATGGTGCGCTGGAAAGCGTGATCTACGTGGTGCGCGGCGCGGCGCGCATGCGCTGGGGCGAGCGGCTCGAATTCATGGCTGAGGCCGCCGCCGGCGATTTCATCTTCGTGCCTCCGTACGTGCCGCACCAGGAGATCAATGCGCTGCCCGACGCGCCGCTCGAGTGCGTCCTCGTGCGCAGCGACAACGAGTCGGTGGTGGTCAATCTCACCATCGAAGCGGCCGAGCGGGTCGAGGAGGTCTATTGGGTGGACCCCGTGCACCGGCAGCCCTAGGAGCCTGTCTGAGTATTCCGCGTGAACCGCGTTGGCTTGGCGAGGGAGCGGATGCAAGGCGCGCGGCCCGCCCGCTCAGGAACCGCCCGCCAGGCTTTTGATCAGCACCGACCAATAGGTCAGCGCGTCGTAGAACGCATCGACGCGGATGCGCTCGTTGAGTCCGTGCGCGAACTCCTCGCTGTCCTTGATGAACACGCCGCCCACGCCATACGTCGGGATGCCGGCATTGCGGTAAACCGCGCCGTCGGTTGCATAGGAGGCCTGCGTGGGCACGATACGCGCACCGGGATCCGCGGCGGCGATGGCGCGAGTCACCGCATTCATCACGTCGGCGCGCATCGGCGAGGCATCCGACACCAGCGCCTCGTAGCCCTGCTTCACCTCGACCTTGGGGCCGACGCTCTGCTGCAGGGTCTTTTGCACCTCCGCCGCAGAGGTGCCGGGAAAAATCCGGCAATTGATCGTGGCGGTCGCCGACTGGGGCAGTGCGTTCTCTGCATGGCCGCCGGTGAGCATGGTCGCCACGCAGGTGGTGCGAATACGGCCGACGAATGCCGGATTTTTCGAGATCTCGGCCGCCGCGGCGGCATCGTGGGGATTGGCCGCAAAGCGCGTCATGGCCGCGCCGAGCGCTCCGGGCGTGACCGCTCCCGCAGCCTTGAAATCGCCCAGCGTCCAGTCGTTCCACATCACCGGGAATTCGGTGTGCTGCACGGCCTTCAGCGCATCGGCGAGCTCATAGATCGCGTTGTCGGTCCGCGGCATGGAGCTGTGGCCGCCGGCATTGTGCGTGCTCAACAGGAACTCCGCCGAACTCTTCTCCGCGCCCTGCACGTAGAACAGCTGCGGCTTGCCGGTATCCTCGCTGAGCACTCCGCCGCCGCCGTCGCCGTTCAGCGCAAACTCCGCATCCACCAGATCGCGGTGCGTGCTGACCAGATCCCTGGCGGTCGCCTGCTCGGTTTCCTCATCGCCGCTGAAGGCGATGATCAGATCGCGCGTCGGCACGTAGCCCTGGGCCTTCATGGTGAGAAAGGTCGTGGTCAGCAGCGCCACCTCCTGCTTCACATCCGAGGTGCCGCGTCCGAAGAAATAGCCGTTTTCCTCGATCAGAGTATAAGGATCGCGCTGCCAGTCCTCGCGCTTGGCCGTGACCACGTCCATGTGCGCAATCAGCGCGATCGGCCGGCCGCCGCTGCCGTTGCCGCGGTACCGAACCACCAGCGAGGCGGTCTCGCCCAGCGGCAGGACATGAATATCGGCCGCGGGGAACCCGCCCGCCGCGAAGCGCTTGGCCAGGTAGTCGGCGACGGCCGGCACGTTGCCCTTGCCCACGGAGCTCTCGATGCCGACGATGTGTGCGAATATCTCGCGCGCCTGCGCGCGCACGGCGCTCGATGCGGCGGGCGCTTGCGCCGCGGCGGGTGCGTCCGCAGCGTTGGGTGCCCCCGAGGCGGCCCCGCCCCATGCCAGACCCACGGCCAAAAAAGCACTCTTGTACATCACTCCCTCCTCACGGTCGGCCGCCGGTATCAAAGCACACTTGAGTTCGATGCGTGCAGCATTTTCCGCCCTGCCGCGTGCGATGCCTGTTGTGCTAACCTAATTGCAGATCCCGCGTGGGCCTAGGGGAATCGATGAGACATTTCTTGTTGACGTGGATCGTGCTCGCTCTGGGGTGGGCCGGCCAAGCCTACGCCGACGGTGAAAAGCTGCGGATCATCTCGTGGGCCGATTACGTGCCCGCCGACTTGATTGCCGCGTTCACGGCCGAAACCGGGATCGAGGTCGAGGTGACGCTCTCGAACAACGAGGAAATGATCTCCAAGCTTCGGGCGACGGGCGGTGCCGGCTACGATCTCGCTCAGCCGTCTCAGGACCGCATCGTCTCGATGCAGCGTGAATTTGGGATCTACAAGCCCATCGATCTCGGGAAGGTGAAGATCGAGCAGTTCCAGCCGGCGCTGCTCGACATCGTGAAGCGCAATGCCACTCTGGACGGCAAGTTGTACGGATTGCCGTATCTGTGGGGCACCGACGGGCTGGTCGTGAACACCAAGCGCACCACCGTGACCGATTATGGCGATCTGTGCAGGCCCGATCTGAAGGGCAAGACATCGATTCGTCTCAGGCGGCCGACGCTGATGGCGTTTGCCTTCGCCGCCGGCAAGGACCCATTCGCTCTGTATGGGGATCCAAAGGCGTACAGCGCGCTCATGGATCAGGTCGGCGCGACGCTCATCGCATGCAAGCCGAACTTCAAGTTTTTCTTCGACAACAAGGACCAGCTGTTGAACGGCTTCCGCTCCGGTGAAGTGTGGGCCGCCATGATGTGGGATACCGGCGGATGGACCCTCAACCGCGACAATCCCGACATCCAATACATCGTGCCGCGCTCCGGCGCGCTCGGCTGGCTCGATACCTTTGCGCTGCCTGCGCGCGGCCGCAACGCGGCCGCGGCGTACGCCTGGATCAATTTTGTCATGCGCCCCGAGAATGCCGCCCGCATCATCAAGTCGGTCGGCAATTTCTCCGCCGCGAAAGGCACCGCTCCGTTCGTCGACCCGCGCCTGAAAGCGCAGTTCATCGCCGCGTTTCCGGACAGTGCGCTGAAGAACATCCACTGGTACCCGGCGATTCCGCCCGGATTGGAAGAGATCGAAGGGCGGGTGATGGACCGCATCAAGGCCGCCAATTGACCGGGACCAGCCGTTGAGCGCCGCGGACCTGATAGCCGATGCCGTCGTCAAGCGCTTCGGCGAGCACGTCGCGGTCGATTCGCTTTCGTTCAGCGTCGCGCACGGCAGTTTTTTCTCCATTCTGGGACCCTCCGGCTGCGGCAAAACCACGCTGCTGCGCATGATCGCCGGGTTCATCGCCCCCGATGGCGGCGACATCGCCATCGGCGGCAGAAGCATGCAGGGCGTCGCGCCCAATCGCCGCCCGGTGAACATGGTGTTTCAGCAGCTCGCCTTGTTTCCCATGATGTCGGTCGGCGAGAACGTCGCCTACGGCCTGGCGCGGCGCGGCGTGGCCCGCGCGCAGCGCATGCAGCGCAGCGAGGCCATGCTCGAGCGGGTGGGACTGGGAGGCGCGGCCGCAAAGCGGGTCGATGAACTGTCGGGCGGCCAGCGCCAGCGCGTCGCCATTGCCCGCAGCCTCGTGCTCGAGCCCACGCTGCTGCTGCTCGATGAGCCTCTGGGCGCCCTCGATCTGAAGCTGCGCGAGCACATGAAGATCGAGCTCAAGCAGCTTCAGGCCGCCTTCGGCACCACTTTTGTCTATATCACGCACGACCAGTCCGAGGCGCTGGTGCTGTCGGATCACGTGGGCGTCATGAGCCATGGGCGCTTCGAGCAGCTCGGCACTCCGCAGGATCTGTATTACCGCCCACAGACGCCCTTTGTCGCGAGCTTCGTCGGAGCCAATAACCGCATCGTCGGCCGCGTCACGAGTGTGCAGGGCGCATCGGTGGAAATGACGACCGAGGATGGATGGACGATTCACGCGCTCAAGCAGGGCGCGCTCGCCGTCGGCGACCCGGTCGAGGGTTTCGTGCGGCCGGAGGTGGCGAGCCTCGGGCGAGTCGCGGCGGAGCTGCCCGCAGGCCAGCCCCGGCACGAGGGCGAGGTGCAGAGCCTGCTGTTCGACGGCGCCAATTCTGCGGTGCTGCTCAAGGAGCTGCGTACCAGGCGCGAATTTCGGATCGCCCTGCCGCAGACCGGTCAATTCTCCGACTTGAGGCCGCAGGAGAAGGTGCAGTTCAGTTTCGATCCCGAGCGTGCCGTCTGCTTTCCGGCCCGCGCCGGAGCGGCGGGGCAGGATGGCTAGCGCGGCGCTGCAGGCGCGGTGGCACGGGCGGCTGGGGCTCGGATTGCTGCTGGCGCCGGCGGTGCTCTGGCTCGGCGCCCTGATCGTGTTGCCGCACATCGACCTCGCGGTGCTTTCGTTCCGCGAGCGCGTGGGGCCGCGCCAATATGTCGCCAGCCTGGCCCAATACAAGACGTTTTTCCTCGAGCCGCTGTACTGGCACGTGTTCGTGCGCACGGCGCTGATGTCGGTCATCGCGACCTTCCTCACGCTGCTTTTGGCATTCCCGATCGCCTGGATCATCGCGAAGCTCGTTCAGGGGCGGGCGAGCGGGCTGCTGTTCATTCTGTGCTTGATTCCATTCTGGGTCAGCGAGACGGTGCGCACGCTCGGCTGGATGATTTTGCTGCGCGAGTCCGGAGTGCTGCCCACGCTGCTGGTTAAGCTCGGCATCACGGCCGTGCCGGTGGAGCTGCTGTATCACGACGCGACCATCCTGGTCGGCCTGGTGTATACCTCGATGCTGTTCATGGTGATTCCGCTCATCTCGAGCCTGGAGAGTCTGGACAATGCCCTGATCGAGGCGGCATACGATCTTGGCGCCGGCGGCGTCGCCGTTTTGCGCACCATCGTAATACCGCACGCGGCGCCCGGGATCACGGCCGGCTGCATCGTCGTGTTCATGCTCACCCTCGGCAACTACCTCACGCCCACGCTGCTCGGCGGCAAGAACTCGCAGTGGTTCACGGAGCAGATCTACACGCAGTTCATCACCCGCTTCAACTGGGAGCAGGGTGCCGCGTTCGGCTTTCTGCTGCTCGCGCTCTCCACCGCGATGGTCATGCTGGGCCTCAAGATCGCCGGTCAGCGGTTCGGCGATGTGATGCGGCGGACATGATCCCCTCGCTGCCGCGCCCGCCATGGCTGCGCGCCGCCACGGCGCTGTATGTGTGCGCATTCCTCGGTTTTCTGTTTCTGCCGCTGATCGTCGTCGCGGTTTTCGCGTTCAACGACGCGCCCTACCCGGCCCCGCCGTGGCGCGGCTTCACGCTCGATTGGTTTCTCGGCAATCAGACGCACGGGCGGGTCGGACTGTTCGGCGACGGCGAACTGCTCGGAAGCCTCTGGACCAGCTGCATCGTCGCCGCGTGGGTCACGCTGCTGTCGGTCGCACTCGGCACCTGCAATGCGTTCCTCATCGAGCGCGGCCGTTTTGTCGGCAAGCAGGCCCTCTCGATACTGATGCTCGCGCCACTGGTCATTCCCGGCGTCATTCTCGGCATTTCGATTCTCGCCTTTGCGAGCCGCGTCGCCGAATTCGCGGAGGATGCGTTCGGGCTCGAATGGGACTTCCTGCGCCCCGGATTGCCGCTGGTCGTGCTCGGTCAGTTCTCGTTCATCGCGACTATCGCGACCCTGACCATCAGCGCACGCCTGCGCCGCTTCGATCGCACGCTGGAAGAAGCGGCGCTGAACCTGGGCGCCTCCAAAACCGCAGTGTTGCGCACCATTCTGCTGCCATATCTTCGGCCGGCGCTGCTCGGATCCGCTGCGATTTCCTTCCTGATGTCCTTCGCCGACTTCAACACCACGCTGATGCTGGTCGGCGCGGATGCACCCTTGACCGTGATGATGTACGGCCGGATGCGCGAAGGCGCGAGCCCGGTGCTGAATGCGGTGAGCCTGTTTCTGATGATCGCCTCCGCCGCGCTCGCGCTCGCGCTGATGCGCGGCGGCGCTGCGCGCAGCAAGGCCGCGAGTTCGGCCTAGGGCGCTTCAGTCCATCGACGTGATGCGCTCCGGCGTGACCTTGAAGATCACTCGCACCTCGCCGGGCTGACGAAACGGATATTTGTCCTGATTCAGATATTTCTTCGCCATTTTATCGATGTGCGCATCCGCGCCGCTCGTCGTGCGCTCGCTCACGCGACCGCGCACTTCGAGGTATCGGTACGGATTGTCGGGATCGGTGATCGACATGGACACGCGGCCGTCACGCTGCAGGTTCTTGTCCTTCTGCCGCCCTACCGCCGTGTTGAAGAGAACCCGTTCGCCGTCGTAGTCGATCCATACCGGCGTCACTTGCGGCTCTCCGCCGGGCATCAGCGTCGCGAGATGCGCGAACGCCTTCTTGGTGAACAGATCGAGAAACTTATCCGGAATGACGGGCTTGCTCATGCGGGTCTCCTTGGAATCCAGATGCCGGAATTTTAACAGACGTGCATAATGATATTTCACCTGGACTGCGCTTTACGAGAAATCGCTGATGGAATGGTCGCCGCTGGCGGGCTGGGACAACTTCTACGTGATCGCCGGTTCCTCGGCCGCCGGGCTCACCGGCTTGACGTTCATCGTCATTACCCTGGCCGCCGAGGCCCATCGCGTCAATCCGAACGGATTGAGCATTTACATCACACCCACCATCGTGCACTTTGCCGCCGTACTAGGCGCCGCCGCCTATTTGAGCATGCCCCACCACACCGCGCTCAGCGTGAGCCTGGGATCCGGCTTCGCAGGCCTCGCCGGCTTGATTTATGTCGGCCTGATCACCGCGCGCATGCACCGCGTCATCGCCTATATGCCCGTGCTCGAGGATAGGATTTGGCACTCCATACTGCCAGGCATCGCCTACGGCTCTTTGCTGGCGGTCGCGCTCCTCATCAGGCACTGGCCGGCCCGCTGCATGTATGCCATCGCCGCCGCCTTCGTGCTGCTGATGATCGCCGGCATTCACAACGCCTGGGACATCGCGGTCTGGAACATCCTGCACCGCGCAGACAGCGCTCCCAAGGATTCCGGCGCGTAGCGCCGCGATCAACTATGCGAAGGGGTATTCTTGGCGGCCGGATGCCGGAAATGACAGCGGAGGCACTTCGCAATGACTGACTACACGGGCAAGGTGGCGTTCATTACCGGCGGCGCATCGGGCGCGGGCTTCGGCCAGGCGATCGTGTTCGCGGAGGTTGGCTGCAGGATCGTGATCGCCGACATCCGCCGGGCCGCCATCGGCGAAGCGGCCGCGAAGCTGCGCGCCCAGGGCGCCGAGGTTCACGGGATCGTGCTGGATGTCACCGACCGTGCCGCCTACGCCCGCGCCGCCGACGAGGTCGAACAGGTGTTCGGCAAGTCGCCGGAACTGCTTTTCAACACC
>JBKQOZ010000003.1:0-52767 GCA_052326345.1 Steroidobacteraceae bacterium | reverse complement strand
ACTCCGGATCAGAACCCACATCACTGTCTTACTGAACTGCACGTCGAAGATATTTTTCTTTGGTGTCCCGGATAGATAGCAACGGAGCGAACGCAATGGGTCGAGGACTGGTACTGGTCCGTTGATGATCCAACGTGGAATGACGATGAGGACGTTGGCGTTATAGACGTTGAAGATCGTCGTTGGAACGTTGGTACCGTGACCACAATTTCTTGAGAAGCTGATTCCGTTGGGTAGGGGTCAGCATTTCGAGACCGGCGATGTCTTCACACAGCATCAATACCACGTCGTTGAACTCCGGTCGGGCGAGCATCAACCCGTGATCCTCGGCGATGATGGCAACCAGTTTGTCGAGCTGAGCGGTCGTCAGCTTGATACAGCACTGTTCGTTTCGGGACCTCATGCATGCACCGTCCACCATCATTGCGATGGAGGACAACGGCATATCCAGCGAGTAAATACGCCGTAAGGAGGCGCTCGCATGGATAACTGGAATCGATTACTGAATCTATTGGATATAACCCTCGGTTTCCCGAACAAGATTCGGTCGACCGTCAAGAAGAAGTGGCAGGCGTTCGATCAACGCACAGGCGAGCATGTCTTCGTGTTGGAATATCGAATCAAAGTGAAACCTGGGATCGAACCTCCGGCGAAGATGCCGTCAAGCCCACGTGATTTGCACAAGAAGGCACCGATCAAACCCGTGAAGCCGGTCGGCCCGATGGGTACCCTGCGTGAACTCATGGACGTGAAATTCGTCCATACGGAAGATTCCACTCCGTCACCACGATCCCCTGTGGTTGGCAAGAAGGCGAAGGGGCCATCGAGTCCGAAGAAGACCCCACCAAAACCACCACAGAAACCCATACCACCAGTTTGAATAGCGGCGACGATCTGGTGGAAGGGGCCCCCGGGTTTGGAAAACCGGCAGGTTCCTCACCGTCGTTACCATCCCTCCAGATTGGCAAGCAGACAACAGCCGAACGGCCGACTACGGCCGGAAAATCCGGCCGAACCCCCTACGATCCCTGATCCCATCCGCTTGAAAAACGACCCAGAGGACGATATTTGCAGATTGGACCCCAACCCTCCGGCGATTTCGAGGATTGGTACCGCTGCACAATCGTCGGCAGAGTGCGGCCGTAGTGCAGAAAACTCAGAGAACGATGGGAGGCAGACTTGGGCTGGTACGGAATCCAGCCCGTGGGACCCAAGCATGCTTGTTGGGAAGCTTGGGTATTACCATTATACGACGCCCGCGACGCGCTTGATTCTAGTCGGGTTCCGTAGGGTCGGCAAATCACCGACAAACTCGGTGGGTAGAACTCTGGTTACGGCCAATAAACGAAAACCCCGCCAAGAGGCCGGGGTTTCGCGAATCGCGTCAAGCTATATTTTAGGCCGCCGATGCTTTGCGACGGACTCGCCTCACCATCGTCCCGAGACCCCCCAACAGGAGAATCCCGCTCGCCGGTAGTGGTACCGGCACGAGATTGGTGCTGATCGACATCACCCCGTTGTAGCCGGTCGCGCCGTTGGCGATTTCGAGAGAGTTCGTACCGCCGAGCTGGTTGCCGATCGTAAGGTTGCACGACCCGCTGGATGAGGTCACCGAGCACTCGATACCCGGTATGTTTGACACGCTCTCCGTCTCGGTAAACGGAGAGTTCAATATGAGGTTCGACGACACGGTAGATGCGGGGGTGTTGGGTGCGAATGTGTACGTGGTCACCCCTTTCGACGTTTTCGAGGCGACCTGCACATTGACGTTGGTCCCGACGAACGTACTCCCCGAGCCGAATGTGAGCGTGCCGAGCGTGGCCATCTGCGTCAAAGTGAAGTCGAAGGACATGGTACCCGTCGTCACATCGAAGGACACGGTGCCGGTCAACGGATCGTCGGTCCCGAGTCCGAAGACTGGGGTGTTGGGACACCCGTTGGTGGGCGCGCAGAACGCTGTTGGCGGTGTGGTAGCGTTTCCGGCGAGCCAGGACCCCGAGCCGAGGTCAAAATTGAGGACCGTGTCGGCACGTGCCCCCGTCGACAGCACCGTGACCGCGGTGGCGGTCAACAGAGATGCGGTCACCAGCTGTTTGAATATACTGCGATTCATGGGGTTCCTTATCCCAAATCCAAGACAGCCGCGCGCGACAACTTCTCAGCCGGCGGCACGGCGGCGCATTGTGGAAAGTGACAGCAGCCCGAGGGCCGACCCGAGGAGCCACATCGAGGCGGGTACAGGCACCGGCGTCGCGCCGTCGAAAATGATATTGGCGGTGACGGCGACAGACTGCCCATCGACCGAGAAAGTGCCGAGCGGCACCCCATCCATCGTCAGATTCTGCATCGAGCTTCCGGTCAAGGCGACCGTACCCGAAATCGGCTGGTCATTCGGGCCGAATGCCGTGGACGAAACGTTGACCGGTGTGGTCGTCTTACCCACGGTGTCGGTCGCACCCGCCAGACTCCAATTGCCGCTGATAGCGATGCCGTTGCTGACACCCGAGCTGAACGTGTAATTGCCTCCACTGCCGGATAAGCTCAATGGTGAAATCGAGTCGCCCGACAACCCGGACAAAGTGAACGTGGCCCCCGAAAAGTTCAACGTATTCGTTTTGCCGCCCGAGCCCACGAAACTGGCGGTGCCCGTCAAGTTGATGGTTCCACCGGAGCCGATCGCGAAGCTCAGTGTCGTATCACTTCCGCCGATGGTCGCGCTCGAGGTAGGCGTGAGGGCGAGATTGGGCGACCCGCTGAGCACCGAGCTGCCGTCGACGGTGATACCAGTGAAGTCAAGGCCGCCACCCGTCCAGCTGTAGACCCCATCAGCGGAGGCAGAGCCCGCGGCAATGAGGGCGGCCAGCCCGAGCAAAGCGATCGCACCAATCCGTGTCTTCATAGTCCGTGCCTTCATAGTCCGTCCGTAGGCTTCGGTTGCTTGCTTGCTTGGCGATCCTAAAGAGTCTGCTCGAGCGACATGGCTGCAGGTTAGGAAGGGCTGACGGCACGGTGATGACCAGACTGTGACAATTTGACATCATGAGCCAAAAAGCCGTCGCAGCCATTGGCCGCTCGAGTCAATGATGCGTCGCCGCATCGAGCTTGAACTCACCGCGCACACCCTCACGCCTCGTACACCCACTTCCCGCCGAGCAGGGTGCGCTCGACCTTGATGCCCTGCCATTGCTCCGCGGGAACGGTGAGCGGATCCTCATCGAGCACCGCGAGATCGGCGAGCTTGCCTGGTTCAATGGAGCCCTTGTCGTGCTCCTCGAACGAGGCGTACGCGCCGTAGAGAGTGGCACAGCGCAGCGCTTCGGCGAGCGTGATGCGCTGACTGGCGCCCCACACATGTCCCGTCGGGTCTTTGCGCGTCGTTTGCGAGTACAGCCACAGCATCGGCGCCGGCGGACTTGCCGTGTAATCCGAGGCGGCGGGCGGGCGCAGTCCCGCATCGATGAACGATCGGTAGGCGAACATCCGATTGGCGCGCTCATCGCCGTAGAAATGCAGCACATCGCCGTGGAAGTTCACATAGCCGGCGAAGGGGATGGGAATCGCGCCGAGGGCGCGTATGCGCGCGATCAGCTCCGGCGTCACGACCGTACAGTGCTCGAGTCTGAAGCGCGGATCGCGGCGCGGGAATTCCCGCTGCAACTGCTCGTAGATGCCGAGCATGCGATCGATGGCGCGCTCGCCGTTCGCATGCGTCGCGAGCTGAAATCCCGCCAGCCACGCCTTGCGCGAATTCTCGTACAGACTCTCACGGGTGCCGAGCTCGAGCCCGTAGTAATTTGGGATGCCGATGTACGGCTCGGCGAGCCAGGCGGTGCGCTCCGAGATCGAGCCGTCCGCGAATTGCTTGATGCCGCCGATGCGCACCATCGAGTCGCCGAAGCCGGTGTGCAGGCCGGCCGCGACATAGCGATCCAGATACGCGACGTCCATGAGGCAGTAGGCGCGGTAGGACAGTTCGCCCGCATCACGCGCATCCTGGTAGGCCTGCAGGCCCTCGGGACTCGTGTCGGCCTCGCAGGCCGAGGTGATGCCGCGGCTCGCGTAGAGCTTGGAAATGAGCGCGACGCCGCGCCGGTGGTCATCGCGCGTCAGCTCATTGGGAATTTTCGCCAGCACCAATTCCAGCGCCTTGTCGGTCACCCGGCCGTTGAGTTCGCCGTTCGCGTCGCGCTCGAACCGCCCGCCGGGCGGGTCGGACATGCCCGATGACGCGCCCACCTGGGCGAGCGCCGCGGAGTTGGCGTAGCCGGTATGGCCGCCGCGGTGCTTGACGATCACCGGATGGTCCGGCACCGCGGCATCGAGGTCGGCGCGCGTCAGCGCGCGCGGCGTCTTGCCGTCATCGTACAAGTAGCCCTGCACCCAATGCCCCGGCGCGGTCCCGGCGGCGCGCGCTCGCAGGGCGGCGAGAATCTCCTCGATCGAGGTCGTGTCGCACGCGACGTTGCTGAGCGACTCAATACCGGCGTCCCAGGGATGCGCGTGCGCGTCATTAAAGCCGGGAAATACCCGCCGGTGGGCGAGATCGATCCTGCGCGTGCGCTTGCCGGCGAGCGCCAGCACCTCTTTGTCCGAGCCCACGGCAAGAAACCGGCCATCGCAGACGGCAATCGCGGTTGCCTGCGGCTGCGCCGGGTTCATCGTCGACACCAGGCCGTTGCACAGAATCAGGTCCGGTTCTGAGCGCTCGAGGCGGATGAGCGGAAGCGCCGCGAGCGTCTTGACCAGGTCGCGCCGGGTTTGTAGCACGGTCTCTCCTCTTTGTTAATGGATCATCCCGCTTGGGCGAGGCCGGCCGATGGTCCGGCCGCCTGCAATTGTCTGGCGGCGGTGCACTGTCTATTCTCCCCGCACCGCGGCGGTTAACTTACAGGTTCAAGAACAATGATGAAAGCCTCGACATCGAGAGCCTGCGCAAGATCGATTTCGTGATGAAGGACGGCAAGATCCCATCGGGCCGCCGCCTCGCCGTAGTGAGGCGCCCCGCAGCGCCCGCCCCCCGGCCGCGGCCTGGTCACGCGGCAGGTATCGCCACGTCCCGGGTCCAACCGAATGGATCGGGCGCGCGCCGCTCTTGAATCGCCAGCAGAGCCTCGCGCAGATGGGCGGCGACGGCATCGACGCGCCGCGGGACGTACTGCCGAGGCTCGCGGTCGGCGAGTATCCCGATCGGGCTCACGATCGCGGCCGTACCGCATGCAAACACCTCGCTGCACTCGCCGCTATCGATCTGCTCCAGCAGTTCGTCGAGCGCCATGCGCCGCTCCACCACGGTGTAGCCCAGGTGGCGGCCGAGGGTAATCAGCGAGTCGCGCGTCACCCCGGGCAGAATGGCGCCATCGAGTTCGGGTGTGTGCAGTGCCCCGCCAATGACCGCAAATAGGTTCATGCCGGACAGCTCGCCGCGGGTCCACTCGCCCGCGACCAATGCGCCGCGAACATGACCGGCGCATGCACCGCGCCGAATCCCAGCCGCTCGGGCAGTGCGAAATTCTCGAGCGCCGCCTCGACGCCCGGCGCGACAGCGCAGCGCGGCATCTTCAGCGGAACTGCTCGTCGATCTGCAAATCGAGCGCCGCCGCGTGCCGGTTCGTCTCGTTCGCAAGTCCGACGATGGACACGAGTTCGGCGTGCTGCTGCGCCGTCATGCCCTTTTTGCGCGCGGCGGCGCCGTGCGAGGCGATGCAGTAGCGGCAGCCGTTCGTGATGCTGACGGCCATGTAGATGAGTTCCTTCGTCAGCGGATCAAGCGCTCCCGGGCCCATGACTTCCTTGGAGTTCGCCCACATGCGGCGCAGGGTCGGCGGATGATGCGCGAGCACCTTCCAGTAGTTATTGACCCAGTCGGTCTTGCGGGTGGCCATGATGTCGTCGTACACCGCCCGCACTTCGGCCGAGGCGTCGGCGTATTCGATCGGCGCCACCGTTGCGCTCGGCGATGCGGTACTCATGGAACGATCGCGATCACGCGCGCCGGAAAGCCGGAGCCGTGCTCGACCTTGGGAAAAGTGATCCATACCAGACCCCCCGACTCCGGCACCTGATCGAGGTTCGCCAGCAGCTCGATCTGGTAGTGATTGAGCCCGAGGATGTAGGACTCGAGCGAATAGTCATCCTTGGTGGTCGCGAGACCCGGGTCGGTATCCGTGGTCTCGTGGCCGGATGCGGTGATGCCGCGCTTCTCGTACAGCAGCGCCAGGACCTCCTTGCTCCAGCCGGGATAATGAAAGACGCCCGCGGCGTCGCGATTGGCGAGCGCCGCATCGTCCGGCCAGCGCTTCGACCAATCGGTGCGCATGGCGACGAAAGCGCCCTTCGGTATCACGCCGTGGCGCTTTTCCCAGGCGCTGACGTCCTCGAGGGAGAGCACATAGTCGGGATTCTTCGCCACCTTGTCGTGCACGTCGATGACGACCAGCGGCATGAGCATGTCCTGCGGGTCGATTTGATCGACAGTGTGCAGGCCGGTGTGAAAATGTGCCGGCGGATCCACGTGCGTGCCCCACTGGCCGATGTGGCAGTATTCGTTGATCTGAAAGCCGTCCTTGGCGACCGTATAGAGCGTCGTGACGCGCTCGTTCGGCGCGCCCTTCCAATGCGGGATGCCGGGCGCGAACGCGTGCGTCAAATCGACGAATCGATGCGACTTGATCACCGCCAGCGCGTCGGTGAGCGAGGGCTGCGCGCCGCTCTCCGCTGCACCCGCTGCCGCCCAGCCCGCGACGCACGCCGCAGCACCCCATCCACCCAAGATCCATGACCGCATGGTCGTCCTCCGGTTATTTCGAATCGTACCCACGTCGGCAACTCCGCTGCGCACGCCGCTGCCGTCAAGCCCGAATGATAAGCTCGGGCGCGCGTAAAGGAGAATCAGGTTGACGGCGTTTGATTTTCACGTTCTTTTGAGGACGCTGGTATTGCCCCCCTCGTCCACCCTGCTGCTGGCGTTGGCGGGCCTGCTGTTCTGGCCGCGCCGACCGCGCCTCGGCGCCGCCCTCTGCGCCACCGGGATTCTCAGCCTCTGGTTGCTCGCCACCCCGGTCGTCGCGGATGCGCTCGCGCGCGCCGCCGAGGGCTACCCGCCGCTCGATCCATCGCACCTCACGGCGGCGCAGGCGCGCGCTCAGGCCATAGTGATTCTGGGAGGAGGCGTGCGCCTTGACGCACCCGAGGCCGGCGGCGACGCCCCGGGCGTCCACACCTCCCTGCGGCTGATCGAAGGCGCGAAGATCGCCCGCGCCACGCACCTGCCCGTCCTGGTCTCGGGCAACGACCGCGAAGCCTTCGCCATGCGCCGCTTCCTCGAGGAAGACATGCAGGTGCCGGTGCGCTGGACCGAGGCCGCCTCGCACGACACGCATGAAAATGCGGTTTTTTCAGCGCGGCTGCTGCGCCAACAGGGAATCGAGCAGATCATCCTGGTCACCTCGAGTGCGCACCTCACGCGCGCGGCCGCGGAGTTTCGCGCGGCCGGCCTCGAGATCGAGGCCGCGCCCGCCGAGATGTGGACGTGGGACGAGCGCGGCGCGCTCGCGCTGGTGCCATCCGTATTGGCGCTGGAGCGATCGCGCAGCGCCCTGTATGAGTGGGCCGGCAGGATGGTTCGATAGGCCCTCAGAAGGCGACGTACGGCCCGGTGCCCGCAGAGGTCGTATATCCCTGGACGGCGTTGGCTATCCGATGCCCGTAAAAAAACGGCAAGCCCCAATCGAAGCTTCCGGTGATCGGATTCACTCCCCCGAGATCGGGAACTACCCTGAAGGTCGGCTCGGCATTGGCCTGCGTCTCTGCATTGGCCACGCTGAAGCTCTCCAGGATGCTGGTGCCGTTCGCCCCTTGCAAGCTCGCGCTGAACGTCAATGTGCTCGCGGGGCAATAGAAACCCGTGAAGTCATTGCTGGCGCATGGCGTGACGCTCGAATCACTGAAATTAATTGAATTCGAGCCCGAATCGACGAAGCTCGAACTCAACGTCTGGCCGTTGAAGATCGTCGTCAAATATCCGGTGTTAGGATCGACGGTCAGCACCGTTTGAGTGCCGGACTGATTGTTCGATTCGGTATCGATGCCGAAGATCAGCGACCCGGTCACGCTCACCGCCCCGCCGGAGGCGACGCTCGGCAGAGTGATGATCGTGCCGTTGTTGTCCCTGGCGAACACCGTCACGGGATTGAGCACCTGATTCGCCAGTGGGACCGTGGTGTTCTGGCAGGTTGCTTGAGTGCACGCATAATAGGCCGCGGGGACGGCCGTGGTGACGCATACGGGCCCGCAGTCGTATACGAAAGGCCCGATGCCCAAAATCCCATTGGCGCCCAACGTCGCCACCGTGTCCTCCGCCGTCGGACCGGAACTTGAACAGTCCGTGGGCACAGTGGGATAGCGCGGGTCGCCGATGAGCTGCACTGGCACCGCGCTCGCCGATTCACCCGAAATTTGCACATCCACCTGAGACACCGGGCCCCAGCTGTAGCCATCGGCGAAGGGCAAGCATTCTACCAGCGCCGCGCCGTTCGCTGCCGCCACTACTGGCAAGCTCAAGGTAAGAGCCGGAGCCAGCAAACGCAGCCCGTACGAGCCGGTATCGACCTGGATGTTATCGATGGTCTGGCAAGTCGAGGTGCCAGGCGCACAGACCGTGACCGTGGTGTACAGCGTGTTGACGGCAGGGTAAGCGAGAGCGGCCGGCCCGCCGTCGACCACCACACTGACCACGTTCGAGGCGGGTGTCACGGGCGAGGTCGATGAGCTCAGCGCGTTGCCGCCTCCGCCGCACGCGGCCGCCGCAAGACACATCAGCGCTGCGCCGCCGCGGCGCAGCGCCTGCGAAACGACAGGCCTCACTGCAGCTCTCCTAAAGACACCCCGCCCGGTATCGACTGGGGCAAGTAAGCTCGGCCGCTGAACGCGCGCATGTGCCCGCTCGACTGCACCACCAGATCACTTCGCTGGATTTGCAAATGATGGTGGTCCGGGTGTGGCTGGGTCTTCGCCGCGGTCGCATACTCATCAAAATAACTGCCCAGCATTTGCCGCAAATTCGGGATAAACGGCCCATGCCACGTGACCGCAAACACACTGCCGTCCAATCCGGAGTACTCGCGCACCAAGGTGCCTGAAGGCAATTGGATCTCGTGCACCCGATAGGCTCCCCGATCCGAATCTTTGATCGACCCGTGCAGTTGCTCGCCATCAGCCTGCACCGAGGCCTCCGGCTCACCGAGGGTCGCGGATGCCGCGCACGGCAACAGCACCGCAAATGCGATGGTACCCGACGTAAGCAAGCGCTTGAATGCAAATGAAGACAGCATGCGGAACCTGTCCATAAGCTAATTTAGAGCGATTATCCGCAATTTGGTTCATCACGGCGCATGTCGTGTCGTGGAGACAGAAATCGCAACGGCAGCCCCAAAGTGCGGCAATGGCTTCCGCACTATGACTTCCCGACATTTCTTGACACCACGACCAGACAGGAATAAGGCATGATCTCGGCCGCGCGCGCTTGAGGAGATCGATCGGTGAGAACCATGCTGAAGATCGGGATCTTGGCTGCGGCGGCAGGCCTCGGGATCGCAGCCTGCCACGTGGGCGGCGGGTACACCGTCGGCGGCACGATGACCGGGCTGCAGGGTTCCGGGCTCGTGCTGCAGAACAACTCCGGCGACAACTTGCGGCTGGGTACGAGCGGCTCATTCGTCTTCACCTCATCGATCGACCAGGGAGGCGCCTATTCGGTCACGGTCCTGACTCAGCCCTCGGGCCAGACCTGCGTGGTGCACAACGGCTCCGGCACGATCGGAACCGCGGACATCACCAATGTGGTGGTGACCTGCACCCAACCGGGGCGCTTTGCCTACGTCGTCAATCAGGGCTCGAACAGCATATCGGCGTATTCGATCGATGCCGCCAACGGTACCCTGAGCCCGGTCTCAGGCTCCCCGTTCGCCTCTACGGGCACGACGCCGGTGGCCGCGGTGGTGGATCCGAACGGCACCTACTTGTACGTGGCCAACCACGATTCCAACAACGTATCGGTGTTTGCGATCGACGGCACCACCGGCGCGCTCTCCCCGGCGGGGGAGCCGATCGCGGCGGGCAACGGGCCGTTCGCGGTGCTGGTGGATCCCGCGGATCAATTCCTCTACGTCGCTAACATGACGGACAACACGGTTTCGGTGTTCGCAATCGAGAGCGGCGGAACGGCGGCCCCCATCGGCGGCTCGCCGTTCGCGGTGGGCAATCAGCCCACCTCGATGAAGACCGACCCCGGCGGGAACTTTCTCTACGTCACCGACTATGCCGACGGCACTGTGGCCGCATTCTCCATCGAGACCGGCGCGGGCTCCATCGCCGCCATCGGCGGCTCGCCGTTCGGCTCGGGCGCGGGAGCCTTGGCCATCACCATCGACCCGACGGGAACGTTGGCCTATGTGGCCAACGAAACCGCAAAGACGATTGCCGGATATTCGATCAATACGGGGACCGGTGAGCTGGCGGCTCTCTCCGGTTTCCCCCTGTCGACCGGCTCCAGTCCCGAGGCGGTCACCGTCGACCCGGCGGGCCGGTATCTCTATGCGGCCAACGTCATCGCCGCAAACGAGCTCACCAGCTTTTCCATCACGCCGAGCACCGGCGCCGTGACGCGGGCCTCGAGCGTGGGCGTCGGCACGTTTCCGCTCTGCGTCGTCATCGATCCAAGCGGTCAATTCGCCTACGTCGCCAATGAGGACGCAGGCACCGTGTCGGTGCTGTCCATCGATTCGGTCACCGGCGCGCTGGCGGCCGTCGGCACGTTCGCAGCAGGCAGCCAGCCGCGCTCGATCGCCATCGATTGAGCGCGGCATGAATGGGGTGCCGGGTGCTGGCCGCGACAGGGGGGCGCCCGCCGGCCTCGAAGCTTCTCGCACCTCGAGGCCGGCGGCGCTCGCACCCGACCATCAGCTATTGCGCGTACTTGCGGCGTAGACCGCCGCCAGATGCGGATTGTTGATCTTCATGACGGCGCGGGCCACCGACTCCTCGCGGCAGCGGCGCACCGCATCGCTGATCCAGTGGGGGCTGCTCGAGTACTGCGGGCAAACCTCGGCGGCCGCATTCACGATCCGGCGGTACAGCGTTCGCGCGCCGCTGTCCGTATCGAGGCTCTGCCGGTCGTAGTGGATGGCGATGCTCGGCACGTCGTCGTCGCCGGTGGCTGCGCTCGCGGCGCCGCTGTACGCCGCGCCGGCGATGCCGCAGAGGAGCATGAGCGCGGCGCCCGTGGTAACGTTTTTCATATCGAATCTCCTTGTGGGGGCGGTTTGACAACGTAGCTATGAAACGCCCGCGCGACCCCTCTCGTCTGCGCTCGCGCATCGAGGTCGTCCCCGGTAACCACGAATTCGTCCCCGGCGGGCGGCCGGATGGCCGCAAACCCGCGTGTTTGCGCTAGGCTGCACCTCCATGATGGGTCTGGAAAATACCTCGATGCGGCGCTACGCCGGGGGCCTGACACGGCAGCAGTTCTTTGCCGTCGTCTGCGGCTTCTGGCTGTACGTTGCGGTGTCGAACATCCTGTATGCGTACGGCATGAGCACCGGAACCGCCGCGCTGACCAACCAGTCCCTGTTCGCGCCCTGGAATGCGCGCGCGCTGCAGCACCTGCTGCTGCTGCCGTTCCTGCTGGTCTCTTACTGGGCCTCCCTGCGCATCCAGTGGCGTCCGGTACTGGTCGCGATTCCCCTGCAGCTCCTGTTGGGGCTTTTCTTTGCCGCGATCGCCTACCCGGCGTTGTTCGCCGGGGAGATCACGGTGGGCAGCGAGCATTCGCACAATCAATTGATGTCGCACACGACATCTCCCTGGGCGGACCCCATGACCTTGTCGCTGTGGCTCGCCAGCTTCGTCAGCTTCCTGCCGACTTACGGCTTCGGCCTCGCCCTGGTGACCGGGTTGGAGCTGTACACACGGTTTCGCGATTCCGAGCTCAAGCGCGCGGCGCTCGAGCGCGAGTGGAGCGCCGCGCGCCTCGCGGCGCTGCGCATGCAATTGTCGCCGCACACGCTGTTCAACCTGCTGCATACCATCCGCGGCCACATCGAATGGGATCCGAAAGCAGCGCAAGCCATGGTGGTGCAGCTCGCGGATCTGCTGCGCCGGCTGCTGAGCGCCGGCGAGCGCGAGTTCTCACGCCTCACCGACGAACTGCAGTTCGTCCGCCTGTACCTGGAGCTGCAGCAAAAGCGCTTCGCCGACCGGCTCACGGTCATTCTGCCGCCTCCCGGGGACATCGCCCCGGTGTGGGTGCCGAGCTTGATTCTGCAGCCCTTGGTCGAGAACGCGGTCGCGCACGGCTTGGACGGTCATCAAGGGCCGGTGGCGGTGCGTGTTGCGGTCGAGCGGACCGACCAGGCGCTCGTGCTGCGCGTGACCAACACCATCGCGGCGGATGCGACGCCCGGCGCCGAGGGAATCGGCCTCAAGAATGTCCGCGAGCGCCTGACCGTTCAATTCGAGGGCCGCGCCAGCTTGAGCGCCGGACCCGTCGGCGCGCAATGGGTGAGCGAAATCACGCTGCCCGTGATGCATGATGCGCCGGACCGGCGCAGCACCCGGCGGGCGGCGGCCGAGGCGCAGGCATGATGAACGTGATCATCGTCGATGACGAGCAGGCCGGCCGCCGCAGCCTGCGCGAGCTGTGCGAAGCGGAGGGCGATCTGTGCGTGATCGGCGAGTACGGCGACGGCGCGACGGCGCTCGCGCAGATTCGGGCGAAGCGCCCGCAGCTGTTGTTTCTCGACATCCAGATGAGTCCCATCAACGGCATCGATCTCGCGCGCGCGCTGGCGCCCGACGAGCTGCCCGCACTGGTGTTCGTCACGGCCTACGATGCCTACGCGCTCGAGGCGTTCGAAGTCTGCGCCGTAGATTACCTGCTCAAGCCCTTCGATCAGGAGCGCTTCCGCAAGACTCTGGCCCGGGTGCGTCCGCGCCACGCAGAGAGCGGCGTCGATGAGCGCCAAGCGCTGCTCCGCGCGCTGCTGGCGCAGCTCGAGCGCGGCGCCCGCGCGCAGCCTGAGGATCGGCCGCGCCTGCTTGCGGAATTCAACGGCCGCCTGCACGTGATCGATGTGACCCAGGTCGAATTGATCGAGGCGGACCGGAACTACGTCCTCATCCGGGTCGGGCACGACATCTTTCACGCGCGCAGCACCTTAAGCCAGGCAGAGCAGGCGCTGCACTCCCAGCCGATGCTTCGGATCAGCCGCTCTTGTCTGGTCAATATGAATTACCTGCGCGAGGTGAACCGCACGCTGCGCGGCGATTTCATTCTGGTGCTCGCCGGAGGCGCGACCGTGACGAGCAGTGAAGGCTATCGCGGGAAGGTCAAGGATTACCTGAGCAGCCTGCGCATCACTCCTTAGAGCCGCTCTGCTTACAGCATCTCCTCTCCGGCAAAGGGTGCGACCAGCTTCAACAGGAAGCGCTGCACGTGCGTCGTTTCTGGATCCGTGTGCCAGATGTGTTCGGCACCCGGCTCGCCGCTCGTCCAGACGATGCGGCCAGCGCGGTCCAGCGACAGCTTGTAGCTGCCGTCCGCGCTGATGTCATCGAGCAGACCCGTCACCTGGCGGGCGATATCGGCGCTGCGGATCACCAGGCCCATTTCGCTGTTGGTGCGCGCGGATCGGGCATCCATGTTGAGCGAGCCGATGAACACGGTTTTCTGATCGATCACCAGCGCCTTGGCGTGCAGGCTCGCGCTCGAGCCGCGAAACGGGTGAAAGCGCGGGCGATGCTGGCCGAGCTTCGGGCGCACCTCGGAGAGCTCGACGCCGAGCTTGAGCAGCGCCACCCGGTAGCGCGAATAGCCGTTGTGCACCAGCGGCGAATCGGTGGATGCCAGGGAGTTGGTGAGCACTCGGATGTGCACGCCGCGCTCGGTGAGCTCGCGCACCAGCTCGACTCCCTGCTTTCCAGGGACGAAATACGGCGAGATCACGATGACTTCCTGCTGCGCCGAGCGCATCAAGGCGGCCACGTTGTTGGCGATCGTCACTTCTTCCTCGGGCGAGGCCTCGCTCGCGATCTTGGCGGGACGGTCCGCGAGCACCGTGGCCGGCACCCAGTCGAGCGTCAAGCGGCCCTCATCGAGCTCGCGCGCGAGCCAGTCGGCGGCGTCGGCCGCTACCCCGCCGCTCGGCGCCGGCGGCTTCGGCGGCTCGGTCGGCACCGGTGCGGCGAGCGATGCGATCGGGTAGGAGTACTTGCTGTTCCAGAATGCGTCGAACGACGCCGACAGCTGCGGCACCACGGGGCCGGCCGCCACCACGTCGAGATCGATGAAATTGCTGCGCTTGTCGCGCGTGAAATATTCATCGCCGATGTTGCGCCCGCCAGCGATGGCCATGGCGTTGTCGGCCACGAACAGTTTGTTGTGCATCCGATGATTGATGCGCGGTATGTCGGATATTGAATTTAGGATCCGGGTCCAGGTGGCGGACCGCCCGCCGGGAAATGGATTGAATACCCTGACGTCGACGTTCACGTGCTGCTCTAAGTGCATGAAGCGCCGGTCCTCGCCCGCGGTGTTGAGGTCGTCCACGAGCACACGCACGCGCACACCGCGATCCGCGGCACCGCGCACGTGCTGCAGCAGGATTCGCGCGGACTCGTCCTGGTGAATGATGTAGTACTGAATGTCGAGCGTGCGCTCGGCGCGGTCGGCGAGTGCGATCAGGCTGTCGAACGCCTCTTCTCCCGAGGCGAGCAGCCGGATGCCGGACAGGGACCGGGGATTGTCGTCCGCGCTTGCGAGGGCGATGCGGCCGAGGGTGGTGGTTTGCGGCGAGCGCATGGCCTCGCTGCGGTACTTAATGACGTGCTGCGGCAGGCCCACGCAGCCCGCGAGGAGCAGAAAAGCGCAGGCCACGCCCGGACGCACAGAGCGGGTTCTGAGCATCGGCGGATGATATCAGGCAAACTTTGCGGTCATGCATGCACGACGCCCCATTCGCAGCTTCGTCCTGCGCGCCGGTCGGGTCACCGCCGCGCAAGAACGCGCGCTCACGGAGCTCTGGCCGGCTTTCGGCGTGGAATTTACCGGCGCACCCATTGACCTCGACGCGGCCTTCGGCCGCTCGGCGCCGCGCTGCCTCGAGATCGGGTTCGGGGCGGGCGAAGTCATCGGCTCACTGGCGCAGGCGCATCCCGAGATCGATTACCTGGGCATCGAGGTGCACCGTTCGGGGGTGGGCCGATTGCTGCTGCAGGCCGGGCAGGCCGAGCTTAAGAATTTGCGCCTCATCTGCCATGACGCGGTCGAGGTGCTGGCGACCGCTATTCCCGACCGGTCATTCGACGAGGTGCTGATTTTCTTTCCCGACCCGTGGCACAAGAAGCGCCATCACAAGCGCCGCTTGGTCGATGCGCCCTTCGTCGACCTGCTGGCGACCGCAATGCGCCCGCAGGGCATCCTGCGGCTGGCGACGGATTGGCAGGCTTACGCCGAACAGATGCTCGAGGTGTGCAACGCCTGTGTGCGGCTGCGCTCACAGAGCGAGGACGGCACGTTCGTCCCGCGGCCGCAGTTTCGTCCGCCGACCCGGTTCGAGCGGCGCGGTGAGCGCCTGGGACACGGCGTATGGGATTTGGCTTACACCAGGTGCGGGCCGTAGCGACGGCGATGCTGCTGCGCGCAAAAATTTTTAATTGCACGCAGGACTCATTGAGAGTTGAATGAGGTTGAACATAACAAGACGGAGTCGGCCATGAACGTAGTCAAGCCGGTCGTGGGTCAATGGTACCGGGGCGGTACCAATGAGCTGTTCGAAGTGGTCGCGATCGATGATGAGGATGAGACCATCGAGATCCAGTACTTCGACGGCACGGTGACCGAGATCGATTTCGACGCGTGGAATGAGCAGCTTCTCGATGACCTCATCGACGCCGCGGACGCTCCGGAGGATTGGTCGGGAGCCGTCGATGTCGAGGCCGAAGATTTGGATCGCGAATTCGAGGACAACCCGCGCTCGGCCTGGTCGAGTCCCCAGGATCGATCGCTGCGCCGGTAGGAGCCCTCAAGGCCGCGCGTTCGCCGTTTCGCGCGCTTCCAGCGCGCTGAGGCGCCGCCGTAGGATCAGCAGCAGCCCCAACCCCGGCATCGCCGTAAGAAAAGTGATCACGAAGAAGTTTGCCCAGCCGATCTTCGACACGACGATGCCCGCGACATAGCCCATGACCCTGCTGGGAATGCTCGCCAACGCCGACAGCAGCGCATACTGGGTGGCACTGTAATTGGCGCTGCACAACGACACCAGAAACGCCACGAATGCCGCCAGCCCCATGCCGCCGATGCCGGTGTCCAGGGACGTCGCGAGAACCAACAGCCACACCTTCTTGCCTGCCAGCGCCAGCCAGACGTACAACAAGTTGGTCAACGCCTGGCCGATGCCGAAGATCAACATCGATTTGAACGTGCCCCAGCGCATGTAGACCCAGCCGCCGAAGGCCACGCCGATCATGCTCGACACCGTCATGTTCACTTTGCCGGCGATGCTGAGCTCGTCGAGCGAAAACCCTACGCCCTTGATCATGAAAGCGCTGTACAAGCTCAGGGCGAATGCGTCCCCGACCTTGTAAAGCAGCACCAGCAACACGAACCCCCATGCGCCTTTCTGTTCGAACAATGCGCGCAGCGGATGCCACACGGCATCGGCCAGGGTCCGAGGCGGCTGGCCCGGCACTTCCGGCTCCGGGGCCCATAGCGTCCCCAGAGTCGTGGCCGCCATGAGGCAGGCCACCAGCAGAAAGGCCAGCCGCCAACCGAGATGCGCGGCAATCAACACCAGCACGGCGCCCGCCAACATGGCGGCCGTACGGTAGCCGAATGACTGGGCGGCGGCGGCCAGTCCACGCTCGCTGACCGGAATCGTATCCACACGATACGCATCGATCACGATGTCCTGGGACGCCGAGAGTGAGGCCACCAGCACCGCCAGGCCACCGAGCGCGTAGAGCTCTTCTGTGGGCGAGCAAAAACCCATGAGGGCGATGGCAACGGTGAGACCGATCTGATAGATCAGTATCCAGCCGCGGCGACGGCCCAGCAGGGGCGGCAGGTAGCGGTCGAGGAGCGGCGCCCACAAAAATTTGAAAATATAGGGCAGGCCGACCAGCGAAAAAATGCCGATGGTCTTGATGTCGAGGCCTGCGGACGCCAGCCACGCCTGCACCGTGAATCCGGTCAAATTGTACGGCAGCCCCGAGGCGAAGCTCAGCACCAGCACGGCCGCCATGCGCTTGTCCCCCAACGCCTGCAACAGCGTGGGCTTCGAAGCCGCCGTCAAACCCTCGAACTCGCATCGCGCATGGCGCGCGATCATAGCAGCACGCGAATGCCGGCGCTGCGCTTGCGAATCGTCATTTCCCTTGCGAGACTGCCGGCCCTATGACATCGGCATACCAAAGCGAATTCATCGATCTGTGCGTGCGGCTTGGCGTATTGAAGTTCGGCAGCTTCAAACTCAAGTCCGGGCGCGACAGCCCGTATTTCTTCAATGCCGGCCTGTTCAGCTCGGGAGCGGCGATCGCGGCGGTGGGCCGCGCCTACAGCGACGCGCTGGTCGCCTCCGAGCTGACCTTCGACATGCTGTTCGGCCCCGCTTACAAGGGCATCCCGCTGGTGACCGCCGCGGCCGCCGCGCTCGCCGAGCGGCACGGGCTCGATCTGCCGTTCGCCTTCAATCGCAAAGAGTCGAAGGATCACGGCGAGGGAGGCATTACGGTGGGCAGCCCGCTGAAAGGGCGGGTTCTGATCGTCGATGACGTCATAACCGCCGGCACCGCGATCCGCGAATCCATCGATCTCATCAGGGCGGCCGGCGCGCACCCGGCCGGCGTGCTGCTCGCCCTGGACCGCCAGGAGCGCGGCGCGATCAGCCCGTTGTCGGCGGTTCAGGAGGTGCGCGAGCAGTTTGGAATTCCGGTCATGGCGGTGATCGGCCTGTCGGATCTCATGCACCACATGCTTAAGACCGGCCGCCTGGCCGAGCTCGCCGACATGCAGCGCTACCGGGACCGCTACGGCCTCACAGATTGAGGCACACGCCCTAGAAAACGCGCCGCCCGCGGGTCACAATGGTTCCGGTCTGATTGGGGATATGCTCGTGAAACATCTTGTCTGGATCCTCTGCGCGTCCGTGCTGCTGGTATCGGCGTCCGTCGCCGCGAACCCGCCCCAACCGGGCAGCTCGAAGAAAATGTACAAATGGGTGGATGACCAGGGAATCACCCACTACGGGGACCGCATTCCGCCCGAGTACGCGGCCCAGGAACACGACGTGATCAACGCACAGGGGATCGAGGTGCAGCGCCTGGAGGCGCAGAAGACCCCCGAACAATTGGCCCTCGAAGATCAGTTGAAAGTCGAAGAGGCGCAGCGCGCGAGCCGCGACAAGAATCTGCTGAACACCTACGTCTCGGTGCAGGAAATCGAGCGGCTGCGCGATCAGAGGCTCACCCTGCTGTCTGACCAGATCAAAGTCACGACCCAGTTTCTCGAGATACTCGACGGCAAGCTGAAGAAGCTGCGCACGGCGAGCATGGGCTTCAAGCCCTACAGCACCGATCCGAACGCGCCGCGGATGTCCGACCAGGTGGCCGAGGACCTGGTGAGGGTCAGCTCGGACATCCACACGCAGCAGGAGAATCTGCGCCAGAAGCGCGCCGAGGAAGCCGTCATGACCAAGCAATTCGACGGCGACATCGCGCGCTTCAAAGAGTTGAAGGGCATCCATTGACGCCGAAAACCCGCATTATACTGGGCGTCACCGGCGGTATCGCCGCCTATAAGAGCCCCGACCTGGTGCGCCGGCTGATCGAACGCGGCGCCGAGGTGCAGGTGGTGATGACCGAGGCGGCTCAACGATTCGTGACCCCCATGACCTTTCAGGCGGTGTCCGGCCGCCCCACCCGCAGCGATCTATGGGACAGTGCGGCGGAAGCGGCCATGGGCCACATCGAGCTCGCGCGCTGGGCGCAGCTCGTGCTGATCGCCCCGGCCAGCGCGGACTTCATCGCACGATTGGCGGGCGGCCGCGCGGACGATCTGCTCGCCACGCTGTGCATCGCGACCGAGGCGCCGGTAGTGCTCGCGCCGGCGATGAATCGCCTCATGTGGGCGAACAAGGCCACTCAGGCGAACGTCGACACCCTGATCTCGCGCGGCATGCGCATCCTGGGCCCCGCCTCCGGCAACCAGGCCTGCGGTGAAATCGGCGCCGGGCGCATGTGGGAGGCGAAGCAGCTGGCCGAGTCGCTGCTCGAGCCGCCGGCGAATGCCGGCCTGCTGGCCGGTCTCAACGTGCTGATCACGGCCGGGCCGACGCGCGAACGCCTGGATCCGGTACGCTACCTGACCAACCGCAGTTCTGGGAAAATGGGCTTTGCGGTGGCCGCCGCCGCGCGCGAGGCAGGCGCTCACGTCACGCTGGTGACGGGCCCGGTGCAATTGCCGACCCCCGCGGGCACCACTCGCATCGATGTCGAGAGCGCGCGCGACATGTACGCGGCCGTACATCGCCATGTCGCCGAGGCGGATCTTTTCATCGCCGCCGCTGCGGTCGCGGATTTTCAGCCGGTGACCGTGGCCAAGCAGAAGATCAAGAAACAGGGCGGCACGGTCAAGCTCGATCTCGAGGCCGCGCCCGACATCGTCAAGTCGGTGGCCGACATGGCCAAGCGGCCGTTCGTGATCGGCTTCGCCGCCGAAACCAACGACGTCGAGGAGAATGCGCGCGGCAAACTCAAGCGCAAGAAGCTCGACATGATCGCCGCTAATCAGGTCGGCGACACCATGGCCTTCGATTGCGAGGACAACGCGCTCACCGTGCTGTGGCCGGGCGGACGGGCCGAAGTCGCGCGCGCGCCGAAGATCGAGGTCGCGCGCGCGCTCATTGCGCTGATCGCCAAACGCCTGCCGCCGTCGGACGGAACTTTGCGGCGCGGCGCGCGCAAACGCCGCGCCGCCGCCGCCACCCGCACCGCGGTCGCGGATTCGCGCATCCGGCTGCGCAGCCGCCGCACCCGCCGCTGACTAAGGTGCTGCGCACGGTCAAGCTCAGGATCCTGGACCCGCGCATCGGACGCGAATTTCCGCTGCCGCAGCACGCGACGCCCGGCTCCGCGGGAATGGATCTCTCCGCCTGCCTCGCGGCCCCGCTGGTTCTTGCGCCGGGCAGCGCGGAGCTCATTCCCACGGGCATATCGATTTACGTCGAGGATCCGGGTCTCGCGGCGCTGCTGCTGCCGCGCTCCGGCCTCGGACACAAGAGCGGCATCGTGCTCGGCAATCTCGTGGGCCTGATCGATTCGGATTACCAGGGGCCGCTGATGGTGTCGTGCTGGAACCGCGGGTCGGCGCCGTTCACCGTGCAGCCTGGCGATCGGATCGCGCAGCTGGTGATCGTGCCGGTGGTTCGCGTCGATTTCGAGCTGGTCGAGGACTTCGCCGCAACCGAGCGCGGCGGCGGCGGGTTCGGCAGTTCCGGGCACCGGTGATCTTTAATCTGCCCGCTCGCCCGCGAAATGGCGCTGGCGCGTGCGGGCTTTGCCCGCCATTCTCGAATGCATGGCAATTCGGGATTGGCCGAGCGATGAGCGGCCGCGCGAGAAGCTGCTGGAGAAAGGCGCCGCCGCATTGTCGGATGCGGAGCTGCTGGCGATTCTGCTGCGCAGTGGGCGGGCGGGGCGTTCCGCCCTGGACCTCGCCCGCGACATTCTCAAAAGCTTCGATTCGCTGCGCAAACTGATCGCCGCCGACCGCGCGCGCTTCTGCGCCGAGCCGGGCCTGGGACCCGCCCGCTACGCCGAACTGCAGGCTGCCGCCGAGA
The DNA here is from genome assembly GCA_052326345.1 of Steroidobacteraceae bacterium. GTDB lineage: Bacteria > Pseudomonadota > Gammaproteobacteria > Steroidobacterales > Steroidobacteraceae > Bog-1198. Next base: position 31,879 of record JBKQOZ010000003.1, on the reverse strand, counting down.
TCTCACGGCGGCAGCTGTCGCAGACTTTGCGCGCCGGCCCTTCGCTCGCGAGCCCGCGGGCGACCTGTGACTTCCTCAGCGCCAAGCTGCGCGACCTCGAGCACGAGGTGTTTTGCTGCCTGTATCTCGACAAGCGCCATCGCCTGATCCACTTCGAGGAGCTGTTCCGCGGCACCATCGACGGGGCGAGTGTGCATCCGCGCGAGATCGTCAAACTGGCCTTGCAGCGCAACTCGGCGGCAGTGATCGTGGCCCACAACCACCCGAGCGGCGTCGCGGAGCCGAGCCAGGCCGATGAGCTGATCACGCATCGGGTGAAAGAGGCGCTCGGCCTGGTGGACATACGTCTGCTCGATCACATCATCGTCGGCGACGGTGCCAGCGTGTCGATGGCGGAGAGAGGACTGATCTGAATGCGAAGATCCCGCCGGCGTCCCAGGTTGCAGTGCTCCGCGGTGCCTACTTGATTCTATAATTCGATAATTATAAAATTAATAAGGTTGGTGCCGGGTTGTCGTCAAGGCACCGCTCGCCTCGTGGCGCACGCCCCACTTGACTTCGCGGAGATCGTTATGAAATCGGCCGATGCGGTCACCAGTCTCGCGGCTTTGGCGCAGGAGTCGCGTCTTGCGATCTTTCGTCTACTCGTCAAGCGCGGGCCCGAGGGTTTCACACCCGGGCAGCTGGGCGAGAAGCTCCTGGTCACCGCGGCGACTCTCTCGTTTCATTTGAAGGCGCTGCATCACGCCGGACTGCTGAATGTCAGGCGTGAAGGGCGATTCTTATATTACAGCCCGAATATTCGACACATGAGCGACCTGCTCGGCTTCCTCACGGATCACTGCTGTGAACTGGCCGACGACCCCGGTAGCAATACGGGATGCAAACCCGGCCTGGTCGAGGACGCTCCTTCGAGGAGAAAGCGCGCATGAAACGATCCCACGTCAACGTGTCGGTTGCTGATCTCGCAGAGGGCGTGCGCTTCAACAGTGCACCGTTTGCTGCCGAGCCCGCGGTTCTCAGCTAGACATCGACGATGCACACCAAGCCGTTGTCCCACCGACTGCTCGCCGAGGGCCTCGGTTCGGCGCTGCTGGCCGCGACCGTGGTGGGCTCAGGGATCATGGCCGAACGCCTCAGCGGCGGTAACGCGGCGGTTGCGCTTCTTGCCAACACGGGCGCGACCGCGGCAGTGCTCGCCGCTTTGATCGCGCTCCTGGGCCCGGTGAGCGGCGCGCACTTCAATCCCGCCGTTTCCGGCATCGAGGCCCTGCGGGGTCGACTGGCGTGGACAGACGCCGGCCTGTACACGGCAGTGCAAGTCGCAGGCTGCTGTGCCGGTGCGCTGCTTGCGCATGTCATGTTCGAGTTGCCCGTGTGGCAGGCCTCCGCGCACGTCCGAACCGGACCGGCGCAATGGCTCGCGGAAGGCGTGGCGACATTCGGCCTCTTACTCGTCGTGCTCGGCCACCGTCGTGGCGAAGATGCGCCGTGGATGGTGGCTTGTTGGATCGCTGCGGCCTACTGGTTCACCGCCTCGACTTCATTCGCGAACCCGGCCATCACGATCGCCCGCTCGCTCACCAACACGTTCTCCGGTATTCGTCCCATCGACGTGCCGGCGTTCATCCTGGCGCAATTCCTCGGCGCCCTCGCGGCTTTGGCCGTCGCACGCGTGCTCTTTCCCGCGGAAAAGGCGAGCGAGACGTCATCCGAGAATGCGGTCGAGCAGGCCGCAAATACAAAAGCCGAGGCCCTCAATGCCTGAGTCCGTTTCCGTCACGATCTATCACAACCCCTCGTGCGGGACCTCCCGCAACACGCTGGCGCTGATCCGCAATGCCGGCGTCGAGCCCACGGTCATCGAATACCTGAAGAGCCCGCCGGATCGGGCGACGCTCGAATCGCTGATTCAGCGCATGGGCATTCGTCCTCGCGATCTGCTGCGCCAAAAGGGCACGCCCCATGACGAGCTGGGACTTGGCGCCGATCACTGGACCGATGCGCAGCTGATCGATCAGATGCTGGCGCACCCGATTTTGATCAATCGCCCAATCGTGGTGACGCCCTGGGGCGTGAAGCTGTGCCGGCCGTCCGAGGCGGTCTTGGACATCCTCAAGCTTCCACAGAAAGGCCCGTTCGCGAAAGAAGACGGTGAGCCGCTCATCGACTCAAACGGTCGTCGCGCCTGAGCCGAGCGCCAGGGTGGCAACGAATCATGGCCTCATCGCCAAGGGCCGGGGCGGCCCGCGTTTGTTAGCGCCCCGGTTGCCCCATCGAGCCCCACCTGGTATAAAGCTCGGCTCTTCCCCGGAGAGAGAGCTCAAAGGTTACGCCATGTCGCGAGTCTGCCAAGTTACGGGCAAAGGCCCCAAAACGGGTAATACGGTTTCCCATGCGAACAATCGCAAGCGGCGCCGCTTTTTGCCGAATTTGCACACGCACCGGTTCTGGCTGGAGACGGAGAAGCGCTACGTGAGCCTGCGCGTGACCACGCGCGGCCTGCGCACCATCGAGAAGCGCGGCTTGGACGTGGTCGTTGCCGATCTTCGCGCCCAAGGCGTCAAGGTTTAAGGAGCATTCCGCATGCGCGATAAAATCAAGCTGGTCTCATCCGCGGGCACCGGGCACTACTACACCACGACCAAGAACAAGCGTCTGCATCCGGACAAGATGGAGACCAAGAAATTCGATCCGGTCGTGCGCAAGCACGTCGCCTACAAAGAATCGAAGATCAAGTAGCCGCATCCTAAGGTTGCCGCAGCAAGGCCCGTTGCGATCACGCGTCTCGCGCCGTAATCGCCAGGGCAGCTTCCATCAGGCTGGGCACAACGAGGTCCGGCGCCGGCTGAACCCCTGAGGCAGGCGCTTTGCCGGCGATCAGCATCGTCGTCGCCCCGGCACGGCGTCCGAGCTCAACGTCGCTCTGTTTGTCCCCGACCACGAACGCGGCTGCCGGGTCGAACTCGAGCTCGGCAGCTGCTTGCCTCAGCAATCCCAGGCCCGGCTTGCGGCACTCGCATCCCGCATCCGGCGCATGCGGACAGAAATAAACGCCCGCCAGTTTGGCGCCCGCCTCTTCGACCATTTCACTCAAGCGTGCATTCATCGCGATCACCCGGTCGAGCGGAAATAAGCCCCTGCCCACGCCGGATTGATTGGTGATCACCACGAGACGGTAGCCGCATGCGTGCAGCCGTCGCAGCGCGTCGGCGGCGCCCGGCACGAATTCCAGGCCCGTGGGGTCATCCAGGTATCCGCGATCGATCACCACGGTTCCGTCGCGGTCCAGAATCACGACCTTGTCGCGCGAGCCGGTGCGGCTCATGTGCCGGACAACGCGGCGGCTCGTTGTACGGTCTCGGTCGTGCTGTGTCCCTGAAGCAGCTCGGCGAATAGAACCTTGCCGCCGCGCTTGAGCACCAGATCCGCGCCTACCACGGTATCGAGCGTGTAGTCCGCGCCCTTGACGAGCACATCCGGTTCGAGCGTTTCGATCAGATGCAGCGGCGTGTCTTCCTCAAAAATCACCACGGCATCGACGGACTTCACGGCCGCTACCACCGTGGCGCGCGCGACTTCGCTTTGAACCGGTCTGTTCGGACCCTTCAAGCGCCGGATGGACAGATCGGCATTGAGGCCCACGATCAGGCGGTCCGCGCTGCGGCGGGCCTGATCGAGCAGGAAGATATGCCCTGGATGCAGCAAATCGAAGCAGCCGTTCGTGAACGCAACCTTCAGTCCCAGCTCACGCCAGGCGCGCGCCAGCTGCAGGGCGCTGTCCAGCGCGAATATCTTTTTCGGATCGGTGAGTCCGTCGATCGGCGCCAGCGCCGCCATGATCTCTCCGGTGGTGGCGGTCGCAGTGCCGCGCTTGCCGACGACGATGCCGGCCGCGATATTCGCCAATGCCGATGCTTCAACGATCTGCGCGCCCGCGGCGAGGCCGAGAGCGATCGTCGCGACCACGGTGTCGCCGGCGCCGGATACATCGAATACCTGACGGGCCGCGGTCTGCAAATGTACCGCTGGCGCCGATTTGCCTATCACCGATATCCCGTCCTTGCCGCGCGTCACGACGAGATAGTCGCAAATGTCCTGTTCCAGTACGGATTGCGCTGCGGCGGCCACTTCTTCCGCTGAAACGCAATCCAGGCCGCAGGCCTGCTGCAGCTCGAGCCGATTGGGGGTCAGCACGGTCGCGCCCCGATAGCGGCCGAAATTCTTCGATTTGGGGTCCACGACGACGATCTTGCCCGCGCGTCGCGCGATGTCGATCGCGGCGCGCGTGGTCGAGTCACACAGCACCCCCTTGGCGTAGTCTGACAGCACAACGACGTTCGCGTCGTCGAGCGAGGCCGAGAATTGATCAAGAATCCGCCCCGCGGTCGCCGCGCCGAGTGAGGCATGGCTTTCCCAATCCGCCCGCATGATCTGCTGGCCTTCAGCGACATAGCGGGTCTTGACCGTCGTCGGGCGCGATGAGTCCGTGACCAGCTGCGCCTCGATCGTGGGTGAGGCCGCCAGTTGCGATCGCAGGTCCTCCGACGGGGCATCATCGCCGACCACGCCCACCAGGATCGCGCGGGCGCCCATTGCCGCGACGTTGCGTGCCACGTTCGCCGCCCCGCCGGGCATGTCGATCACGCGTTCCACGCTGACCACGGGTATCGGCGCCTCCGGCGACACGCGCTCGACCGACCCGTAGACGAAGCGATCGAGCATGACGTCTCCGAGCACGAGCACGCGCGCGTCGTGAAACCTGTTCAACAAACCGGTAAGCGTCGTGAATCCCATAGGCGTCTAGACCGGGCCCCGGCGCTGCTCCAGCGCCTTGCACAACACATGTCCGATCGTGATATGCATTTCCTGAATCCGCGCGGTCACCGGGGAGGGCACCACGATCAGGACATCACAGAGCTCGCGCATCTGGCCTCCCGTTCCACCCGTGAGCCCGACCGTTTGCAGCCCCATCGCTCTCGCTCGACGCAAGCCCTTGAGAACATTGCTGCTGTTGCCCGACGTCGATATCCCGAAGGCGACGTCGTGCTCGCGTCCCAAGCCCTCGATCTGCCGCTCGAACACTGCATCGAAGCCCCAATCGTTGGCGCATGCCGTCAGCGCCGACGTGTCGGTCGTCAGCGCAATCGCCGCGATCGCGGATCGATTCGTCTCGTAGCGGACGATCAGCTCGGCGGCGATGTGCTGCGCATCAGCCGCGCTGCCGCCGTTGCCGAAGATCAGCAGCTTGCCCCCGCGACGCAAACCGCGCTCCAGTATCTTAAGCGTCTCGGCGAAGGGGCCGCTGAGCATTTGCGCGGTCGCTTCGAACGCTTCGCGATGCTCGCGCAGCTCCTGCTGCAGCAGCGCTTGCGCCGCAGCCGGCGAAGTTTCGCTTGGTCGATGGCCCGGCAACATACAGCATCTCCCCTCGGGTTCAGTTAGATATACGGATCGGCCGCGGCCAGATAGCGGCGGATGTACTGCGAAACACCGTGCTCCAGCGGCGTGAACGGCCGCTCGTAGCCGGCCGCCCGCAACCGGTCCATGCGCGCCTGCGTGAAGTACTGATATTTCTCGATCAGCGCGCCCGGCATGTCGATGAACTCGATCGCTACTGGGCGATCCGCGGCATCGAACAGCGCCTTGGCGAGGTCCAGCCAGCTGCGCGCCTGACCCGTTCCGAGATTGAACAGGCCGGATACGCGTTCGTGATCCAACAGCCACAGCACGACGTCGACGCAGTCCTTCACATAGACGAAGTCGCGCAATTGGCCGCCGTCCGGGTACTCGGGCCGGTAGCTGCGAAAAAGTTGCAGCGCACGCCCGTCTCGAATCACAGCATAATTTTTCGCGACCAGGCTCTGCATCGATCCTTTGTGGTACTCGTTCGGCCCGTAGACGTTGAAGAACTTCAGTCCCACCCATTGCGGCGGCAATGGCTTCGCGTGCTGTGCGCAGCGAGCGATGCGCCGATCCACGACGAGCTTGCTCCAGGCGTAGGCATTGAGCGGGCGAAGGGCCGCGAGCGCCTCGCAGCTGAACGAATCGTCGAAGCCGGCCGAGCCATCGCCGTAGGTCGCCGCCGACGATGCATAGATCAGCCGCACCTTGGCCTCGGTGCACCAGTCGAACAGCTCGAGGCTGGCGCGTACGTTGCTCGACACGATGCGATCCACGTCGGTCTCGGTCGTGGAGGTGACGGCGCCCATGTGCACGACGCTCTCGACGCGCTCGCCGTTGCGGCGCAGCCACGCGGGCAGATCCTCGGGCACGATCAGCGCGGCTATTTCGTGCTTCGCGAGGTTCCGCCACCGTTCGTCGCTGCGCAGCCAGTCGCATACGACCACCTCATCGCCCCGCGCTGCCAGCGCTGCGACGATGTTCGAACCGATGAAACCGGCGCCGCCGGTCACGACATGCATCCACAAGACTCCTCCGGGCCATTCTAGCCGACTGCGCGCACGCGCGGCGCGCATGACATATTCTTGACGTCAGACCGTTGTCATCAATCGGCAATGTATATCGAGTTCGCCCATGCCCGAGCTGCCTGAAGTAGAAACCACCCGCCGCGGCATCGCCCCCGGCCTGCTCGAGCATCGCGTCATCGACGTCAAGGTGCGCGAACGCCGGCTGCGCTGGCCCATCGCCGCGAACTTCGAGTCGGCCATCCGCGGTCAGACCGTGCGGCGCATCGAGCGTCGCGCCAAATACATTTTGATCACCCTCGATTCCGGCACCCTGATCCTGCATCTTGGCATGTCGGGGAGTTTGCGCATGCTCGCCGCCGCCGTGCCGCCGCGCGCCCACGATCACTGGGACATCCTCATGGACTCAGGCAAGGTGTTGCGCTTTCACGATCCGCGCCGCTTCGGCAGCGTGCATTGGACCGAATCGGACCCGCGCACGCATCCGCTATTGGCCAGGCTCGCCCCTGAGCCGCTGAGCGCGCAGTTCGACGCGGAGTATCTGTTTCGCGCCACGCGCAAACGCGCCGTCGCCATCAAACATCTGATCATGAACTCCCAAGTGGTGGTCGGCGTCGGCAACATCTATGCGAGCGAAGCCTTGTTTCGCGCGCGCATTTCTCCGCGCCGCGCGGCCCGCCGCCTGAGCCGGGCGCAGGCGCAAGCCCTGACGCGGGCCATCAAGCAGGTGCTGGCCGAAGCCATCCGCATCGGCGGCACCACGCTGCGCGACTACGTCAATGCCGAAGGCACACCCGGCTACTTCAGCCAGCAATTATTCGTCTACGAACGTGCCGGGGAACCGTGCCGCGTCTGCAAAAGGCCGGTGAAGCAATTCGTGCAGGGTCAGCGATCCACCTACTGGTGTTCCACCTGCCAACACTGAGCCGCGCACTGCGCGGCGTCAATACACCAGCCCCTCGCCCTCGCCGCGCGGATCGGCGGCCGCTTCGACCTTGCCGCGTGCAAAATCCAAGGTGATCACCTGCATGTTGCCCCAGAGCCGGCTGCCCTGTTCTAGCTTGTGGCCCATGGCCTCGAGCCGGGCGATTTCGTTCTCCGCCAGCGCCCCCTTTTCATACTCGACCACGTCGGGCAGGTATTGATGGTGGTAGCGCGGTGCCGTCACGACCTGCGCCGCGCTCATCCCGTCGAGATAGTCGAGCGTCCCCAGCAACACCATGCTGATGATGTAGCTGCCGCCCGGGGTGCCGATGATCATCAGGCCCTGCGGGGTCTCGACGAAGGTCGGCGTCATGCTGGATAGAGGGCGCTTGTTCGGCGCGATGTCGTTCTGCGCATTGCCCACCAGCCCGAATACATTCGGCGTGCCCGGCTTGATCGAAAAATCGTCCATGGTGTTATTGAGCAGCACGCCGGTCTTTGCAACCATGTCGCCCGTGCCGAAGAACAGGTTGATGGACAACGTGCCCGCCACGCGATTGCCGCTCGCATCGAGCACCGAGAAATGCGTGGTCTGCAGCCCCACCGGTGCGGTCTCGACTCCCGGCAGCAGGTCGCTCGGCATCGCCTTGTCGGCGCGAATGCTCGCACGCTGGCCCGCCGCATAGTCCTGGCTGGTGAGGCGGGCGAGCGGCATCGTGACGAAATCCGGATCCCCCAGGTAGATCGCCCGGTCGCGGTACGCGCGGCGCATCGCTTCGATGACGAGGTGCTTGCGCGTGCCGGAATCCACGACTTTGAGATCGAAGCCCGCCAGGATGTTGAGCGCATCGAGCAGCGCGACCCCGCCGGACGAGGGCGGCGATGCGGAGACGATGCGCGCCCCGTGATACTCGCCGACCAAAGGTTTGCGTTCGACGACCCGATACGCCGCAAGGTCCTGAAGGGTCCAGATGCCGCCGCCCGCACGCACGCCGCTCACCAGATCCTCGGCCACCCGCCCGGCATAAAATCCCTTGGCGCCCTGGGCGGCAATGGCCTCGAGGGTCGCAGCAAGCTCCGGCTGCTTGATCGGCGCGCCGAGCTCCGGCACCGCGCCCTCCACCGTCAAGAACACTCTGGCGGCATCGGGGGAGTGCAGCAGCAGATCGCGCTTGTAGCGGATCGCAGCCTGCAGGCGTGGATACAACGGGAAGCCCTCGCGCGCCAGACGAATGGCCGGCTCGAGACTGACTTTCAGGGTCAATTTCCCGTAGCGCCGCGCCAGGTATTCGAACGCCGCCGGCTCTCCCGGAATGGCCGCCGCCAGCGGCCCGTCGATCGAGGCGCGGGCAATGGGATTGCCGGCCTTGTCCAGGTACATGTCGCGAGTCGCGGCCCCGGGCGCCTTTTCGCGTGCATCGAGCATGGTTTCGAAGCCGTCGGATTGGCGATGCAGCAGGTAGAACCCACCCCCGCCGATACCGGAGCTGGTGGGTTCGACCACCGCCAATGCCGCCGATACCGCGACCGCCGCGTCGAATGCGTTGCCGCCTTTGGCGAGCACCTCCTGGCCGGCCTGACTCGCCAAAGGGTAGGCGCTTGCGATGGCCCCGGGGTGCGCGGCGGCGGGATCGGCCGCGGGGGCGCGCCGGGCATCGCCATGTGCCGGCGGCGGTATCGCTGCCAGCGGCGCGATCGCCGCCAGCGCCATCATCCAGGCGGCGATGAACCTCGCGCGCGGGCGCTGCGCGGTGGGCGGCGCCGGTGGTGCAGTGGCCGGCTCTATCAAGGCTTGCGATGCCGTTTCAGTTCGATTTCGACGATGGGGTGCACGAATTCGGACACATTGCCGCCCAGCACCGCGATTTCGCGCACCAGCGTCGAGGAAATGAAGGTGTACTGCTCTTGCGGCGTCATGAACACCGACTCGATCTCCGGGGTGAGATGCCGGCTCATGTTGGCCAGCTGGAACTCGAATTCGAAGTCCGATACGGCGCGCAGGCCGCGCACGATCACCGACAGACCATTGTGCCGCGCAAAGTCGACGGTGAGTCCCTCGTAGCCCTTCACTTCAACGTTCGGCACATCGACCAGCACGCGGCGCGCCATGTCGACGCGCTGTTCGAGCGAGAACATCGGCGCCTTGTTCGGATTGGCGGCGATGGCGACCACCAAGCGATCGAAGATGCTGGCCGCTCGACGCACCAGGTCGTGGTGACCATTGGTGATCGGATCGAAGGTCCCCGGATAGACAGCGTTTCTTTTATGCATTGGAAGCCTGAGCAGTGACGCGCGCCAGATGATACCCCACCTCGCCCGCCGACTTCGATTTGAGCAGCTGCCAATGCGGCGGCAGCGCGGGGACTCCGGCGGCCCGCTCGCATTCCAAATACACCCACCCCCCAGTCCTGACCCAGTGGCCGGCAGCGAGCGATGGTACATATTCCTCGAGCGCCCCCTGCCCGAAGGGTGGATCGAGAAAGACCCCGTCGAAGGGCTCTGTGGGGGTACGCAAAAATCGCGCAGCGCCCAATTCCATCACTCGTGCCCGCGCGCCGCCGCCCAAACGCTCGAGCTCCGCCTTAAGCGCGCGCGCCGCAGCCTGCGTCTGCTCGACGAAGACCACTTCCCGGGCGCCGCGCGACAGGGCCTCGAGCCCGAGCGCACCGGAGCCCGCAAACAGATCCAGGCAGCGGGTGTCCACGATGTCGTGCTGCAGCCAGTTGAACAGAGTTTCGCGCACCCGATCGGGGGTCGGCCGCAGTCCGGGAATGTCGGGAAAACCGACGTGCCGGCCGCGCCACGCCCCGCCGACGATGCGCACGAAATTTCGCTTGCCGGGGACCGGCTTATCGGACTTGGGGGTGGTCACCGCGCTCATCATACCCCGCGGGTCACGGTGCGGGACGCTCTGCTAAGCTTCGCGTCCATGACGAACGAAGCCGACAAGTCCGGCGTGCGCGGCTTCTTCAAGCGCCTGCGCGCCAAGTTGAACGTAGGGCCTGCCTGGCTCACCGCGGACGTCAAGGAGTTGCTGCCCGGACGCAAGATCGACGTCGAGATCCTGGACGATCTGGAAACGCGGCTGATCACCGCCGATGTGGGTGTGGAGGCCGCTGCACGCATTCTCGAGGGCCTGCGCCGGCGTGTGGCGCGCAAGGAGCTCGACGACGTCGATGCCTTGCTCAAGGGCCTTTACGAGGCGATGCTCGAGATCTTGAAGCCGGTCGAACGCGAGCTCACGATCGACCCCAAGATCAAGCCCTACGTGATCCTGGTGGTCGGCATCAACGGCGCAGGCAAGACCACGACCATCGGCAAACTGGCGCACCGGCTGCTCGCGGAGGGACGCAGCGTGATGCTCGCCGCCGGGGATACCTTTCGCGCCGCGGCGCGCGAGCAGCTGGAAATCTGGGCTGAGCGCAATCGGGTGCCCATCATTGCCCAGCAAGCGGGGGCCGAGCCGGCGGCGGTCATCTTCGACGCCTTGCAGGCGGCGCGCGCGCGCGGCATCGACGTGCTCATCGCCGATACCGCCGGCCGGCTGCATACCCAATCGCACCTGATGGACGAACTGAAGAAGATCAAGCGTGTTCTCGCGCGCCTCGACCCCGCTGCGCCGCACGAAGTGCTGCTGGTGCTCGACGGCACCATCGGCCAGAACGCGGTCGCCCAGGCCGAGCAGTTCAACAAGGGCCTGGGAGTCACCGGCATCGCCATCACCAAGCTCGACGGCACCGCCAAAGGGGGCGTGGTGCTCGCCATCGCACAGAAGTTGAACATTCCGATTCGATTCGTCGGCATCGGCGAGCAGACCGAGGATTTCGGCGTGTTCAATGCCGCGGAATTCGTCTCGGCCCTGTTGAAATCCGAGGACCGCCCTGCATGATCCGATTCGACCAGGTCTACAAACGCTATGCCAACGGGCGCGAAGCGCTGGCCGGCGTGTCGTTCAGCATCGGCGGCGGCGAGCTCGCGTTTTTGACCGGCCACTCGGGCGCCGGCAAGAGCAGCATCCTGAAGCTGATCGCACTCATCGAACGGCCCACGCGCGGCCAGGTCATCATCAACCAGCAAAATACCGCATCGATCAAACCGCGCGGCATCCCGCAGTTCCGAAGGCTCATCGGCGTGGTGTTCCAGGATCACAAGCTGCTGCACGACCGCCCAGTGGCCGACAACGTTGCGCTGCCGCTCATCATCGCCGGCACGCCGAAGCGCGAGATCGACAAACGCGTGCGCGCGGCGCTCGATCAAGTCGGCCTGTTGAGCAAGGAGAAATGCCGGCCGCTCGAACTCTCGACCGGCGAACAGCAGCGCGTGGGCATCGCACGCGCGGTGGTCGCAAAACCCAAGCTGCTGATCGCGGACGAACCGACCGGCAACTTGGATCCCGATCTCGCGATCGAGATCATGCAATTGTTCAAGCGCTTCAACGACGTGGGGGTCACGGTGGTGATTGCGACCCACGACGTGCACCTGATCGATCGGTTCGCCGCGCGGCGCATCGTGCTCGATGATGGACGGGTGGTGAGCACCGCCCCGGACCTGGTCGCGTAAGTTGGCCCGCGCCGTGCAAACCTGGCTCGCCCGCCACGCCCAGACTCTGGTCGGGTCCCTGGGCCGCATCGTGCGGTATCCTCTGGCGACGCTCATGACCATGGCGGTCATTGCGGTTGCGCTCGCCCTGCCGCTGTTTCTTGACGTGCTGTTGCAAAACGCGCGCGTCGCAACCGCCGATTGGAATCAGGCGTTCGACTTGTCGGTTTACCTCGACAAGAAGGCCGGCAGCGAACGGGCCTTGGGCCTCGCGAAGCGGCTGCGCGCCCGCGAGGATGTGGCGGCGGTGCGCGTCATCCCGGCGGAGCAGGCATTCAAGGATTTTCGGGCTGCCTCGGGATTCGGCAAGGCGCTCGATGCGCTCGCGGACAATCCGCTGCCGAATACCTTGGTGGTCACCCCGACCTTGGTGGCGAGTACGGCCGAGGGCACGGAGGCCCTCAAGTCGAGCATCGCGGCAATGCCCGACGTCGAATTCGTGCAGCTCGACACCGAGTGGGTGGAGCGGCTGAACGCCATGCTGGACGTGTTGAGGCGCGTCGTTTGGCTGACCGGCGCACTGCTGGGCTTAGGCGTCGCGCTCGTCGTCGGCAATACCATCCGCTTGGATATTTTGAACCGACGCGCCGAAATCGAGGTCATGAAACTGGTGGGCGCGACCGACAGCTTTGCGCGCCGGCCCTTTCTCTACGGCGGCATCTGGTACGGCTTGGGAGGGGGCGTGGGAGCAGTGCTCCTGGTCGCCGTGGCGGTCGCAGTTCTCGCCGGACCCATCGAGCATCTGGCGGGTCTCTACGGCAGCCGGTTTCATTTGAGCGGCTTGGGATGGGTGACCGCCGCACGCGTTTTGGGCGTCGCGATCGCCTTGGGGTGGTTCGGCTCATGGGTGGCGGCGACCCGTCATATACGCGCCGTCGAGCCCGCCTAATCTATTGTATTTATTGAGTTTATAGGCCCATGGAACAAAGAGTTTTCATTAGCACTCTAAGCTCGAGAGTGCTATTATCGCGCGATTGTCGATTAGGAGGTTTCTGATGGCTACCGCCTTGGTCGCTAGGCAAACTGGTTTGGTATTCGCAGGCCCCGTAGGGAGCCTCGATGCATATATTGACCGCGTTTCGCAGATTCCGGTTCTCTCGAAGGAGGACGAAGTGGCCCTCGCCACCCGCTTTCGCGCCGAGGCCGATCTCGATGCGGCCCGGCAGCTGGTGCTTTCGCATCTGCGGTTCGTCGTGCACATTGCGCGCGGATATCTGGGCTATGGCCTGCCCATGGGCGATCTGGTGCAAGAGGGCAATGTGGGCCTGATGAAGGCGGTCAAGCGTTTCGACCCCACCGTCGGCGTGCGCCTCGTTTCGTTCGCGGTGCATTGGATTCGCGCCGAAATTCACGAGTACGTGCTGCGCAATTGGCGCCTGGTCAAGGTCGCCACCACGAAATCTCAGCGCAAGCTGTTCTTCAATCTGCGCCGGATGAAGAAGAATCTGGCGTGGCTGTCGGAAGAGGAAACGCGGGCGGTGGCGCGTGATTTGGGCGTCGAGGTGACCGATGTGCGCGAAATGGAGCAGCGGCTGTCGGCGCGCGACATGTCCTTCGATCCGACTCCCGAGAGCGATGAGGAGGAGACCTACTCTCCGGCCATGTATCTGCCGGCGAGCAACGCGGACCCCGCGGTCGAGGTGGAGCGCGAGGAATGGGACGAGGATTCCAGCGATCGCCTGAGCATCGCGCTCGAGAAGCTCGATGAGCGTAGCCGCAGCATCTTGAAGCGTCGCTGGATGACGGACAACAAGGCCACCCTGCACGAGCTGGCGGATGAGTATGGCATTTCCGCGGAGCGCGTGCGGCAGGTCGAGAGCAACGCCATCAATAAGCTCAAGGGGCTGATGGCCGCGGCTTGAGTCGCGGCCGCTTGGGCTGCGCCGCAGCGGGGGGACGCATGGGGATACCAAGTCGCATCGCCGCCGCTGCATTCGCGGCTGCGTTCGGCGCCGCAGCGCTCGGCAGCGTCGCGGCGGACGACCCCTTCAAACTCCAAAGTGCGGTGGTGGCGCCGAACGGCACGCTCGCCAACGAACAGGTCTTTAACGGCTTCGGCTGCAGCGGCAAGAACATCTCGCCGCCGCTGCGCTGGAGCGGCGCGCCCGCCGGCACCGAGAGCTTCGCCTTGACCGTATTCGATCCGGATGCGCCCACCGGCTCGGGTTGGTGGCACTGGGTGGTGTACGACATTCCCGCATCGGTCAGCGAGCTGCCGCAAGGCGCCGGCAACGCGGCCGGTCAATTGCCGGCGGGGACGGTGCAAGGCCGCACCGATTTCGGCGCTCCGGGCTATGGCGGCCCCTGCCCGCCCGCGGGCGACAAGCCGCATCGCTATATCTTCACGGTGTACGCGCTCAGGACGGAGAAACTCGACGTGCCCGTGGGCAGCAGCGCCGCCATGGTGGGATTCGCGATCAACGCCAACAAGCTCTCCTCCGCCAGCATCACCGCACGCTATGGGCGCTGAGCATGCGCAGCGCCGCCGAATGGCTCGAGGACTACGGTGCCAGTCACCGCAATCCCACCAACAAGCTATTGCACTGGATCTGCGTGCCGGTAATCGTGTGGTGCGTCACCGGACTGCTATGGTCGCTGCCCTTCCCTCGCGGCCTCGGCGCGCTGATTCCCGGTGCGAATTGGGCAAGCCAGGCGGTACTCGCTGCAGTGGTCTACTACGCCCTGCTCTCCGTGCCGCTCGCGCTCGGCGCCGCACCTATGTTGCTCGGCATGCTGTGGTCGGTCGATCAGCTCGGGAGCAGCCGCCTGACCGTGCCTCTGTGGAGCGTATGCGCCGTGCTGTTCGTGCTGGCCTGGATCGGCCAGTTCATCGGCCATGCCATCGAGGGCAAGCGCCCGTCCTTTTTCAAGGACGCTCAGTTCCTGTTGATCGGGCCGCTGTGGCTGCTCGCCGATCTGTACCGGCGGCTGGGCTTGCACTCACGGCCGCCTGACGCATGAGGCGACATTCTCGCCCAGGCGATTGGAGTGCTTGACGTTCCAGGTGTATATCGTCTTCGCCTTGGCCTTCAACGCGCAGTGGGCGATGATTGCATCATAAGCAGCGCCGCCCGAAATGCCCGCCGAGGCGGCGTGCTCCAGCGCCTTGAAATACTCAATTTCATCCAGCGCGATCATGGTCAGCGTGGTTTGAACGAATCACCGCGCTCGTACGCCGCCGCTTCGCGAAACACATGCGCATGCAGTTCCGCGGTACGCGCGCGCGTCGGCGCATAGCCGCCCGCCAGTACGATCACGAGGGCTATGCCGCGGTCGCGCACGCCCTCGATGACCATCCACTCGCGCCGGCGGATGCCGTCCTCGCTGAGCGCGAGCTTGCCGTAGCGATCACCCGCGGCCACGTCCACGCCGGCCAGATAAAAAACCAGCTCCGGCGCCGAGCGCTCGAGCACCATCGGCAAATGCCGCTGTAAAGCGTCCAGATATTCGCCGTCGCCCGCGCCGTCGCGCAACGGCACGTCCAGATTCGAGCGCATCTTCGCGAGCGGATAATTGCGCTCGCCGTGCATCGAGAACGTGAACACTTCTTCGACGGTCTCGAAAATCGCCGCCGTGCCGTTGCCCTGGTGCACGTCGAGATCGATGATGGCGGCGCGCTCGATGGCGCGCTCGGCGCGCAGCTTCGCGGTCGCGATCGCGACGTCGTTAATGACGCAGAAGCCCTCACCATGATCGGCGAAGGCATGGTGAGTGCCGCCGGCGAGATTGCCCGCGAGCCCTGTCTCAAGGGCCGTGCGTGCCGCCAACAAAGTTCCGGCGCAGGCGAGGCGCGAGCGCCGCCACAGCGCCTCTGACCAGGGTAAGCCCAGGCGGCGCTGCTCAGCGGTGGAGAGAGCCGAGGACTCGAGTTTCTCGAGATACTCGCGCGTATGCACGAGGTCCAAGGACAGCGCATCGATCGGTTCGGGCTCGAGAAAATCGGCCTCCTCGAGCACGCCCTCCTCCGTCAATCGTTCCCTGAGCAAGCTGAACTTGCTCATGGGGAAGGGATGATTCGGCGGCACCGGCCCTTGATAGGCGGGATGGTAGCTGCACTTCATCCGCGCATTATCAAATTTTCCGCACGGGCCGTGTCAACTTTCCGCGGGGCCGGCGGATTCCGGTACGTTCAAAGGAGCGGGGAATTCGGCAAATGCGTCGCGCACACGGCGAACCGCAAGTATGTAGGTCAGGAAATAGACATCGGCCACCGCGGCAAACACCGACCACATCGGTTGATCGTTGATCTCACCCTGACGGATCAGCCCGATAATTAATAGGACGATGTCGAGCGCCGCGGCAACCGCCAGCACAATCTGCCCCTGCGCCCAGATCCAACGCACCCCTTTGGACGCGCTCGGGACGCGTCGGCAGAGTGTGTAAAGCATGACCACCGCAATCAGCGAAGGGATCAATGCATCCGCGCTCCACAGCCCCCTGGACACCGAAATTGCTTGCTGGTCGACTCCCGCAAAATGGCCGATCGCCATGGCGATGGGCAGAGTGATTGCTCGCGAAAAATACAGCACAGCCACCCACAGGAGCACAGGCGGCTTGAGGCACATTTGATCATCGTACTGAGATGCCGGATAGGATTGCGAAAGGTCGGAGTGGCGGATCATGGGAAACGTCGGAACTCTCGCGGTTAAGATATCAGACGGTGCGTAACTTACCCTCCAGTCGTTACAGCAAGATGTCGAGGCCGTTCGACGTACATCCGACTTTGGTCTCTGGCGCCAGCTGTTTTGCCAGCGCTCGTCATCGGCTATGGTGCGCTGCGCGCATTGCGCTCGCCGTGCATCGAGAAGGTGAATACTTCGTCGATGTGCTCGAAGATCGCCGCGGCGCCGTTTACCTGGTGCACATCGAGATCGACGATGACGGCGCGCTCGATCACGCCCTTGACGCGCAATTTCGCGGTAGCGATCGCGACGTCGTTGAGCACGCAGAATCCTTCGCCATGGTCGGCGAAGGCATGATGCATGCCGCCGCCCAAATTCCCCGTGCGCCCATGATCGAGCGCCAAACGCGCCGGCAATAGCGTCCCGCCCACGGCGAGGCGGGAGCGCCGCCAAAGCGCATCTGACCAGGCTCGGGCCCGAGAACGTCCCCGGCAGCGGTCACTCGCTTCGCTAGGAGCAGATCCTTCAGCAGCGGGTATTTGGAAATAGGGAACGGGTACCCCGTTGGCGATGCGCTTTGATAGAGCGGATCGTAACTACATTTCATTGTTTGCCGCCTAATGTCTCGCTATTCGGCCAGGTGCCGTAGCGGTCCAACGAACCTCTCGTAATTGCGCCAGCGCCCGACCGATGAATTGCTGATTTTTTGCCGCGCCTGCCACTTGCTGAATGTGTTGACAGTGCGGTCAGTTCGTTCAAACTCGAGGCAAATGGGGTCCCACGGCACTCCAATGAAGTCCAGCATCTTTCGACTCCATGTTTCGGGGTCAGCTACCAGGCCTTCATACGACACCTCTAGAATCGAGTTCTCGGGTAGGGTTGACCGCCAGTGTTCCATGACGCGCGAATATGCCGCGTAATAATGCGCCAGATCATCCAGATCGTTGGCATAACGATGGGCGGTGCCAAAATGTTGAAAGTAAATCGATAGACAGGTATCGATCGGATTGCGCCGCATATGAATAATGCGAGCTTTGGGCAAAGCCGCGTGAACCAACCCCAAATAAAGAAAATTGGCGGGCATCTTGTCTACTACGCAGAGCGCGTCCGCCGACGCCTCTCGTAGCAGCCGCAAATAATCATTGGCCAGCTTGTCAATGATGCTGTTGGTCGTCTCTCGGTCGCGGAGGGACGCTTCATAGGCAGCCGATGCACTGCTCCAATAAGTCAGCTCGCCGGCGCCGAATACCGACGGATGCGAGGCAAGGATTTGCTCGACAAGCGTCGTACCCGAGCGCGGCATTCCGATGATCAATACGGGGCGCTGCGATGAGTTCGGCACGCTTGCCTGAGTTAGCCAATTTCGATCATAAGTATGAGTGATCAGATCGATCGACTGTGTCAGGCGATGCCTGTCATATTTGGCCCCATTCAGCTTCGCTAGTTCGTTGGCGCGTCGGTAGTTGATGAATGCCTGTCCGAAGTCTCTTACGTCATCGAAGTACTTCCCGATCGCGTAGCGGAGGTGGGCCTCTTGCCGAGGCGGCAAACAATCGCCGGCGAGTCGTTGCGCTTCAACCAGCCAGTCTGCGTCGTTGCTCGTCATTTTGCGCAAGCCCGCGATGCCGGCCCAAGCTTCCGGCAACCTCGGTTCAATCGAAATGGCGCGCTTGAATAGATTCTCGGCCTCCGGGAACTTTCCCTTGTCGGCGTGCAATTGACCGAGGAAAATAACTGTCGCGGGTGAATGAGGGTTAATTTCTAACGCTCTGCGGCAACTCGCTTCCGCTTCAGCGATGCGGTTTTGTTGCCTCAGTGCGATACCAAGATTGTTGTGCGCTTCGGCGTAATCCGAGTTGAGAACCAGGGCTCGCCGATAGCACGTTACAGCCTCATCGTGCTGGCCAAGATCCAATAACGAATTGCCCAAGTTGTTGTGGGCGTCGGCGACATCGGGCTTGAGCAGCAGCGCTCGTCGATAGCTCTGCGCCGCTGCATCAAGCTGTCCGAGATTCTGCAAGGCATTGCCCAAACTATTGTAGACCTCGAGGAAACCGGGCTTTAGTACCAGCGCCTGTCGATAACTCGCCACCGCCTCATCAAGCTGCCCGAGGCTTCGCAAAACGTTGCCCAAGTTGCAGAGGGCCTCGGCGTAACGAGGCTTGATCTCAAGAGCCCGTCGGTAGCTAACCACCGCCTCATCGAGTTGGCGGAGATCGTGCAGAGCATTTGCCAAATTATAGTGCACCTCGGCGAAATCGGGCTTTATCTCAAGGGCGCGGCGGTAGCTCGTGACCGCCTCGTCAAATCGTCCGAGGCCTCGCAACGCGATGCCCAAGTTGCAATGTGCCACTGCGAAATTGGGCACGATTGTAAGAGCCCGGCGGCAGCTTGCCGCCGCCTCATCAAATCGCCCGAGGCGTTGCAACGCGTTGCCCAAATTGCTGTGTGCTACGGCAAAGTCCGGTTTGATCTTGAGCGCTTGTCGATAGTTTTCCACCGCGGCATCAAATTGTTCGAGGTCTTGCAAGGCTTTGCCTAGGTTATTGTACAGTTCGGGGTAATCGGGCCTGATCTCGAGCGCCCGGCGGTAGCTGACGACCGCGCGCTCCAATTGCCCGAGGCCCTGCAACGTAGCGCCTAAGCTGCAGTGCGTCTCGGCATCGTCCGGCAAAAGCTTCACCGTCCTTTCCCAAGCTTGCAGCGCGTCTTTGCCTTGCATCCCAAGTGAGACACCTAATGCTTTCCAGACCAAACCAGAATTCGGATACTGAATTAACAGTTCACGTGCCGCGCGCTCCAGTTCCACAAAGCGCCCGGCATTAAGCAGAGCGACACACGGGCTCAAGTCGGGCTCGGCATTGCCGCGAACCGGCTGTGCGGCAGGTGCTCGAGCGTCACTTTGCCCGCAGCATTTCTTGTATTTTTTTCCGCTGCCGCAAGGGCATCGATCGTTTCTTCCGTGCTTCACATGCGCACTCTTTGAACTTGGGCCGACAGCGCCCCTCCGACAGAAGATTATTTGATTGTATGATGTTGTCGACGTCGAGGTTCGTCTAGGTCTCGTGTCACCAAAGTTTCACACTAACGTAACGGAAACCGGACGGCCAGACTTGCAAGAGCGCAGCGAATAATAGAACCGCGTGGTGGATTTTCGAGTCTGGGGTCATCATGAAAGGTACCGCAACTCCGTTAGGATTTGCCCTGAAATTCATAGTTGGCTTCGCTATTTTGATGGGAGCCTTCGAAGCCTCGCGCGGCACGGCCTTTGAGCGATTCTTGGTCGAGGACCTGATCCTAGTGCCCACGACGGCTCTCATTAATATCATTCCCCCCCATGAGCATGTCGAATTGATCAGCAGGACGATTTCCTCTCCAAGCTCCCGCTTGCGAGTCACGCGAGGATGCGAGGGCGTGGAAATGTTTCTGATGCTCGTCGCGGGGATCGTGGCATTTCCCGCGAGCCTCAAGCGGCGGGCGCAGGGATTGTTATTCGGCTCCATTCTCGCCTATGTGCTCAGCGTGGCGAGATTGATCGCGCTGCACCACATTCTGCGGTACAGCCCGATATGGTGGGAGGCCCTGCATGGGCTGGTCCTGCCGCTGGGGCCCATCGTCGTCATGGCGCTGTACTTCATGCACTGGTCGGCAGGCGGCACGAAAACCGCCTCCATAAATGCCCAAGCCCGTCCGGCCTGAAATCCGCTGGGCAATAACCGCCGCGGTGGCTCTCACCCTGGGCGTATCGTTCGCCGAACCGTACGCGCGGCTCATGGCTCCGTACGATGCCGCGATCGCGCGTTTGATCGCCGCCAATCACCCTTGGCAAGTCGACACCGTCGAGGTGAAAACCGGCGAGTCCGGATTGAGCGCCGAGCTGCAGCTCGGGGGCTACGTCCGGCGCCATCGAGAGGATCCGAGGCCCGCCGCTCGGGTCCTCGGCCGAGTAGTGGTCGGAGAAGTGATCGAGACGCCCCTGCTTTTTTGGACATTGCTGCTCATGTGGCCGGCGGCGTCGCTGGGGCAGCGCGCTGCACGCGTCCTTGTCGGCGTTCCTGTTTACCTGGGTCTCGAGGCCGTCACCACGGCAGTCCAGCTCATTCTCCCCATGGCGCAGGCCACGGCGATCCTGGGCGGGAACAACGATGCTGTCACGGCATGGGATCATTGGACCCGATTTCTGGAGGCCGGCGGCCAATTCGTGATCGTGTGCGGCAGCGCCATGATCGTCTGCGCCTCGACCAGCCGCCGACCGTTTTGCTCGATCGACGAGCGGAGTTATCTGTCATAAATATTTCTCATACCCTTCGTAGCATGCATTGCCCAGCCCTCAACGCAGTCGACATGCAGCAACTCGATCTCGTCGCGGATGCCAAATTGAGCCTCCATACCGCCATAAAGAGATTCGAGACGCTGACGTCTCTGGAGCAGCTGCAGATACTGGCCTTCGTGCTGCGTTATTCAGGCGGCGGGACCGGCTTTTCCGAAACATGTCCGCCAACCAGCCGCGAGCCCTCCGCTGCAGCGATCCGAGACGAGTCACTGACTGACAGCGGTGATTCAAAGTTGGTTGTTAGTCAGCCGCTGACGGGGTCGGAGCCGCCCGGCGGAAACGATTTGCGCAAGCTCGGAGCCGCAGCAAATATTCAAATCATCGAGGAAAGTGTCTTTGACCAATACAGCGAGAATCAAACTTCTTCGCACGCCAAAGCGCAGAAAGCGCGAAACATTTGGGTGGCAAATCAGCCGGCCTGGAGCTTTCAAAGCCTCTCAATTGCAATAACGATGGTTGTGAGTTTTTCACTGACTCTCGGCATCATGTTATGGCAACGCAGACTCGGTGACCTGCCATCGGCGAACGCCCCGGCAACCGTGCACGCGGAAGTACGGCATCCGCCACCTGCCATGGTGCAAGACAGCAAACCTTCAATTGTCGAGACTAGCCCGCCTGCGGTTGTCGAGACTAGCCCGTACAGGCCGGGTGCTGATGAGGCGGGGACTCCAATGCCGGTGAGGCTGTCTTTTGGTCGGCGAATTCGCCTCAATAAAGTCGTCGGAAAAATTTTTAGCTCATCGAACGACTCGATGGTCATCGCGGTCCTGATCGACAATGCGAGCACACATCGTACTGCGCAAACTCAAGTCAGCCTCGCTCCGAACGGCCTTGCAACTTTTGGCGTAGATGATGGCTTGGAGCTGGAGTCGGGTGATCATGTCACGCTGCAGAGCACGCCGTATAGCGACCAAGTCGCCCAGGTTCCTTGAGGCGTGTAGCCGCGATATATAACCCGTGTCGCGCAAGCGCGTCGCCGACAAAGAATCCAAGATCAAATAGACGATCCTTCGTCGATCGGGCCGACCCGAGTACGGCGGCGATCTGGCGGTCACTCAGTCGCGCCTCGTTCTTGAGGCGCAACACATCTCGAATCTTGCGCACGGACAACCTCGCTTGCGCCACCGTCAACCTCCTCGGAAAAACCCGAAAAGGCCACGATAGCTGGGTTGTCCTACCTCTCCCTAACAGGCCCGACTTGCCGTGGAACGGTGGCCCGGCATGCTGTGGAATCTGCAGGATCCTATAGCGCAAGCATTTCGCCACCGACAATCGGTATCGACCCAACGTGGCTGGCAAGTAACCCGGGTTACATGCTTGTGTTCAGTTCAAATGTAAATGTCCCCTCTGCCGCATCGGGGGGTGAAAGCACCGACGGCCCCATACCGCTCTGGGCGTTAGGCGCACTCGGCGCCGGCCTAGTCGGCATCGCGTCGCGGCGGTTGAAGGAGGCAGCTTAAGTCGGATTGCGATAGGATTGCCTTTGACCTTGGGCGGCGTCTTCGTTTGGGCGTGGAGATCCCGCGTGCGACCGACAGAAGCCGCTAGAGTCGAGATGTGGCGCGGTGGCCGTAGGTTGGGTTTGTCTGTTGCCGCCCTTTCATCTGGCGGTGCCCAAGTAGCCGTGGCATAGCTCCGTTTCCACATCCCGCTCATCGGTAGGGTCGAGGACTGGCGCGCCGGTGTAGGTTGATGTTTGTGTTCACTGTTGACTCGCCCTTTCGTCTGCGAGTGCCACTGTATCTCAACCATGCCACGTCTCCAGTCCCCGCCTCGTCAAACGTAGCGGGCGGCGGTTTTCCCGCACTACGCTTTCCTGCCGGGTTCCTGTGAAATGGCTGCGGCGCACCGGACATTTGCGGTAATGAACGATTGCGCTGCGAAGATTCACGTTTGGCGAGATCTCACGAGCGTCGAAACTCCGCGGTACACCGAGATCGCCGCCATCATCTGCGCCGGCGCAAAATGCGAGACAAATGCGTACGATAACCCAAACGCCGCAGCAACCTGCGCACCAAACAGCCTAGATGTGCCTTAGCCCTCTGCTAACCACGAGATGAATCGCGAAACGCGAGCTTACCGACGTAACGTTATTGGATCGTCTTGCCGACGATTGCCGAGCCTGGACCTTCCACGTAGGCCGTGTTGATGGAGACTACCTCAAATTGCCAATTACCCGGCGACAGATTCGCAATCTCCACACCGGTTGCACTGGCCGAGGCGACGAAGATCTGGTTGGTGAGGGCTGTGCTGCTTGTTCCGTAGTAGACTACATAGCCCGCTAAGTTCGTCAGCGGCGTTCCATCGGTATTCTCAGTGGGTGGGGACCAACTGAGGGACGCGGTGCCTGGCGGGGTGACTGGCTGGACGGTGATGTTAAACGCCGGCAGGATCGCGCTCTGCGCACCGTTCGATACGCTGACAACGATATTGGCATCGGTTGCTACGCTGCCCGTGGAGGGTGTGCCGAAGAGCGCGCCCGTCAATGCGCTGAACTGCGCCCAATCCGGCTTATTCGTCACCATATAGGTCAAAATAGAACCGTCCGACGCCAAGACGGTTGGACTGAAACGGTAAAACTGTCCGACCTCGGCGGTCGTCATCGGCGTGCCCGAAATCTGCAGGTCCTGGGCGGCAGCGGTAAAACAGGTCATCGATACCAGGATGGTCATCAATGAAGCACTTGCGATGTGGATGTATCGCATTAATCGCCTCCAGAAAAAGCGTCCCGCCTGCATTTCGTGCAAACGTGGAGTCAAGTGATTGAGCGGCGATTTAACCGACCGTCGTCACATCACGCAAATGTCGCGACGTCGCGACTCTATGGCGTACGAATTAGCGGCCGCTGAAAACAATGCCGCAGTATTATCGCAATCATGCTTGGAAACAAGCGATTTTATAAATCATGTGAGAGCGCTTAGCGCACCCACACGTTGTCTCTGCGCCCTCTTCGCGCCTTGGAGTTTTATTGCAAGCAAATGTCATGGCCAGTGCGATTGAGAGTTAACGCGAAGACTGGGTGTATCCGAAACGAGCGATTACACTTGTCATACATACCGTCCTTTTCACCATCGCCAGTTCGCCGAGCCACCGCTCCACCCCATACGCCTCGACATCCGGGAAGTGCTGACCGTCCACGCCCGGCGCCCCTTTATTCGGGCGGTACTGGGCATAGGGATGCGCCAGAATATCTTCCGGGTAATTCTTGTCGTACAAGGCGTAGAAGCGATACCCGGCTTCCGTCTTCGCTTTCGCCTGTAACGCCGTCTGCAGTTTCTGAACACTTGCCGGAGTTGCTAGGTTGCCCAATCCCAGCTCCTTCATTACGTATTGCGTCAGTCCCGAACCAAGGCCTCTTCCCTCCACCGGCATTACTCGGCTTCAACGGTAATACGGGCCTCTCCGTCACCCCACTGCGCCCGGACCCGTCCCTCACGGGCGTCCGGTTGCCTATCCTTGAGCACGCCTTGGGGCTTCCCGTGTTGCGTGCGTTTTCCTTTGTGTACATGCCCCGGCCACTACCCGGCGCAGCGACTGAGTTCCTATCTGCTCAATCCCCCAGCCGTATCAACCTTCCCCGAAAGGGTCACCGGGTCGGTCTGCGCATCGTCATTTTCGAGCCTTGCTCAGCGTTCACTCGCGTTGTGGCCTGCACACTCGCGCTGCCACCAATTCGTGACATGCATTTCCCGAAGACTTCAACCGTTTCGTTACCTCCACAGTTGCTCCGGTAGCTTCCGGCTGGAGCAGTTGCCGGGTGGGACTCTCACCCACTGGGAAACGCCGCCTTTACACGGCGCACACCCGATGCGGACTTTCGTGACAGACCGCTTCCGGGAAGTGAATTCGTCGAATCTACGCCGGCCTCTTCAATCGCCGTGACGCGATGCCGACGAGACCCGCACCGAGCGCACCCATGGCCCAGAGAGGTAGTGGGCCGTCGGTGGACGGCGCGGTAGCGCCGTAAATCTGATACTCCAAACCGATCTGATCGCTTGCCTGCTCGTAAGGGTTGATGGTCGCCGTAAAGATCGTATTCCCGTTGGAGAATACGAAATTTGAGGTGATCGTCCAATTCGAATTGAGGCTGACTAGGTTGTGATTGCCGGGTCCGACTCGCGTACCGGAATAATTGCCTGGAATCTCCGCCGTGAATGTGAACGAAGATCCGTCGCTCTGTGAGGCGATCGGATTGAAGGTCACGTCAAGCAAGTTATACCCGCCGGCGAATACGGTCGAGACCGTGGTGTCTGCACCGCTCGGCTCCATGTTGACGGGCACGGTCCCGGCGAGCGTCAGCGTGCCAGACGATGTAGCGTTTGCGGTCACCGTAAAGGTTGCCGTGTCGTTCGGCGTGCCGGAGGTAATGACTAGGTCCGAGACGCTGAATTGTCCTGAAACAGCCACGGTAAAGCCCGTGGCGCCAACAGGAACCTTCCAAGTTATGGAAGTCGAATCTCCGGCATTACCCGAAATTGCCAAGGCGGAATTATTGTTCACTGAGGCATCACTGAAAGCGACGGTATCCGAAAAGGAAACCGTCTCTGTCGTTGTGCGCGCACCGAGGACGATCGCAGCGCGAGCCCCGTGAGGCGCAGCGACGATCGCGAAAGCAAGAGCTGCTGTCAGGGCTCGCAATCGTCGATTGGCCTGAACGGACATCGGGATTGCGCGCATGAGCCATTCCTTCGGTCTCAGAACTGATTCCGCTGTCGTAAAAATCCGATATCATGGATTTATGTCACGCATTGTTCGAGAAGTTGACAGTTTTGTATCAAAGGCTATGGCGAGCGAGATCACTGCCGAATCTACCGCTCCGCTGCGGACAATACCGGCTTCCACAGACGTGTCTCCACCCCTATGCACAGTGCTCAACTATGCGTAGTTGGCGCCCCCAAGGGCGGCCGGCCCCGCCCCTGAAGGAGTTTGAGCCGGCGTGTTCTTTGCATAGTTATAGCTGCTGGAGGAACGTCATGAGTTCGTCGGTCGGACGATATCGGCGCAATTTGGTGTTCGGTTCCTCGAGTCTGGCGAGCGCCTTTTCCTTCATCGCCAAGTCAGCCTCGACGTAGCGATGTGTAGTGTTCGGGCTTTCGTGACCGAGCCAGAGGGCAATTACGTTGAACGCGACGCCTGATTGGAGTAGGTGCATCGCCGTCGTATGGCGGATGGTGTGGGGCGAGATGCGTTTCTTTGCCAGACTACGGAGCTGCATCGCTGCACGCGCCACGGCGATATCGAGGCGCTGTTCGACGTTAGATCGTGTCATGAGATGTCCATTACGGTTGGGCAGCAAGATCGCCTCGCCGCGAAAGGATGCATTGCTGCGGAGCCACCCACGGAGTTCTCGCACCGTCGCCTTCCAAAGTGGCACCGTGCGCTGCTTGCGGCCTTTGCCATGCAGGTGAACGCAAGCTGCGCCATCGAGCACCACATCCGCGACGCGCACGCCGATAATCTCCGAGACGCGAGCGCCGGTGTTGTAGAGCATGGCCAAAAGTAAATGGTCGCGCTGCGACGTCCATGTCTCACCCGGCTGCCCGAGGACCGCCAGCATCTCTTCGCGTGAGAGGAACCCGAGCGTTGGGCGCTCAAAGCGCTTCATGGGCACACCGAGCGCCCGTTCGACGGCGTGAAGGGACGAGACATCGCGGCGCGCCGCGAACTTCAGGAACGTCCTCAACGCCGTGAGGCGCAGGTTACGGCTGCGTACCGAGTTGCGGCGGTCGTGCTCCAGATGATCGAGGAACGCGAGGATCAGATCGGGCTCGATGTCGGCAAGCCGCAGTGCCGTAGTACTCTTACCCAACCGCTGGGTTGCGAAGGCCAGGAACAGCATTAAGCCATCGCGGTAGCAAGCAACGGTGCGCGAACTCATGGCGCGTTGTGTAACGAGATACTCTGTGAAGAACTGCTGCACTAGAGCCGCGAACGACGGTGTCTTTGGAGCGATCGGATCACGCACGGGACACCTCCGCCCGCGACATCTGTGACTCGAACTGGCTGGCAGCAAGCGCCATCAGCTCTGGCACCCCGGTCAGATACCAGTAGGTACTTGTCACCTTCGCGTGTCCGACGTAAGTCGACAGTGCGAGCATGGCCTGATCGATATCGATGTGCTGGGCGTGCCAGGTCAGTATCCGATTAACCACGAACGCATGACGCAAATCGTGGACGCGTGCGTGGTGGTGGGCACCGCGGTTACGCCAGCCGAGTTCTGTGCGCAGCGTGGCGAACACCCGATCGACCTGACGCGTGCTCAGCCGCTGGCCTCGACGCCGGCCACGCGAGCCGACGAAGAACGGAGTCTCTGCGGTGACCTCGACGAGTCGGTCGCGTAAGCGACGATAACGCCGAAGACACTCGGTTGCACTGGGGTGTAGCGGCACCTGGCGCGACTTGGCGAACTTGGTACGTTGTATGGTCAACATGCCGACCTTCAGATCAACGTCGGCGATGCGCAGCCGCACGGCCTCCGAGACCCGAAGACCGGTGCAGGCGATCAGACCGAACAGCGTCTCGTAGGTTGCACCCCGCAGGCCTGGAGCTGGACCCAGACGGCGCGCCGCCGCCAACAGATCGACGATCTCCCGCTCGTGATAGATGTGCGGCGAGAACCGCTCGCCAATGCGGCCGAAGATCGCCTCATCGGGCACCTCGGTGCGCGGCTCGAACTGCTGCAGCCAGCGAGTAAAGGGACGCAGGATCATCAGTCGGCGGGCCCAGGTGCGCGGATCGTGGCTGTGGCCTTGGTCCTGCCGTGCCCACTTGGCCATTACTTCGACCGTGAGCGGTTCACGTGAGTCCAGTTCGTCGACATAGCGGGCGAAGCTACGCAGGGCGTAACCCATCTTGCGCAGTTCAAAGCCCAGGCGGCGACGTTCGCGCAGGTACATCTGAGTGCGGGCTCTGAGGTTCAGAGACTTGTTCATGCGACGCTCCCCGGCCACGGCAGCGCGACCTCGCGCAAGTTGCGGCTGTCGAGCTTGGCGTAGATCAGGGTCGTATTGAGCGAGCGATGCCGCAGGACATCCGCTACCTCTTTGAGCGAACTGCCGCCGGCCAGCAATCGGCTGGCCATCGTGTGTCGCAGTAGATGCGATCGGGTATATGGAAGTCCGGCTCGCTGGTAGGCCTGGCGGATAGTTTTGCGCACAAGGTCCGGGCCGATGAGATCATCGTGCGGCGCCATGCGCCGCACGAACACGCCGCGATGGGCGGTCTTAGGCCGCTCGTGCTTCAGATACGCGGCGATGGCACGCCCCGTCGGCTCCGGCAACGGCAACACTTGCTCCCGGTGACTCTTGGTGTTGCGCAACGTGACGGTGCCGCAACGCCAGTCGATGTCGTCGAGGCTGAGCGCGGCGATCTCGCCGCTGCGAAGACCGAGATCCACCGCGCAGCGCACGATCGCAGCGCTGCGATGCATGGAGGGACTGGCCGAGTCGAGCGACTTCAACAGCCTCTCGATCTCCCCGTCCCCCAGCGCCTTCGGCAATGAGGCCTGCTGCCAGTTGGCTGGATAGGCCAGCACGCCGATCAAGCCGTGTACCGGATCACCGGTGAGGGCGCGGAACCGGAAATAACCCCGCAATGCCGCGACTAGCGACGCCGCACCGGTCGGTGCGCGGTACCGCTCGCTTACCCGGTAGAAGAAGCGGCGTACATGTTCTGGAGTAATTGCCGAGAACACCACCGGTCGGTCGCGAAATCGCTCCCGCAGCAACTCTCGCACAATGCGTAACATCAGCCGGCGAGTCCCTGGTGCGAGACCGCGCACATGCTCCATGTGCTCGTCGAAACGGCACAGCTCCTCCTCGACCGGGTTTATGCTCACTGCCTTCGCCGCTGTCATACCCAGCGTGCGAAGCACCAGGAGCAGATGACTGAGCGCCGCACTAGCAGAACGCCGATCACTGCGCGTCGGCCACCCGCACTTGCAGTGAGGCAGATGCTCATCGAGGAACTGCGCGACGACTACTTCATCGATCCGAGCTAAGTCGAAATCACTCCGCTCTGCCCACTGTGAAAAGTGGGCCACGCAATCCAGGTAAGCGTACACGGTGTGCGTCGCATAGCCGCGCTCGGTCAAAAAGCGCTTCAGTGCGCCGATATGCGGCTGCCGCAGGTGATCCTCAAGCTGGCGGCTGGCAATCCGTTCAATCCTTCCCTTCGCGTTCATTGCGCTCTCCTGTGGTAGAACCAACAGGACTCGACAACGACCGCGAAACTATGTCCAGTTCTGCCTGGACCTATCTCGAGCTTGCGCAGGGAAACAAGGAGTTTTAGACGATTACCAAAGACAAACTACGCATAGTTGAGCACTGTGCATAGGGGACGCTATGCAAAGCTTTGCATAGCGACCCGTTGCAGGCATTGGTGAGCGTCCGCTATCCGGCGCCTGAATTCGATCGAAGATCGGAACCAGTCTCGCCCGCGGCGTCGAACAACGAGGGGTCATGTTGTCGCACAAAGGAGGCAACGCACTGCGTCGGCCACAATGTCGGAGCGTTATTTGGTCTAAGGACAATCCCTCATGCCGCTTGACTTCGATTGCGGTCTACGCTTCTGAATCGGCGGAGCGGTCACTATGGGAGCTGCGGGTACTGAATGCAACTTCGATGCCATTGTCATTGGCTCTGGCATGGGTGGCCTCGCCTGCGGGTCTGCATTGACGCGCATGGGTCACAAAGTGCTTGTCCTCGAACGCCACTTCGTCGCTGGAGGCCTGACGCAGACCTTTTCACGGAATGGATTCACGTGGGATGTCGGAGTTCACTACCTGGGCGAGATGGGTCCCGTCGATATGGGGCGCCGCGTGCTCAATTGGCTCTCCGGCGGGGCTATCGAGTTCGCATCGATCGGACCAGTTTACGACATCATGTACTTCCCGGACCACTTTGAGTTCCAGTGTGCGCGCCCGCAGGAGGCATTGGAACGCGAGCTCAAGGAGCGCTTTGCCTCCTCGACTGCCGAGATTGACGCATACTTTCAGGCCGTCGCCGAAGCCACCGCCACCGGGCGAGCCCTGTTTTCGGCGCGGGCCATGCCCCCGGTGTTGGCAAAACTCGTACACGCATGGAGCGGCCGCGCCATCGATCGGTGGTGGGGTCGCACGACGGACGCGGTACTGCAGGAACTGGTTAGCGACCCCAAACTTCGCGCGGTTCTCGCCGGCCAGCGGGGGGACTACGGCCCGGACCCCTGCGTGTCGAGCTTTGGCATTCATGCCACCGTGACACGGCACTATTTCGATGGCGCTTACTATCCGATCCACGGCGCCAAGGCCTTCGCCGACGCGCTGGTCCCCGTGATTGAAGAGGGCGGCGGTCAGGTGCGAACCCGGGCGGATGTCACGGAGCTCCTGATCGATAAGGGTGCGATTGCCGGCGTGCGGCTGAAGGACGGCACCGAGGTGCACTGTCCTCTCGTGTTCTCCGATGCCGGCGCACGCAATACGGTGATGCATTTACTCCCGCCAGCTCTGCGCGACGCAGCGTGGGTGCGGGAAATTGCCTCATTCCAGCCGTCCGCGTGCCACGTACAGCTGTATCTTGGACTCGAGGGCGATATCCGCGCCTCTGGCGCGACGCCCTCGAATCATTGGTTCCACGAGAGCTGGGATCTCGGGGATGCGTTATGGCGCGATCCTGAGCACGATCAGGTACCGCCCACCTTGTTTGTATCCTTTCCATCGCTCAAGGACATCGCCCAGCACACGGCGATGCCGGCCAAGCACACCGCTGAATTAGTCGCCTGGACGGACTGGACGGTGTTTGCCCAATGGGAGGATTCGCGCATCGGCCACCGGCCACCCGACTACGCGGCGCTCAAGCGCGTGATCGAGGAGCGGTTGCTCGCGCAGTTCGCGCGCCACTTTCCGGCGCTAGCACCGATGATCATGGCCCGCGAGGTGTCGACACCCCTGACATCGGTGGCCTTTACCGGTGCGGTGCACGGTGGAGTTTATGGCATAGAGGCGAGTCCAAGGCGATTCTTCTCTGACTCCTTGCGCGCCCGCACCCCGGTTCCAGGTCTCTTCCTCACCGGCCAAGACATATCGAGCGCCGGGATCACTGGGGCGATGATGGGTGGTGTCATTGCCGCCGCCGCCCTCGAGCCGCGGATCATGAGTCATGTGCCGCTACGTTGACTGCACACCCGAAATCCAAAAACCATGAACAAAGTCTGGTATCAACATGAGAGCGCTGTCGGACCCGTTACCGCCAGTCCCGAGCAGCAGTACATTACATCTCCCAGTTTGCCAAGCTTTCAGTTCATGAGGGCTTGCAGGATCAGATTGCACCAGTACATTCGGACTTTCGTTGCGGCTTGCGCCACTGTCCTTGATGGGTTTGGCTGGCCACTGTCCTTGATGGGTTTGGCTGATTGGGTCCCAATAGCTATCACGCACTCGAAGTGCTCCTGCCGTTGTGGGGGCGTCCATCCCATAGCTTTACGGCAACCATTCAAGATGGGGTTACGCCCGGAGTTGGCCGGTATGCGCCTGTGATACTGCGTAGATCTTCGCGGGCCTGCCGAAGGCAAGTCCGGATGATGTACACCGTTTCGAGCAAACGCCCGGTCATGCGCAGAAAATCGAAACTGCAGCGCTTAGGCGAGTTTGCCATGGTACGCAAATCAAGCGGAGGTCGACGCATATCTGCAACATCGCCGTCATATTCCCGTTCAACGTCTCCGGAATACTTTCCGGATCGCAGCAAGCCATCTTTTCGCTGGCCACAGACTTAGCCTGTTGACGGGAGATGTATTGAGTGCAGATCAAAATTGAGCCTTGGTGCGTCCTTCTGGCAAGCCGAGAAACCGCGAAAACTGCGCACAGCGTTGCTCAGAGGCAGCCTGCGATGACCACGAGAGATCCGCTGGCCCAGACGCTCCGGCGTGCCGCAACAGTGTCATCGCGCGACAAGATTGGCGCGGTCATCGCGAGGTCTGCTGAGCGTTGGCGGTTG
>JBKQOZ010000002.1:0-37580 GCA_052326345.1 Steroidobacteraceae bacterium | reverse complement strand
CCGCAAGACACATCCGCGGAAGAGCCGGACGGCGGAAATCCCCACATCCGGTTCTGGGGAGGGCCCGGGCTGGGTAACCGGCCCGGGCTACTCAACAGTTCGCCGGCCCTTCCAATTCATCGATCGTTACCCGGCCACAAGCGGTCGGATCAACGCTCTGAATATCTCTTCCCTAAGGGGGCATTCGCGCGATAAGCCGGTGCAGAACGCCGATTGGATCTCCGCACAGACGCTTGCGACAGCAAGTTAGGTGGTCGACTCCGGAAGCTCGGATGTTGAGGTCTTACTTTCCTGCAGTTTCGACCTTGCGGCGGAACAAAAACGGTTAGGCAGAGTGCTTTGAGAGTTACCTAAAACTTACCTAGGTCCTTTTACCGTATCGCAGCATTCGTGTAAGTCATTGATTAGATGGCGCTCCCTACGGGATTCGAACCCGTGTTGCAGCCTTGAGAGGGCCGTGTCCTGGGCCTCTAGACGAAGGGAGCGTCGTATTGGATCCGGACCGCCGGGAGCCAAGAGGGCTGGTAGTATACGGGCCAATTTTTTGGACTCAAGCGGAACGCCCTTTTTTGAACCAGCCGTTGACGCAATTCCCGCATGTGGTGATCCCTCGCGCGGAACATTCGATCTCGCGTGCCGCGATTTCGCCGAATGCCTTGAAAGTCCTTTACAGGCTCAAAGAGGCCGGCTATGAGGCATTCCTGGTGGGCGGCGCGGTGCGCGATTTGCTGCTGGGGATCACTCCCAAGGATTTCGATGTGGCCACCAATGCCCTGCCGGATGAGGTGCGGCGGCTGTTTCGAAACTGCCGCCTCATCGGCCGCCGATTTCGCTTGGCCCACGTGCATTTCGGCAGCGAGATCATCGAAGTCGCCACGTTTCGCGCGGCCGCCGCGCCGGAGCGCGAGGACGCGGAGGACGAGGACCTCGACGGCGAGGCGGCGCCGGCGGATGAGTCCGAGCACCGCGCGTTCGACACGACCGGGCGCATCCTGCGCGACAACATCTACGGCACGATCGAAGAGGACGTGTGGCGGCGGGATTTCGCGGCAAACGGCCTTTATTACAACATCGAGGACTTCTCCATCTGGGATTTCGTCGACGGTGTGGCCGACGTCCGCGCCCGGCGCCTGAAGCTGATCGGCGATCCGGAGACCCGATACCGCGAGGATCCGGTGCGCATGCTGCGCGCCGTGCGCTTCGCGGCGAAGCTCGATTTCTCGATCGATCCGGGCACCGAACAGCCGATTCGGGGGCTCGCGTATCTGCTCGACGGCGTGCCGCCGGCGCGATTGTTCGATGAGTGCTTGAAATTGTTCTTGTCGGGCTTCGGCGCCAAATCGTTCGCCTTGCTGCACAAGTACGGTCTGTTCGAGCATTTGTTTCCGCTGTCCGCCGCGGCGTTCGATCTGCCTCCGTACGCGTATGCGCGCGAAATGCTCGAACTGGGCCTTGCCAATACCGATGCGCGCGTGCTCGCCGACAAGCCGGTGACGCCCACCTTTCTGTTCGCCGTATTGCTGTGGAGCGCGGTATTGCGCGAGCTCAACGAGCGGCAGGCGGGCCCTGCGCCCGACCTGACCCTGCTCATGCAGGCCTGCGACACGGTCTTAAAAGCACAGCAGTCGCGTGTGGCCATACCCCGGCGCTTCGCGGTGCCCATGCGCGAGCTGCTGATGTTGCAGCCTCGATTCAATCGTCGCAGCGGGGTCAAAAGCTTGAGCTTATTGCAGCACCCGCGTTTTCGCGCAGCCTACGACTTCCTGCTGCTGCGCGCACAGGTCGGCGTGGCGGACCCGCAGTTGGCGGCCTGGTGGACCGATATCCAGTTACTGCCGCAGGAAGAGCGCGTCGCTCTGGTCCAGGCGCGCCCCGCGGAGCCGGTCGCGGAGGGGGCCGCGGCGGTGCCCGGCCGGCGCCGCCGGCGCCGCCGGCGCGGCGGAGCGTCGCGCGGTTGAACCCATGACCGCGCGGTGGCGCCCGGCCTATGTCGCAATCGGCAGCAATCTGAATGAGCCGCGTGAGCGAGTGCTCGAGGCGTGCGAGCGGATTCGCGCGGTGCCGGCGACGCGTCTCGAGCAGAGGTCGCGCCTGTATCTCACCCGCCCCATGGGTCCGCAGGATCAGCCGGACTACGTCAACGCCGCCGCCGGCCTGCTGACCCAGCTCAGCGCCCTTGAACTGCTCGATGCGCTGCTCGACATCGAGCGGCGCATGGGGCGCGAGCGGCACGAGCGCTGGGGCCCGCGCCTGATCGATTTGGACCTGTTATGGATGGTCGGCGAAGCGGCCGAGCAGCCCGGGCTGACTCTGCCGCACCCCGGAGTGTCTGCACGCAACTTCGTGCTGTATCCTCTTGGCGATATTGCCCCAACGCTTGATGTTCCGGGACATGGCCGTGTCATGGATCTGAAGCTGCAGTCGGGTGCGGACGGGATCTCTGTGTTGGAGTGATGAAGAGCTAGGCATGTGAGCGCAATTCCGCACCGCTTCGTCGTGATCGAGGGGCCGATTGGCGTGGGGAAGACCAGCCTCGCGCGGCGTCTGGCGCAATCCTGCGCCGGTCAGCTGGTGCTCGAACACGCGGATCAAAATCCCTTCCTGGAGCGCTTCTACAAGAATCCCCGCGCGGCCGCTTTTCAGACGCAGCTGTTCTTCCTGTTCCAGCGGGCGCGCCAGCTCGAAGAGGTCAGGCAGCAGGATCTGTTCGGCGCCGTGCGCATAGCGGACTATCTGCTCGAGAAGGATCGGCTGTTCGCGCGCGTGACCCTCGACGACGCGGAGTATGCCCTTTACGAGCGCGTTTATGAGCGAGTGGTGGTGGATGCGCCCAAGCCGGACCTGGTGGTGTATCTTCAGGCGCCGGTCGACGTGCTGATGGATCGCATCGCCAAACGCGGTGTGCGCTATGAGCAGTACATCGAGCGCGGCTATCTCGAAAAGCTGGCCCAGGCGTACGCTCGATTTTTCCACAGCTACGACGCCGCGCCGCTGCTGATCGTCAATTCCGCGGCCATCGATCCGGTGAGCAACGAGGCCGACTATCGGCTGCTGTTCGCGGAGATCAGCAAGGCGCGCCGCGGCCGGCACTTCTTCAATCCCGCGGGCAGCAGTCTGCTTCCAGCTCCCTAGCTCGACGGACAGTCCACGGCTTGCTGCTCGAGTGCCCACCGAACGTGCTCGCGGACCAAGGCCGACGGGTGACGCTCGCGCTGCCGCAGGGCGGCGATCACGGCCGCCGAGCGCGGGGCGTTGCCGAGAGCGACCGCCACATTGCGCAGCCAGCGCTCGTAGCCGATGCGCCTGATCGCGCTGCCGCGAGTGTTGTCCAGGAATTGCGCTTCGCTCCAGGAGAACAGTGCGACGAGCTGCGCCCGATCGAGGCCGTTGCGCGCGCTGAAATCCTTCTCCGCAGTCGGACGCGCGAATTTGTTCCACGGACACACGAGCTGGCAGTCGTCGCATCCATAGATGCGATTGCCGATGAGCCGCCGGAACTCGAGCGGAATCGGGCCGGCGAGCTCGATCGTGAGATACGAGATGCAGCGGCGCGCGTCCAAGCGATAGGGGGCGATGATCGCGCCGGTTGGGCAGGCCGGCAGACAGGCGCGGCACGAGCCGCAATGCGCGGTGGCCGGTTCATCGGAGGGCAGCGACAAATCCAGGTAGATCTCGCCGAGAAAGAAATAGGAGCCCGCATCCCGATCGATCAGATTCGTGTGTTTGCCGATCCAGCCCAATCCCGCATTGCGTGCCAGGGCCTTTTCCAGGACCGGTGCGCTATCGGCAAATGCGCGGTAGCCAAAAGGACCAATCCGTTCGCCAATGCGCTCGCAAAGCCTCTGCAGGCGAGTGCGCATGAGTTTGTGATAATCGCGGCCCAGCGCGTAGCGCGACACGTACGCGACGCTGCCATCCGCGAGCGCGGATTGCGCATCGGCGGCATGTGCCGGCCAGTAGTCCATGCGGGCGCTGATGCAGCTGACCGTCCCCGGCAGCAGCTCCGCGGGCCGCGTGCGCTTGCTGCCGTGCCGCGCCATGTACTGCATCTCGCCGTTGAAGCCGGCGCGCAGCCAATCGAGGAAATGCGCCTCGTCGGCGGCCAGGTCGATATTGGCCACGCCTAGGCGGGCAAATCCGAACTCCATGCCCCAGCGCTTGATATCGGCCGCGAGAGCGGCTGGATCGAATGCAGGCGGGTCTCGGCTCATGCGCAAAGGCTACTCGTCGCGCCGCTATAATGGCCAGATGCCGATGGAACAGGAGATGGAGCTCGCGCTGGTCGATGTCGCCGCAACCGAGGCCCTGGGGGCGGCGCTGGCGCAGGCCTTCCCCGGCGCCGATCGCGGCTTCGCGGTGCTGTACCTCGAGGGTGAGCTCGGCGCAGGCAAGACGACGTGCGCGCGCAGCTTACTGCGCGGCCTGGGCGCCGTCGGCTTGATCCGCAGTCCGACGTTCACCTTGGTCGAGGACTACCGGCTCGGCACCCTGACCTGTGTTCATGTCGATCTGTATCGCCTTCAGGGACCGGTCGAAGTCGATGAGCTCGGCTTGCGCGACTACCTGACTCCTAACTGTCTGCTGTTGATCGAATGGCCCGAGAGGGGTGGCAAGGCAGTCCCGGCGGCCGATCTTGAGTTGACGTTGCGGTATGCGAACGGCGGGCGCCGCAGCAGACTCAAGGCCCACACCGCATTAGGAATCGAGTGGCTCGATGACCTTCGGCTCGACAATAAATTAGCTTCCTATGTCTTTAATTTAACTTGAAAAAGGTACCAGAAACGCGTTAACTTATTGCGCATGAGGTTCTTGCCGCCCCGCTTATCGACGCTGCTGCTGACCATCGTCTGGGCGCTGCCGGCACACGCCATCGATGTCCATGCGGTGCGGCTGTGGGCCGGTCCGGACAGCACGCGAGTGGTGCTGGACCTCTCTGGGAGCGCGCAGCACAGCCTGTTGGTGCTCAAGAATCCCGATCGGGTCGTGCTCGACGTGAGCGCGCGACTGGCGAGCGGTTCGCGCGCACCGCCGGGAGCCGGGGCCATCAAGCAAGTGCGCATGGGCCGGCGGCCGTCGGGAGACCTGCGAATCGTATTCGACCTGTCGCGTCCGATTCGCGCAAAAAGCTTTCTCGCCGCACCGAATCACCGCTACGGCTATCGTCTGGTCATCGACTTCGGCAGCCTGGCCGGCGAAGAGACGCCGGTCAAGGCGGAGCACGCCCGGCCGCAGGCCCGTGATTTGATCATCGCCATCGATGCGGGCCACGGCGGGGAAGATCCCGGCGCCATCGGCAAGAACGGCACACGCGAAAAGGACGTGGTGCTCGCCATCGCGCGCGTCCTCGCGCAGCGGGTCGATACCGAACCGGGCATGAAGGCCGTGTTGACACGCAACGGCGACTACTTCGTGCCGCTGCGCGACCGGATGCGGCGCGCCCGCGCCCAGCAGGCGGATCTGTTCGTGTCGATCCATGCGGATTCGATTCGTGATCGCAGCGTAGACGGATCCTCCGTGTACATTCTGTCGCAGCGGGGCGCGACGGATGAGGCTGCGCGCTGGCTCGCAGAGCGCGAGAATGCCTCCGACCTCATCGGCGGCGTCTCGCTGGAGGACAAAGACGATGTGCTTGCCTCGGTGCTCCTGGATCTGTCCCAGTCGGCCTCGTTGAGCGCAAGCCAGGCCGCCGCCGAGCACGTTCTGCATCAGCTCAACCTCGTCGGGGAAATCCGCAAGCCGCTCGTTCAGCAGGCGCGCTTCGTGGTGCTGAAATCGCCTGATATTCCCTCGATGCTGGTGGAGACGGCATACATCTCCAATCCCCAGGAGGAGCAGCGCCTGCGCGGCGCGGCCCACCAGGCCAAGCTCGCTGCCGCCATCCATCAGGGTCTGCGCGAGTATTTTTACTCCGATCCGCCTGCCGGTACGCGGATTGCGCAACTTGCCGCCGGAACGCCTCGACCGGCGCTGGCCACCGCCGCCGGCGACTCGGGCGGCTAGTTATCTCGTAGAGGATCCGCCAAGCGCCCAGCAGGCGACTTCCAGAAGAGCGAAGGCCGCGTATGCCTTAGGATGCGCGCGCGAATCGAAAGCCCTAAGATCATTGAAAATGGTCGAATCGCGAGGAGCCCCCTTGTCCATCCAGATTCTTGCCGATGAGCTCGTCAATCAGATCGCGGCCGGCGAGGTCATCGAGCGGCCGGCTTCCGTGGTCAAGGAGCTGGTGGAGAATTCGCTGGACGCGGGCGCGCTGCGCATCGATGTGGAATTGGAGCGCGGCGGCTGCGGATTGATCAGGGTGCGCGACGACGGCGCCGGTATCCCGCCGCGGGAGATGGCGTTGGCGCTCGCGCGACACGCAACCAGCAAGATCGCCTCGCTTGAGGATCTGGAGCGCGTAGCCACCTTGGGATTTCGCGGCGAAGCGCTGCCGAGCATCGCCTCGGTATCGCGCCTGTCGCTGATTTCGCGATCCCGCGACGTTAACCACGCTTGGAGCGTGGAGGCGCGCGACGGCGAGTCCGGCACC
Organism: Steroidobacteraceae bacterium; assembly: GCA_052326345.1. GTDB lineage: Bacteria > Pseudomonadota > Gammaproteobacteria > Steroidobacterales > Steroidobacteraceae > Bog-1198. Next base: position 31,051 of record JBKQOZ010000002.1, on the reverse strand, counting down.
CCCGTGCCCGCCTCGCATCCCGCGGGAACCAGCGTCGAGGTGCGCGACTTGTTCTTCAACGTGCCGGCGCGCCGCAAGTTCCTGCGCAGCGAGGCCACCGAGTATCAGTATATCCTGCGCATGCTGGAGCGCCTGGCGCTGTCGCGCTTCGAAGTCGGCTTCAGCCTGGTGCACAACGGCAAGACCGTATGGATGTTGCCGCCGGCGTCCTCCCAGGAGCAACGCCTGGCGCGCGTCGCAAAGCTGTGCGGCGAGGAATTCGCGGCGCACGTCATCGAGCTGCGCCACGATGCCGGGAATCTGCGCCTGTCGGGGTGGCTGGCGCTGCCGACTTTTTCCCGCAGCCAGTCCGATCTGCAATTTGCGTTTCTGAACGGGCGCTACGTGCGCGATAAGCTCGTTGCCGGAGCCGCGCGTCACGCCTACCAGGATGTGCTGTTCAATGGGCGGTTCGGCGCCTATGTTCTGTACCTGGATTTGGATCCTGCCGCCGTCGATGTCAACGCACACCCGCAGAAGCTGGAAGTTCGCTTTCGCGACGCGCGCGGCATTCACGAGTTCATCTTCCGCACACTGGAACGGGCGCTCGCCGGCACGCGTCCGAGCGCGGAATCCTCGGGCAGCGCACCGCTCGATTGGCTGACCGGCAGCGCGCGCCATCCCGGCATCGCAGGGCCCGCCCAGGCGCGCTTCGTGCTGCCGGAAGGGCCGCCGCGCCGCGCCGCCGACGATGTCTACCGCGGCCTCCTCGGCGAGCAGTCGCACGCCTTCGCAGGTGTCGCCGATGCGGCGGCCGCCGATGCGGGGGTGGCCGATGAGCACCCGCCGCTCGGCTTCGCGGTGGCCCAGCTGCATGGCGTGTACATCCTGGCGCAGACCGCGGATGGGGTGGTGCTGGTGGATATGCATGCGGCGCACGAGCGGGTCATGTACGAAGGCATGAAGGGGCTGCTGGCCGGCCAGACCGCCCGGCAGCAGCTGCTCGTCCCGCAGATCGTGCATGTCACGCAGGCGCAGGCCGAAGCCGCCGAAGCGCACGCAGAGGAGTTTCAAGCGCTCGGCTTTGACCTCGCGCGGTGGGCGCCGGACCAATTGGCGCTGCGTGCGATCCCGATCCTGTTGGCGAATCGCGATCCGGCCGGTGTGGTGCGCGACGTATTGTCGGATCTTTTGGAAACGGGACACTCGCGACGCGTCGAAGAGTCGATCAATCATCTGCTGGCAACCATGGCCTGCCACGCCGCGGTCCGGGCGCAGCGCAATCTGAGCGTGCCGGAGATGAATGCACTGCTGCGCGAAATGGAGCGCACCGAGCGAGCGGATCAGTGCAACCACGGCCGCCCGACCTGGGTGCGGCTGTCGCTCGCGGATCTCGACCGGCTGTTCATGCGCGGGCGCTGATGGTTGCCGCTTCGACAGACCCGCCATCGCAGCGCCGCTGCGCGCTGCTACTGATGGGGCCGACGGGGGCCGGCAAATCGGAGCTCGCGATTCATCTGGCGAGCCGCCTGCCGTTGGAGATCATCAGCGTCGATTCAGCCCAGGTGTACCGCGGCATGGATATCGGCACCGCCAAGCCCGACCCGCAGACGCGCCGGAGCATCGCGCATCATCTGATCGACATTCGAGATCCCGCCATGAGCTACTCCGCCGGCGAGTTCGTGCGCGACGCGAGCCAGGCCATGCTGGAGATCTGGCAGCGGGGCCGGCAGCCGCTGCTGGTCGGCGGCACCATGCTGTACTTCCATGCGCTCAGCTGGGGACTTGCGGACCTGCCCGAGGCGGATCTTGCCGTGCGTGCGCAAATCGATGCGCAGGCGGCCACTGCGGGCTGGGCGGCGGTTCATGGGGAACTCGAGCGGGTGGACCCGGCCGCCGCCGCGCGCATCCACGTCAACGATCCGCAGCGCATTCAGCGCGCGCTGGAGGTCTATCGGGTGACCGGCGAGCCGATCACACGCCTGCAACAAAGCCGCCGATCGGCGTTCGCCGGCGTGGACGTCTTGGAAGTCGCGGTGGCGCCGTTCGATCGCGCCGCTCTTCATCGCAGAATCGAGGCGCGCTTTCGACACATGCTGGCGGCCGGCTTTTTGGACGAGGTGAGCGCGCTGCGCAAAAGAGGCGATCTGAGTGCGGAACATCCGTCGATGCGCGCGGTCGGATACCGACAGGCATGGAGCTATTTGTCAGGACAATGCGGGTTCGAAGAGGCCCAACAACAAGCGATTGCGGCAACGCGGCAACTCGCCAAGCGGCAGTTGACGTGGCTGAAGCGTCTCACGAACGTCACCTGGTTCGATTCCATGCACCCTGATGTCGCATCGATGATTTTCAGTGCACTGTCCCGGAACGGATTTGACAAGGGCGGATTTGCGCAGTGGTCATAGGGCTCTACGTTGCTCGCTGCCACTGTGCTAGGATTCAACTGTATTTGCCTGACGCAGGGAAGTGACAAGGCAATGCTCGTGAAACAAACAACAAGGAGTTCTCCCATGGCCCGTGGCCAGTCTCTGCAGGACCCATTTTTGAACGCCCTGCGCAAAGAACGAGTGCCCGTCTCAATTTACCTTGTGAACGGCATCAAACTGCAAGGACAGATCGATTCATTCGACCAGTTCGTCGTCCTCCTGAGGAACAGCGTGAGTCAGATGGTCTATAAACATGCCATTTCCACCGTCGTACCGGCGCGCAACGTGCGCTTGCCGACAGGCGAGGACGGCGAAGTGACTGAACCGGCCATTGTCGAGTGAGTAATGGTCGAGTGAGTGGCAGGCGCTACGCAGTTGTTTGAACGCCCGCGGGGCGGCGAGCGCGCGATATTGGTTGGCGTGGCCATTGGTCACGCCGTGGACCCCCACGATACGGCTGAATTCAAGGCGCTGGCCGCTTCGGCTGGCACCCTGGGCGTCGGACTGGTGCTGGCCTCACGCCCGCGACCGGACCCGAAGTATTTTGTCGGCTCGGGCAAGGCCGAGGAAATCCGCGACTGCGCCGAGCAGCATGATGCGGATGTCGTGCTGGTCGACCAGACGCTCACTCCCAGCCAGGAGCGCAATCTCGAGAAACTCACAAACCGTCGAGTTTTGGATCGTAACGGTCTGATTTTGGATATTTTTGCGCAGCGTGCGCGTTCCTTCGAAGGCAAGCTCCAGGTGGAGCTCGCGCAGCTGTCTCATCTCTCGACGCGCCTGGTGCGCGGCTGGACTCACCTCGAGCGGCAAAAGGGCGGCATTGGGCTACGCGGTCCCGGTGAAACGCAGCTGGAGACCGATCGGCGCCTCATCGCCAAACGCATTCGCACGCTGCGGGCAAGGCTCGAGAAGCTGGACAGACAGCGGGAGACCGGCCGTCACGTCCGGCGCGAGGTCCCGGTGCCCACCGTCGCGCTGGTCGGCTACACCAATGCCGGCAAGTCGACCTTGTTCAATTCCTTGACGGGCTCGGCCACTTACGTCGCCGACCAGCTGTTCGCCACCCTGGATCCGACCGTCAGACGGGTCGAATTGTCGGGCATCGGCGAGGTGGTGCTGGCCGACACGGTCGGCTTTGTGCGGGCTCTGCCGCACGAGCTCATCGCCGCATTTCGCTCGACGCTGCAGGAAGCGCGCGACGCGGATCTGTTGCTGCACGTGGTCGACGCGAGCGATCCGCTGCGCAACGAGCGAATCGCGCAGGTGCGCGAGGTGCTGGGCGGCATCGGCGCGGGGGCCATCCGCGAATTGCTGGTGTTCAACAAGATCGACCTGGTCGCCGAGTCCGCGCGGGTGGTCGCCGGTGCCGCCGGCGTGCCGGCACAGGCGTGGGTCTCGGCGGCGAGCACCGCCGGGCTTGCGGGCTTGCGCGAGGCGATCGCGCAGGCGGTGCGGCCGAATCAAGTTCGCCGCACACTGCATCTCGAGATGCAGGCCGCAGCCGTCCGCTCCGATCTGTATCGGCGCAATGCGGTGCGCGCGGAGCGGCAGTGCGACGACGGCAGCTGGGAGCTCGATGTGGAACTCGATGCGGCCGAAGTCGCCAAACTGCTCGGGAGCCGAGGTGTGCGCCTCGTGGAGCATGGCGATTCAAGGCGCGAGCAGAGAGTGGCATAGCCGACGCTTGTGGGCGCCGGGTCGGCTGTTAGAATGCGCGGTCCGCAACCTCACTTAGGCACACGAATGGCTTGGAACGAACCTGGCGGCGAGAAGCGCAATCCGTGGAATCGCCCTCAGTCGCAAAACGATCTGGACGACGTGTTGCGCAATCTGCAGCGCCGTCTCGCCGCGCTTTTCGGGCGCGGCGGCGGCGGCGGCGGCGGTCCGACGTCGCCGAACTTCGGGCGGGGCCTCTCCAGCGTGCTGCTCCTCATCGCCGGCGTGTGGCTCACCAGCGGCGTCTACCGCGTCGATGCGCAGGAGCGCGCGGTCGTTCTGCGGTTCGGCAAGTACGTGCAAACGGTCGGTCCGGGCTACAACTGGCATTTGCCGTGGCCCATCGAGCGCAGAATCATCGTGAACGTGTCGCAGCAATACAGCGTGCGCGATGATGCCCGCATGCTGACCGCCGACACGAACCTGGTCGAGGTCACCTCTGCGGTCCAGTACACGCAGCCCGATCCGCTGAAGTTTTTGTTCAAGGTCAAGGGTGTGGAGGAAACCTTGACGCAGGTGAGCGAGAGCGCCATGCGCGAGGCGGTGGGTCAGGCCTCGCTCGACAAGGCGCTCGCCTTCGACCCGTCCATTACCGAGCACGCGAGGGTACTGCTGCAGCGGACGCTCGACAATTACGACATGGGCATCCGCATCATCAGCGTCACGCTCGGGGAAGTGGTGGTGCCCGAGCCGGTGCAGGATGCGCAGCGCGATGCCATCAAAGCGGACAAGGACCGCCAGCGCTTCCAGCAGGACGCGGAGACCTACCGCAATGACGTCGTGCCGCGCGCGCGCGGCGCGGCGGCGAAGGAGGTGCTCGACGCGGAGGCCTACAAGCTGCAGGTGCTCGCGCTCGCGCAAGGCGAGACCTCGCGCTTCGATCAGGTGCTCGCGCAGTACGATCACGCGCCGGCCGTGACCCGCGAGCGCATGTATCTCGAGGCCATGGAGAATGTCTACAAGAACTCCCGCAAGGTCATCGTCGATACCAAGGGCAGCGGAAGCATGCTGTATCTGCCGCTCGACAAATTGATCTCGGCGGCTCCGCAGTCGATCGCCTTGCCGAACGATACGATGACGGTCGCGCCGGCGCGCGTGCCCGAGGTGCAGGTGTCGCCGACGGAAGATCCTGCGCGTGCGCGCGGAGTGCGCTGATGCAGACCAGGATTCTCTATACGATGCTGACGCTGATGGTGCTCATACTGGTCGTGCGCGCCAGCCTATTCACCGTGAGCGAGGGCCAGCTTGCCATCAAATCGACCGGCGGCGAAATCGTCGAGTCGAACTTCAAGCCGGGGCTTCATTTCAAGATCCCGTTCGTGAACGAAGTCACCCGGTTCGACGGGCGCATCCTGACCCAGATGTATCAGTCGGAGCATTTCCTGACGCGCGAGCAGGAGCAGCTTAACATCGACTTCTACGTGAAGTGGCGCATCAACAATCTGCGCCGCTACTACGAATCGACCGGCGGCAGCGAAGATGTCGCGAACGCGCGCCTGGGCGAGACCATCAGGGACAGCATCAAGAGCGTGGTGACTCAGCGTACGCTGCAGCAGGTGGTCACCGCGGAGCGCACCGAATTTACCGATGCCATGATGAAGACCGCCCGGCCGTTCAGCGCGCAGCTGGGCGTCGAGCTCGTCGATGTGCGCATCACCAAGATCGATCTGCCGCAGCAGGTCCAGGATTCGGTCTTCGAGCGGATGCGCGCGACCTTCAAGGCGCAGGCCGCGAAGCTGCGCGCCGAGGGCGTCGAGGCCTCGGATCGCATCCACGCGGAGGCAAACAAGGAGCAGACGGAAATTCTGGCCGATGCATCGCGTCAGGCGAGCCAGACCCGCGGTCAGGGCGATGCCGCGGCGAGCGAGGTGTATGCCAAGTCGTACTCGAAGAATGCGGAGTTCTACGGCTTCTACCGCAGCATGCGGTCGTATCGGGAAGCGATAGGCACGCAGGGCGATTTGTTGGTGATTGCGCCGGACAATGCCTATTTCAACTATTTCAACAAGCCGCAACCGCAGCCTCAGCGCTAGGCGCCACCGGCATGGCGATCGATGTTGGCTGGGCCGAATTAGGACGCTATCTCTGCGGCGCCTTCGCCCTGTACCTGGTGCTCGAAGGCATCCTGCCGTTCCTGAATCCGGGCGCTGCCAAGCGCCTCATGGCCAAATTGGCTCAAACGGAGCCGAAGCAATTGCGCTGGTTCGGATTGATCAGCATGGTGATCGGCCTCGCCCTGCTATGGATGGCGCGTAATGGGTAAAAATCTGGTGGTGATCGGCTTGCAGTGGGGCGATGAGGGGAAGGGCAAGGTCGTCGACCTGCTCACCGATCAGGCGCAGGCCGTGGTGCGGTTCCAGGGCGGCCATAACGCCGGGCATACCCTGGTCATCGGCGGCAAGAAAACCGTCCTGTCGCTGATACCCTCGGGAATCCTGCATGCGCATGTGCAGTGCCTGATAGGCAACGGCGTGGTGCTGTCGCTCGAGGCGCTCATCAAAGAGGCGGAAATGCTGATCGGCCAGGGCGTGCCGGCATTCGAGCGTCTGCGCGTGAGTCCTATGTGTCCCCTGATACTGTCCTCCCACGTGGCGCTCGATCGCGCGCGCGAGAAGTCCCAGGGCGCCAAGGCCATCGGCACCACGGGGCGCGGCATCGGCCCTGCGTACGAGGACAAGGTGGCGCGGCGCGCGCTGCGCGTCGCGGACCTGTTTCATCGCGAACGCTTCGCCGCCAAGCTGGGCGAAATTCTCGATTACCACAACTTCGTTCTGCAGCGCTATTTCCAGGCAGCGCCGATCGATTTTCAGCAGGTGCTCGAATCCAATCTCGAGCTCGGCGAGCGCGTGAAGCCGCTGGTCGCGGACGTGACGGGCATACTCGAAGAATTGAGCGCCGAGGGGCGCAATGTGCTGTTCGAAGGCGCGCAGGGCGCGATGCTGGACGTCGATCTGGGCACGTATCCGTATGTGACCTCCTCGACCACCTGCGCCGGCGGAGCGTCCCCCGGCACGGGATTGGGTCCGAGGCGGCTGCACGAGGTGCTCGGCATCGTCAAGGCCTATACCACGCGGGTCGGCGCCGGGCCGTTCCCCACCGAGCTGTTCGACGAGTGCGGCGAACACCTGTCGAGGGTCGGCCATGAATTTGGCTCGGTCACCGGGCGGCAGCGGCGGTGCGGCTGGTTCGACGCGGTGGCATTGCGGCGCTCCATCGTGCACAGCAGCTGCTCCGCGCTGTGCGTGACCAAACTGGATGTCCTCGACGGCCTCGATACGATCCGCGTCTGCGTCGGTTACAAGATCGACGGGACCGTCATGTTCACGCCGCCGCTGCTGTCGGAGCAATTCGGCGATTGCGAAGCGGTATACGAGGATCTTCCGGGCTGGAAGGACAGCAGCGCCGGTGTGACCCGATACGAGGACTTGCCGGTCAATGCCCGCAGCTACCTCGAGCGGCTGCAGGCGTTGGTCGGCGTGCCGATCAGCATCATCTCCACCGGTCCGGATCGCGATCAAACCATCATTCGCCGGCACCCTTTCGCGTGAGGTGAAAGCGCCGGTGATGAAGCGGATTCATGGCCGCCATGAAATTTGCGCCGAACGGCTGTGGCGCTATCCGATGTAAAATCGCGGCATGACCGACCGACTCACACCTCTTTTGGCGCAGCGGCCGTGGCTCCTCGCGGACGGAGCGACCGGCAGCAACCTGTTCGAGCGCGGCCTGCAATCGGGAGATGCGCCCGAACTGTGGAATTGCGATCACCCGGAGCGGGTCGCCGAACTGCAGCGCGCCTTCGTCGATGCCGGGGCGGACATCATCCTTTCGAATACCTTCGGTGGCACGCGGTGCCGCCTGAAACTGCACAGAGCGGACGCTCGCGTCGCGGAGCTGAACGAAAAGGCGGCGCTCATATCCCGCAAAGAGGCGGATCGCGCCGGACGCACCGTATTGGTGGGCGGGAGCATGGGCCCGACCGGGGAGATTCTCGAGCCGTTGGGGCCGCTCAGCATCGATGCCGCGCGCGACGCCTTTGCCGAACAGGCGGCCGCACTTGCGCAGGGCGGCGCGGATGTGCTTTGGATCGAGACAATGTCCTCCGTCGAGGAGACCGAGGCGGCCGTCGCGGGTGCGCGCACCACCGGACTTCCCGTGGTCGCGACCTTGAGCTTCGATACCAACGGGCGAACGATGATGGGCGTCACTCCCTTTGAGCTCGCCGGTCTGCACCGCAGGCACCACCTCGCGGCATGCGGCAGCAATTGCGGCGTCAGCCCGTCGGAGCTCATCGCATCCATCGTCAATCTGGCGACGGCCTCGGAGCCTGGGGCGGTGCTGGTGGCCAAAGCGAACTGCGGCATTCCGCGATGGGTGGACGGCGCGATCCGCTTCGACGGCACACCCGAGCTGATGGCGCGCTACGCTTGCTTGGCCGTGGATGCGGGTGCGCGGATCATCGGCGGCTGCTGCGGCACCACGCCGGAGCATCTGCGCCTGATGCGCTGCGCGCTTGAAGCCCATGTGCGCGGGCCGGTGCCGGATCTGGCGACCATCGAATCGCGACTGGGCGCCATTTCAAACGGCGCAACGGCACAATTGCGCGGCGAATTGGACCGGCAGGCCGGAGCCGCCCCCGGCGCGAGCGGCAGGCGGGCGAGCAGCCGGCGAATGGCGCGGGCCGAAAACGGCTAAGGCGCCAGCAGCTCGTACAGGCTGTCGGAGACGATCTTGCGCATGCCGCCGAGCTTGTTCATTTCCGCGCCGATTTCCGGGTTCGACCGCATCGAGTCGGTCATCTTGGCGAGCGCCGCGAGGTTCGGCAGCTCCGCGGTCACGACGATGGTACCGGTGTCCGCCCCGGCGTAGGTCGCTCGCCACACGTGCAGCGTGACCTGCTGACCCGATTTCCTGTAGAGCGCCTGCAACGCCTCCACCTCGTGCGTGTAGCCTTGCACGTCATTCGTTTGTACCGCGAGCACCCGCAGGACGGTCGAATCCGCGGCGACCGCCGCCAGCGATGCGGTGAGTCCGAAGAGGCCGGCGAACGCGGCCGACAGAATGATCTTTTTCATGTTTTCATCCCCGCTAAGGACGGGCACACCATGTGTCCGAGTGTGGGGAGCCTAGCAGCATTTGACTCACTCGTGAGCAGGTTGAGGCCTATTATCTGGTCCTGGAGGATCCATATGCCTTGCATTCGATGTGTGGCGGCGCTTGCGCTGCTTTCGCTGGCCAGCCAGGCACCGGCCGCCGGCGCCGACAAGGCGCAGCCGATGCGCGAGGTACTGCCCGACACCGTGGTGCCGGTCCGCTACGATCTTACGCTTGCTCCGGATGCCGAAGCGCTCACCTTCCGGGGCGATGTAAAAATTGCCGTCGACGTGCGCGCCGCGACGCGCAGCGTCGTGCTCAACGCGGCCGGACTTAAGTTCGCGCATGCAGCCATGGATGGAGGCGCCGAGGCGAGCGTCGCCATCGATGAAAAGCTGGGCCGCGCCACGCTGCGCTGGGATGCGCCGATCGCCCCGGGCAGGCACGAGCTCTTTATCGAATACGATGGAAAGATCGGCCGCTCGACGCTCGGTTTCTTCGCCATGGACTATTCCAGCGCGGATGGTCCGCGCCGCACCCTGGCGACGAACTTCGAGCCCGCCGAGGCGCGCCGGCTCCTGCCATGCTGGGATGAGCCCGAACGCAAGGCGACCTTCACCCTCTCGGTCGATGCGCCGAAGGATCGAATGGCGGTCTCCAACATGCCGGTCGCCGATGTGACCTCGCTCTCAGCGACGATGCAGCGGGTGCGCTTCGCGACCAGCCCGAAAATGTCGACCTATCTGCTGTTTCTCGCCATCGGCGATTTCGAGCGGATTCATCAGCCCGTCGACGGCGTCGACGTCGGCATCGTCGTGAAGCGCGGCGACACCGCCAAGGCGGCCTATGCGCTCGATCAGGCGGGGAAGCTGCTGCACTACTACGACGAGTATTTCGGGATAGTCTTTCCGCTGCCGAAGCTCGACCTGATCGCTGCACCCGGCCAGATCTACGGCGGATCGATGGAAAATTGGGGCGCGATCTTCTATTCGCAGAATCATTTGCTGTTCGATCCCGCGGCTTCCACCGAGGCCGATCGCCAGCTGGTGTTCGAGGTGGTAAGCCACGAGATGGCGCACCAGTGGTTCGGCGACCTGGTGACCATGTCGTGGTGGACCGATCTGTGGCTGAACGAAGGCTTTGCGCGCTGGATGCAGACCTATGCCGCGGATGACTTGCATCCGGAATGGGAAACGGGCCTGGCGTCCGCTTCGCAGCTCGAGCGCGGAAAATTGGCGGACTCGGTGCCCTCCACGCACCCGGTGGTGCAGCCGGTTTATACCGCCGACCAAGCCGAGGAGTCGTTCGACGCCATCACCTACGACAAGGGCGCAGCCGTCATCGGCATGATCAATGCGTATGTCGGCCGCGACGCCTTTCGCGAGGGCGTGCGCCGTTACATGCGTGTGCACGCCTTCGGCAATACGGTCGACAGCGACCTGTGGACGCTCATGCAAGAGTCCGTGGGCAAGCCCATCGTGGCGATCGAGCGGGACTTCACCCGCCAGGAGGGGCTGCCGCTGGTGCGGGCCATCCCGGCAGCCGACGGCGTTCAGTTGAGCGAGGGCCGCTTCGTTGATGATCCCGCCACCATCGAGGGCCTGCCGCCGCAGCGCTGGCGGCTGCCCCTGGCGGTGGCGCCGATCGGCGGCACGCCGCGATATATTCTGCTGCGCGGCGAGATGCGTCTGACCGGCGCAGCGCCGCTGCTGATCAATGCGGGCCAGCAGGGCTACGCGCGCGTGCTCTACGGCGCCGATGTGTTCGACGGCCTGGCGCGGCACTACGAGTCGCTGGCGCCGATCGACCAGCTCGGCACGCTCAACGACGGGTTTGCGCTCGGCACCGCGGGCTTGGCGCCCGCCAGCAACGTGCTGGTGCTGGCCTCGAGGCTGCCCGCCGATGCGAATCCGATCGTTTGGGGCAGGGTCATCGAGCTGCTGGATGAGCTCGATATCCGCCATGCCGATGCGACGCAGCTCGCCGCGTTCCAGCGATTCGGCCTCGATCTGCTCATGCCGCTCGCCGCTCGCATCGGCGCGGCCGCCGGGGCGAATGAGCCGTCCAATGTGATCATTCTGCGCGGCGCGCTGGCGCAGATGCAGGCCAACCTCGGTGATGCCGCAGCGATCGCGGCGGCCCGGCGCCGGTTCGCGAGCGGTGAGGGCACCGCGGCCGAGCAGCGCAGCGCACTGTCGATCGTCGCTGCCCACGCCGACGCAGCGACGTTCGAGGCCCTTCTCGGGCGGGCGCAGAAGGCTGCCGACCCGCTGCAGAAGCAGCATATCTTCGATGCGCTCGCCGGTGTCATCGACCCGGCGCTTGCCGAGCGCATGGCCGAGATCGCATTGACGGATCAGATTCCGGCGGGCACCGGACCGCGGCTGTTGGCAATACTGGCCCGCAGGCACGCGGACCTGGTGTGGCGGATCGTGGCAGCGCGTCTCGATGACCCGGCGCTGCCGTTCGACCGCAGCGAGCGCTGGCGGCTGGCGATCGACATCGCGGGCTGCTCCGCGGACCCGAGGCGCATCGCCGAGCTCGAGGCGTACGAAGCGCGCAGCGTCCCGGCCGAGGCCCGCAAGCCGTTCTTGCAGGCAAGCTCCTCGATTCATCGCAACGAGCGACTGGTCACGATGGTGCTGCCGCAGATCGACCGCTGGATTGCGGCCCGCGGCGCCATGAAGTGAGTCTAATGAAACAGCTTGACGGCGTTCTCCAGGGTCTTCATGACCCCCCACAGCAGCGGTACTCCCACCGCCAGCCACAGAGCGAAATTTCGCGCTTTCATGATGCCGCCCTCGCGGGGCCCGATGCCCCCAGGCGGTGATGGTATTTGTCGCTCACCGCCCGCATGCCGAGGTTGCACAGCAGGCCGACCAGCAGCAGTGCGCACATGATGTACATGGTGACCGAGTAGGCCTGCGCCTTCGGCACGCCGCTGTCGATCTGGTACTGCCTGATGTAGTTCACCAGCACCGGACCTAAGACTCCGGCGACGGACCACGCGGTGAGCAGCCGGCCGTGGATCGCCCCGACATGCATGGTGCCGAAGATGTCGCGCAGATACGCAGGAATGGTCGCGAAGCCGCCGCCGTACATGGACAAAATGACGGCAAAGGCCGCGACGAACAGCGGAATCGAGCCAATGTGTCCGATCGTCGGCACGCTCGAATACAGTAAAATGCCGAGCCCGAAGAACACGATGTAGGTATTGCGCCGGCCGATGTAATCCGACACCGTGGCCCAGACGAATCGGCCGCCCATGTTGAACAGACTGAGCAGGCCGACGAAGCTGCCGGCCGCCTCGGGAGTCACCCGCCCGCTGAAGATCTCCTGGATCATGGGCGAAGCCTGGCCCAGCACGCCGATTCCGGCCGTGACGTTCATGCACAGCACCGTCCACAGCAGCCAGAATTGCCGGGTCTTCCAGGCCAAGTCGACGGCGACATGGGCCTCGGTCACGAGCGGCCGCGGCTTCACCGGCGCGACCCATCCGGCCGGTTTCCAATCGACCGCAGGCACCCGCACTGCGTACACGCCGATCATCATGAACATGAAATAAATGACGCCCATGGTGACGAATGTTTCCATCACGCCGGTCGAAGTCGCGGTCCTGAAGTGCGCCATCAGCAGCAGCGACAACGGCGCGGCGATCAGCGCGCCGCCGCCGAAGCCCATGATGGCCATGCCGGTCGCCATGCCGGGACGGTCGGGAAACCATTTGATCAGGGTGGAAACCGGCGAAATGTAGCCGACGCCGAGTCCGATGCCGCCGAGCACGCCGTAGCCGAGGTAAAGCAGCGAGAGCGTATGAAAATGCACGCCCATCGCCGCCACGATGAAGCCGCCGCCGAAGCACAGAGCGGCGGTGAACATCGATTTGCGCGGACCGGCCAGCTCGACCCAGCGGCCGAACAGGGCGGCCGACAGCCCGAGAATGGCGATCGCAATCGAGAAGGTCCAGCCGACCTCGGTGAGTTTCCAATCCCCGGGCGCCGAATGGGTGATGCCGATGAGTTTGGTCAGCGGCAGGTTGAAGGTCGAGAAAGCGTATGCCTGGCCAATCGACAAATGCACGGCCAGAGCCGCGGGAGGCACCGAGAAGCGGTCGTAGCCGGCAGGCGCAACCGTGCTCTCCCGGTCCAGGAAAGACGCTGACATACGATATTCCTCGCGCGAATTAATTATTCTGATGGCAAATATGCGCCAGCCCGCTGGGACTTGCCACTGCGACCTGCGTCACATTATTCGCCTGGCGCAAGCATCTGCTTATGTCGCTTCCCTTCGGATCGCCGGCGAAAGTTAAAAAACCGTGACGCCCCGGGTCGATTGAAAGCCGCTGACGCCGTAATTTTCGGCCACTCATGTATGAATTCAGGCATGCGGGCCGACACGCCTCGAGAGCGGCGCGATTTTGGCGGTGGCCCTCGATGCTGCTCGCCGCAGCGTGGCTGCCGTTTGCGGCGGGGGCCAGCTGCCTCGAGAATCCCGACCCGGAGCTGCATCGACTGCAGGATCTGGTGTCGGAGGACGGAACCAAAGCGCTCAGGCAAGCGCAGAGTGAGTTGGATGCCCTGCAGCGCGGACCGCCGAGTGATTTGCATACCAATGCCTCGCGCAAGGCCGCCTTGTTTGGCATCCTGGCACAGGCCTACGGCATTCTGGAGCTGGACGGCAAGGCGCGAGAGGCCGCGGCGAAGGGGCTCGCGCTGGCCACCGGCGAACACGATCGCGTGCACCTGGAATTGCTGTCCGCGTACGCCGAAAGCGTCTACGACAAAGCGGGCATCGCCAGCGCCATCGAGGCGGTCGAGGCGGCCCGAATGCTCCAGCCGCGCGGCTCGACCGCCGATACCTGCCTGCTCATGACGCGCGGCTTGCTCGAGCACCGGCAGGACCGCGAAGATCTGGCGATCGTCACCCTGACCCAGGCATATCGTGCGAGCATCGCCCCCGCCGTGACCGAGCAGCACATCATGTCGGCGGACTACCTGTCCCTGGTCATGCGCAGCATGGGCGACTACAGCGAGGCGCTGGCGCTCAATCAGGAGAAGATCGACTGGGACGCCTCGCACGCCGCCACCATGAGCCTCTCCGTTTCGCGATTCATGCGCGGCCAGATCTTGAAATTGATGGGCAGCTACGATGCCGCGATCGTCGAGTTCACGGCGGCCCGCAAGCTGAGCCTGCAGCTCGACGACCTGCAGGGGATCGCGTTTGCCGACGAGCGAATCTGCGAAGCGCACATCGAGCTCGGGCGGCTGGCGCCCGCGCAGCGCGAGTGCGCCAGCGCGCTGCGCATATTCAGCGTGGCGCAGTCGGGCGATTCGATGAAAGAGACCATGGCGCTGCAGGCGCGAATCGAGATGGGATTGGGGCATGCCGAGCGCGCGCTCGGCGTCTTGAACAGAGTGCTCGATCATAACGGCGCCGACATGCCGCCGCGCGACGTCGGTCCCATGTACCAATGGCGCGCCCGCACGAACGCGGCCTTGCACGACTACCGCGAGGCGTACAATGACCTGCAGGAATACGTCAGCCGCTACAAGGCCGCGAACGATGCCGAGCGCAATCGGAAGGCGAACGCCGAGCGCGCGCGCTTCGAGACCGACCGGGAGGTCGAGCGTAACGCGTCGCTGCAGCGCGAGCTCGCGCTGTCCCACGAGCAATCGAGCCGCCAGGCGCAGCAGCTGCGGTGGAATGCCGTGGTCGTGGTGGCGGGCGTGTGGGTGATCGCGCTGCTCATCTACTTCTTGATCGCCAATCGCCGCTACCGTCAGCAGTTGGTGAAGCTGGCGAGCCAGGACTCCTTGACCGGCCTGCCGAATCGGCGCCGCACCGCGGAGCTGGCGGCGGCGGCGTTGCAGGCCGCGGGCGAATCGCAAAAGCCGCTGACGATCGCCATCATCGACATGGATCACTTCAAGGTCATCAATGACCGGTGCGGACATGCAGCCGGCGACCACGTATTGAAGGAGTTTGCCCGCGCGGGTCGCGAGGCGCTGCGCGAGTCGGACATTCTGGGGCGGTGGGGCGGTGAGGAATTTCTGCTGGTGATGCCCGAGACCTCTCTGGATCTCGCCGTCGCAAGCCTGCAGCGGCTGCGAACGCTGGTGTGCGGAATCCGCCTGCCCGCGAACGGCAGCGGGCTGCGTGTGACCTTGAGCGCAGGTCTGTCGAGCAGCGACGAGGGTACGCGGTCGCTCGATGAGCTCATTGCCCGCGCCGATGCGGCGCTCTACACGGCGAAAAATGACGGGCGGGATGCCATCCGCATCGCCGACGGCAACGAGCAAAATTGGAGCACCGGCGTGCGGCGGGCGCTGCGGCTCACTACGGTGTGAGAAATATATCGTAACCTATTGATTATGGTGCCCAGGAGAGGACTCGAACCTCCACGAATTGCTCCACTGGTACCTGAAACCAGCGCGTCTACCAGTTCCGCCACCTGGGCTTCAGATGGGTCCGCCGAAAGCGAGGCGCAGGAATCTACGCACCGGCTTGTGCCTTGTCAATCAGAATGAGGGCCGCTGCGGCCATCCCTGCCTACGCCGCGCAGCGCGCATACTTGAAGGCCTTTCGTACTTAAGGAGCGTAGCCGATGTCGTTGAAAATGCCGGCTCCCGATCCGCGCACCCTCGCGCGGCGTGGACAGATCGCGGCCGCCATGCGCGACATCGTGCCCGGCGAAGGCGTGATCGACCACCTCGACGAACTGGCGCCCTACGAATCGGATGCGCTGACCGCCTATGCCCAACGGCCGCTGCTGGTCGTGCTGCCGGAGAATACCGAGCAGATTTGCGCCGTTCTGCGCTGGTGCGATGAGCAGCAAGTCAGGGTCGTCCCGCGCGGCGCGGGCACCTCTTTATCGGGCGGCGCGCTGCCGCTGGAAGATGGCATCTTGCTGGGCTTGACCCGGCTGCGCCGCATTCTTGAAATCGACTACGACAATCGCACCGCGGTGGTGCAGCCGGGGGTCACCAACCTCGCGGTCTCGCAGGCGGTCGCGGCACGCGGCTTTTATTACGCTCCGGATCCCTCGAGCCAGATCGCCTGCACCATCGGCGGAAACGTCGCGGAGAATTCGGGCGGAGTGCATTGTCTCAAGTACGGTATGACGGCGCACAACGTGCTCGGCTTGAAGATCGTGCTGATGAACGGGGAGGTGCTCGAACTCGGCGGCAAGGCCCTCGATGCGCCGGGGTACGATTTGCTCGGCCTCGCCATCGGCTCTGAGGGGCTGCTCGGCGTGGTCTCGGAGGTCACGCTGCGCCTGCTGGTCAAGCCGCCGGCGGCGCAGGCGGTGCTGCTCGGCTTCGCTCGGGTGGAGTCCGCGGCTCAGTGCGTCGCCGAGGTGATCGCGCACGGCATCATTCCCGCCGGCATGGAACTCATGGACAGGCCCGCCATTCACGCGGCCGAGGATTTTCTCGGGGTCGGATATCCGCGCGATGTCGATGCGCTGCTCATCGTGGAAGTCGACGGACCTGAGGAGGAGTGCGGGCACGTGATGCAGTTGGTGACCGGCATCGCGGCCCGCAACGGCGCCTCGACGGTGCGGGTCTCGGCGAACGAGGCGGAGCGCCTTCAGTTCTGGGCCGGGCGCAAAGCCGCATTTCCGGCGATGGGAAGAATCTCGCCGGACTACTACTGCATCGACGGCACCATCCCGCGGCGCTGCCTGCCGCAAATGCTGACGCAAATGCAGGACATGTCCCGGCGACATGGGCTGCGGGTGGCCAACGTGTTTCACGCCGGCGATGGGAATCTGCACCCGTTGATTCTGTACGACGCCAACGCCCCCGGCGAACTCGAGCGCGCGGAGGCATTCGCCGCGGAGATCCTGCGCACCTGTGTGGCAATGGGCGGGGTGTTGACCGGAGAGCATGGGGTGGGCGTGGAGAAGCGCGATCTGATGGGTGAAATGTTCAATGACGTGGACCTGGCCCACCAAGAGCGCATCAAGTGCGCCTTTGATCCGGCGATGCTGCTCAACCCCGGCAAGGTGTTTCCCACTTTGCATCGGTGCGCCGAACTCGGACGCATGCACGTGCATCGCGGGGCGGTCGCGTTCCCGGATATTCCGCGCTTCTGAGCCATGGCGCAGCAAATACGCCATGCGCCGGCGACGGCGGCCGAAGTGCAGAGCATCGTGGCCGATGCGGCGGCAGAGCAGCGCGGCTTGGAAGTGCGAGGCGGCGGCTCGAAGCGTCTGTTGCGGCCGCCGGTCGCAGCCGCCGCGCTGCTCGACATGAGCGCCCTCAGCGGCATCACCGACTACGATCCGGATGAGCTGGTGGTGACCGCGCGGTCCGGAACGCCGCTGGCAGAGATCGAAGCTGCGCTGGCCGAGCGCCGGCAGATGCTGGCATTCGAGCCGTTCGATCACGGGCCGATGTTCGGCGCAGAGGCGGGGCGCGCGACTCTCGGCGGCATCGTCGCGGCCAACGTGTCCGGTTCGAGGCGCGTGTCCATGGGGGCGGCGCGCGACCACATCCTCGGATTCACGGCGGTCTCGGGACGCGCAGAGACGCTCAAGGGCGGCGGCGCCGTGGTCAAGAATGTGACCGGCTTCGATCTGCCCAAGCTGATGGCGGGCTCCTGGGGAACCCTGGCGGTGCTGCTCTCCATCACCATGCGCGTGCTGCCGCGCCCGCGGATGGAGACGACGATACTGTTCAAGGGCTTGCCGGACGAGGCGGCCAATCATCTGATGAGTGCGGCCATGGCTCTGCCGGCGGCCGTATCCGCGGCGGCCCACGTGCCCCTGCCGCGCGCGGTGACGGCGCTGCGCCTCGAAGGCTTCGGACCCTCGGTCGAGGCGCGCAGCCGCGATCTTAAGCGCGCGCTGGAGCCGATGGGCGCCGGCACGACGATCGAGGCCGACGAGAGCCGCGCGTTTTGGCAGGGCGTGCGCTCGCTCGATGCGCTGCCGCGCCAGGGGCACGCGCTGTGGCGCCTTTCGGTGCCGCCCGCGCGCGGCTGGCGGGTTCAGCCGCTGCTCGCATGGTCCGGGGCCCGTTATGTGTACGACTGGGCGGGCGGCCTGGTGTGGGCGGCCCTACCCGAGGATGCGGCGCCTGCACGCACCGAGCATGTTCAAGCCGAGCGCGTTCGCGCCGCTGCACGCTCCCTCGGTGGCCATGCCGCGCTGATTCGCGCGCCGGCGGCGATGCGCGAAGCGCTGAGCCGGGCGGCCCACGCCGCGCTTCCCGGCGCAGCCGACCCCCTTGGCGGGATGCGGGCGCTGCATGCGAGACTCAAGGCGGCATTCGATCCATCCGGGATTCTCAATCCCGGCCTCGATCTGGCAGCCGAGTTATAGGGTCCCGCGGTGCATACCCGGTTTGACGCGGCGCAGCTCGCCGACCCGGCGACAGCCTCTGCAGCAGGCGCCATTCGCAGCTGCGTGCACTGCGGATTTTGCACGGCGACGTGTCCGACGTACGTGCTGCTCGGCAACGAACTCGACAGCCCCCGCGGCCGCATCTATCTGGTCAAGGAAATGCTCGAGACCTCCGCGAAGCCGACGCCGCAGGTGGTGAAACATCTGGACCGCTGCCTGTCCTGTCTTGCATGCGAAACGCACTGCCCGTCCGGGGTGAGTTACCGGCGGATCATCGACACGGGCCGTGCGTACGTCGAAGAGCGCTATCGCCGACCGCTGCGCGAGCGGCTGCTGCGCTCGTTGCTTGCGGCGACGCTGCCGTATCGCGGCCGCATGCGCGCCGCCATGGCGCTTGCCGCGCTTGCCCGGCCGCTGGCCGGGCTGTTCGAACGCACGCCGGGACTTCGGCCGCTCGCGACCTTGTTGGCGCTCAACGGCGCGTCCGCGCGGCGGCCGTCTTCGCGCGCGCCTCGCGCCGGGCCGCAGGCCCGCACGCTGCGCCCGGTGCCCACGCAGCGCGAATCCGCGCGCGCCGTGCGCGTGGGCCTGCTGTGCGGCTGCGTCGGGCCAGTGCTCGCCCCGGAAATTCAGGCGGCCTGCGAGCGGCTGCTGCAGCGCGCCGGCGTCGAGGTCGTGAGATTGCGCCGGGAGAGCTGCTGCGGAGCGCTTGCGCATCATCTGGGGAGGGATGCGCAGGCTCAGGCGATGGCGCGGGCCAGCGTCGATGCCTGGGATCGGGAACTCGCGGCCGGCCCGCTGGCCGCCATCGTGGTGACCGCATCGGGCTGCGGCACACAGGTGCGCGACTACGGCCACCTGCTGCGGAACGATCCCCGCTATGCGGTGAAGGCCGCGCGCGTGGCGGCGCTCGCCTGCGATGTGACCGAGCTCATCGATCGAATCGGTCTGCCGCCGCGGGTGCGCTTGCCCGCCACCGTCGTCGGCTACCACGCGGCGTGCTCGCTGCAGCACGGCCAAAAAGTGCAGAGCGCGCCGGTGCGCGTGTTGACCGCCGCCGGCTTTGAGGTGCGCGTGCCGGCCGATGCGCATCTGTGCTGCGGCTCGGCCGGCGTCTATAACATCCTGCAGCCCGGCATAGCCGCCGAGCTCGGTACGCGCAAGGCGGCGAGCCTGGCTGCACTCGCGCCGGATGTGGTCGCGGCGGGCAATATCGGCTGCATGGTACAGATCGGCAAGGCGGGCGGATTTCCAGTGGTGCACGTGGCGCAGCTGCTCGATTGGGCGACGGGCGGCCCGCCGCCGGACGGTCTCGAGGCGGCGCAGCGGCGCGCAATAAATCACACATAATTTTAAGCATGGCGTTGTAGGATCAACGGTTTGGAGTCTCTCATGCACACGCGTCTGCGTAAGTTCAATACCCGCGACACCTACCCGGAACAGAAGCTCGACAACGACCTGTGCCAGGTGGTCGTCGCCCGCGGCCGCACCGTGTTCGTCCGCGGGCAGGTGGGCCAGGATCTCGACACCGCGGTAAATGTCGGGGTGGGCGATGCGGCCGCGCAGGCCGAGCAGGCGATGTCGAACATCAAGCAGCTGCTGTCCGAGGCGGGCGCCCGCCTGGAGCACATCTGCAAGGTGACGATTTATTTGACCGACCCGCGCTTGCGCGAGGCGGTCTACCGAACCATCGGCCGCTGGCTCAAGGGAGTGTACCCGGTGTCGACCGGCATCGTGGTCGCGGGTCTTGCGCGGCCCGAGTGGCTCGTCGAAGTCGATGTGATCGCCGTGATACCCGATGAGAGCTGAGCGGTGACATTCTCGATCGTGGCGCGTTCGTTCGATCCACCGATGTTCGGCGTCGCGATCGCCTCCTCCTCGCCGGCCGTGGCCGCGCGCTGCGCGCATGCTCGCGCCGGCGCCGGCGCAGCGGCCACGCAGAACATCACCGATCCGCGCCTGGGTCCTGCCGTTCTCGAGTGCCTGGCGCACGGCGGCGGCGCGGCCGCCGCTGTCGAGGCTGCGCTGAGCTCGACGCCCTTCGCCGACTATCGGCAGCTGCTCGTGATCGGGGCAGCCGGCGCGCCTGCCGTACATTCCGGCGCTCGCTCGCTCGGGCTGGCCGCATCCGCGATCGGCGCGCATGCCGCGGCGGCCGGAAATCTGCTGGCGCATGCCGATGTGCCGGCCGCCATGATCGGCGCGTTCGACGCGGCGAGCGGTCACCTGGCTGCCCGGCTGCTGCGCGCGCTGGCCGCGGGTGCCGGGCGCGGCGGGGAGGCCGGGCCGATTCATTCCGCGGGGCTGCTGGTGGTGCGCGAGGTGCCGTGGCCCATCGTCGATCTGCGCGTCGACTGGAGCGGCGGCGATCCGGTGGCCGAGCTCGCCATGATCTGGGGCATCTACGCGCCTCAGACCGAGGATTACGTGCGCCGCGCGCTCGATCCCGAGCGCGCACCGAGCTTCGGCGTGCCCGGCGAATTGTGAGAAGGGACGCATCATGAGCACCGGCGAACGCGCGGCCCGCCTCGAACATTCGACCATTCAGCCGATTCCCCTGGATCAGCGGCACGGCACCTACGGCGATCTGTTCACCGTCTGGTTCGGCTCGAATCTCATGCTGCTGACCATCGTCACGGGCGGGCTCGCGGTGACGGTGTTTGCGCTGCCGTTCGGATGGGCCGTCGTGGGCCTCGCCGCGGGCAATCTGGTCGGCGCGGTGTTCATGGCGCTGCACGCCGCCCAGGGTCCGACACTGGGCGTGCCGCAGATGATTCAAACCCGAGGACAATTCGGCTCGCTGGGCTCGCTGCTCGTGATCGGCATCGTCATCGTGATGTACGTCGGATTCCTGGCCTCCAACCTGGTGCTGGGCGGTCAGGCGCTCGCGAGTCTGCTGCCCGGGATGTCCGACGCGCCGGGGATAGCGCTGGTGGGCGTGCTGTCGGTGATCGCAGCGGTCTACGGCTACGATCTCATTCACGCGTACACGCGGGTGATGACGTACCTGTCCGGCTCCGTGCTGCTGCTCACCGCCGCATGGATCATCTGGGTACACGGATTGCCCGCGGATTTCTTGAGCCGCAACGCCTTCAATCTGCCGGGGCTGCTCGGGATCATATCCGCCGCCGCGCTGTGGCAGATCGCCTACGCGCCCTACGTATCGGACTATTCGCGCTATATGCCGCGCGATACCGGCGTAAAACCGGCATTCTGGGCCAGCTACTGGGGCTGCACCCTGGGCTCGTTTTTTCCCATGGTGCTCGGCGCCATGGTTGGCCTGGCGGCGCCCAAGGGCAACTTGATCGCGGGACTCGCGCTGTTGACGCACGGCATTGCGCCGTTGGTGCTGATCGTCTTTTCCGTCGGCGTCGCGGCCGCCAATGCCATGAACCTGTACTGCGGAGCGCTGTCGACGCTGACCTTCGGCCAGACGCTGATTCCGCGCTGGTCGCCCGGCCCCGGCGCGCGCACCGTCATCGCGCTGGCGCTGTTCGCGTTGTCGCTGCTCGGTGCGCTGGCGAGCAAAGAGACCTTCCTGGTCAAGTACGAGGACTTCATTCTGCTGCTGCTGTACGTGCTGGTGCCGTGGACCGCGATCAATCTCGTGGACTACTACCTGTTGCGGCACGGCGAGTACGACGTCGACTCGTTCTTCCGGCAGGATGGAGGCATCTACGGCCGGGTCAACGCGGCGGCGGTCACCTGCTACGCCGCCGGCATCCTGGTGCAGCTGCCGTTCATCGACTCGCCGCTGTACGCGGGGCCGGTTGCGCGCTCCATGGGCGGGATCGATTTGTCCTGGGTCGTTGGATTGGCGGTCACCGCGCCGGCCTATTACTGGCTCGCCAAACGCGCGCAAGGGCGCTCGCAGCCGCTGTCGGCGCGCGACGTACCCGCCGACCTGTAAGGCGCACCCGCCGGGCGCAAAGCTGCTAACCTCGTGCGCCAAATCATCGAGTTCGAGGCTTTTACTCCCCATGACACGACGTGGTCCCACCGGCTCGCGCCGACCCAAAAAGCGCGCCGCCGCATCCGCCAAGCCGCACGACTGGCGCGCTGAGGATCCCAATCTAGAACTGGAGCAGCTGCGCTACGCGGATCCGATTGCGAGCCGCGAGCTGCTGCTCAAGCATTTGTCCGAAGCGCCTGAACCCCTGACCGCGGCGCGTCTCGCAAAACGACTGGGATTGCACACAGAAGCGCAGCGCGCCGCCTTGTCCAAGAGACTGGCCGCGATGGTGCGCGACGGGCAGGCGATCGAGGGCCCGAACGGCTTCGCAACCGCCGGCGACGGCGAGCGCGTGGCCGGCCGAATCCGCGGCAGGCCCAACGGCGACGTGCTGGTGCTGCCGGAGGACGGTTCTGCGCCGTTGGTGCTGGCACGCGCCGACACGGCGACGCTGATGCACAATGATCGGGTGGAGGTGCTCGCCGTCGGCATCAACGACCGCGGGCGGCGTACCGCACGGCTGATACGCCGCACCGCCGATGCACCGGCGCGAATCGGCGCGGTCTGGCACGCAGGTCACGGTCACGGCCGCCTCGAGCCGGAGGATCCCGGCCATTGGTATGCGGTCGAGGTGGCGGCGCGCGCCGCCCACGGCGTGGCGGACGGCGCACACGTCATCGTAGAGATCACCAAGCGGCCGCAGGGCGAGGCGCCCGCGCACGCCCGCATCGTCGAGGTGCTCGAGAACCTCAAGCCCTCGGACCTCGCGGCGCGGTTCGCCATATTGCGCCACGACCTGCCGCAGGAGTTCCCTGCCGCGGTGCTGCACGCGGCGAATCTGTTCGACCCGGACGTCGCTGCGGGAGACTGCGCCGGCCGCGAGGATCTGCGCGAGCTGCCGCTCGTGACCATCGACGGCGAGGACGCCAAGGATTTCGACGACGCCGTGTGCGCGCAGAGCCTGCGCGGCGGCGGCTGGAGGCTGGTGGTGGCCATCGCCGATGTGAGCCACTACGTGCGCCCCGGCAGCGCACTCGATGGCGAGGCCCGCGCGCGCGCCACGTCCGTGTATTTTCCGGACCGGGTGCTGCCGATGCTGCCGGAGCACCTGTCCAATCATCTGTGCTCGCTGAAGCCCCACGTCGAACGGCTGGCGTTCGTCTGCGACATGCGCGTGAGCAGAGCCGGCGCTCCGGGCCGGGCGCGCTTCTATGAAGCGGTGATCCGCTCGCATGCGCGGCTCACCTACGGTCAGGCATGGGAATTTCTCCAGAATCCGCGCGGCGCCTGCGACGATGAGTTGACGCCCGCGGTGCGCGCGTCGCTTGAGAACCTCCACGGCGTGTACGGCGCGTTGAAAAGCGCGCGCGAAGCGCGCGGCGCGCTCGATTTTCGCGGCGGCGAGGTCAAGGCGCGGATCGGCGAGGAGGGCAGGATCGAGGGCTTCTACGCGGTCATGCGCAACGATGCGCATCGCCTGATCGAGGAGTGCATGATCGCCGCGAACGTCGAGGCGGCGGTCGCCTTGCGTCTGGCCAAGGCGGGAAGCCTGTACCGAGTGCACGGCCAGCCCGAAGAGAAGCGCGTCACCGAATTGCTCAAGGTCATGAGCGCGCTCAACGTGGGGGCGACGTTCTCCGAGCGCCCAAGTCCGCGCGAATTTCGGCAACTGGTCGAGCGGCTGTCCGCGCGGCCCGACGGCTTGCTGCTCGAGGGGCTGGTGATTCGCGCGCTCGCCCAAGCCGTCTATCAGCAGACCAACATCGGCCATTTCGGCCTCGCGCTCGAGGAATATGCGCACTTCACCTCGCCGATCCGCCGCTACCCCGATCTGCTCGTGCATCGCGCCATCAAGGCCGCCGTGGTGCCAAATTCCGCTTCCGGGCACAAATACTCGACCGCCGAGCTGCAGACGCTCGGCGCCGAGAGCTCGCAGCGCGAGCGGCGCGCGGACGAAGCGGCTCGCGACGTCATGGGATACCTCAAATGCCTGTATCTGCAGCCGCGAGTCGGGGAAGTCTTCGACGCGACCATTTCCAGTGCCCTCGAGTTCGGGCTGTTCGTGCAGCTCAAGGAGATGCCCATCGACGGTCTGGTGCACATCTCGGCCATCCCGGGCGACTACTGGGAGCTGGAAAATGGCGGTATGGGGCTGGTCGGTCAGCGCACCGGCCGGCGCTGGCAGATGGGCGACAGTGTGCGCGTGCGCCTGAGCCGGGTGGATCTCATGCAGCGGCAAGTCGATTTTGATCTGCTCGACGCGGATGCCGCCGCATCGCATGGCACGGTGCGCGCACCACGGCGCGGGGGTGCGGAACACCGGGCGCGGCGTGGGCCGGGAGGCGCGTCGCGGCGCAACAGCACCTCCGGCCGCGGCGGCGGCCGGCGCGGCGGACGCGGCTGACGCGGCCGGCGTGTCCGATACGAAGCGCCATCTGGTGTATGGTCTGCACGCCGTCGGCGCGGTCATCGACCGTACGCCGGAACGGCTGCTCGAACTGTGGATCGGCGAACCGCGCGACGATGCGCGCACCCGCAGCCTGACAGAGCGGGCGCGGGCGGCGGGCGTGCACGTGCAGATCGCGGGCGGCGAGGCGCTGCGCAAGCTGGCAGGGGACGTCGCTCATCAGGGCGCAGTGGCGGCGGTTCGGCCGCTCAAGCCGTGGAATGAGCAGGATCTGTCCGCTGCGCTGGGCGAGATTCAGGACCCCTTGCTGCTGGTGCTCGATGGAATCACCGATCCGCATAATCTCGGGGCGTGCCTGCGCACCGCGGATGCGGCCGGCGCCCAGGCCGTGATCATCCCGAAGGATCGCGCCGCCGCCGTCGACGGCGTGGTGCGCAAGGTCGCGGCGGGCGCCGCCGAGTTCGTACCGGTCGCCGCCGTCACCAACCTTGCCCGGACCTTGTCCATGCTGAAGGAGCGCGGCGTCTGGGTGGTGGGGACGGACGGGGAGGCCGAACAGTCGTTGTACGGGGCGGATCTGAACCGGGCGCTGTGCCTGGTCCTGGGGGCGGAGGGCGGCGGCATGCGGCGGCTGACCCGCGAGCGCTGCGATTTCCTGGTGCGCATCCCGATGGCCGGTCAGGTGGAATCCCTCAACGTCTCGGTGGCGGCCGGCGTCGCCCTGTTCGAGGCGCGCCGCCAGCGGCTGGAGCGGCCCCTAAGGGGTTGAGCCGCGGGCGGGTTGACCGGCAATGCCCGGAGCGCGTATTCTTCGCGCTCTTTTGCGCCGGCTTGCCGGCATCACTCCTTGCCTCACCGCTCGCAACGGGAGGCTAAAACCGTAGGGAGCCTGCAATGCGGCATTATGAAATCGTGCTTCTGGTCCATCCGGACCAGAGCGAGCAAGTACCTGCGATGGTCGATCGCTACCGGGGCATGATCAGCGCCGGCGGCGGTCTGGTGCATCGCTTTGAGGATTGGGGTCGGCGTCAGCTGGCTTTCCCGATCTCCAAGGTGCACAAGGCGCACTACATCCTGCTGAACATCGAGTGCGATCAGAAGACGCTCGCCGAACTCACCGGCTCTTTCCGCTTCAGCGATGCCGTGCTGCGCAGCCTCGTGGTCAAGATGGACGAGGCAGTCACCGAGGCCTCGCCGATGGCGCGCGCGCCGGACGAGAATGCCCGCCGCCACGATGACTTCGGCGACGACGGGGACGAGGACGACATGGCGATGGGCGGGCGGTAAGGCAAGGCGCAGGACAACAGGAGCACAACATGGCACGTTTTTTCCGCCGCAAGAAGTTCTGCCGTTTCACGGCCGACGACGTCAAGCAGATCGACTACAAGGATCTGGCGACGCTCAAGAGCTACGTCACGGAAACCGGCAAGATAGTCCCGAGCCGCATCACCGGCACCCGGGCGCATTATCAGCGTCAACTGCAGCTCGCCATTCGCCGTGCGCGCTTCCTGGCGCTGCTGCCGTACACCGATCAGCATTAGTCCGCGGGGCGAAGCACATGGAAATCATACTGTTGCAGAAGGTCGCGAACCTCGGGCAAATCGGCGATAGGGTCAAGGTGAAATCGGGCTACGCGCGAAATTTTCTGGTGCCCACGGGCAGGGCGACGATGGCGACTCCCGCCAACATCGCGAAGTTCGAAGCCCAGCGCCACCAGCTCGAAGCGAAGGCCAACGAAGAGCTTGCGGCGGCGCAGGCGCGCGCCGCCAAGTTCGAGAGCTTCAAGCTCGAGCTCAAGGCCAAGGCCGGCACCGAAGGCAAGCTGTTCGGATCCATCGGCACGGCGGACATCGCCGAGGCCGCGATACAAGCGGGGCACCCGATTGCACGCAGCGAAGTGCGCATGCCCACCGGGCCGATCCGCTCCACCGGCGAGCACCAGGTGCAACTGCACCTGCATACCGACGTTGATGTGACCTTGACGGTCACAGTCATCGCCGAAGAGTAGCGGCCGGCAAAGCCGCGCGCGCAGATTGCACGTGGCCGCGACTCGCGTCGGCAATCGTTTGGGCTCGGGCGCAGCGGCCGACGACGGCTTGCGCCTCCCGCCGCATTCCATCGAGGCCGAGCAATCCGTGCTCGGCGGATTGATGCTCGATGCCGCGGCGTGGGATCAGGTCGCCGACCGGGTGCGCGCCGAGGACTTCTACCGCAACGACCACCGGCTGATCTTTGCGGCCGTCGCCGGCCTCATCGAGCGCAATCAGCCTTGCGATGCGGTGACCCTGTCGGGCCATCTCGACGCGCAAGGACTGCTCGATCAGGTGGGCGGCCTTGGGTATCTCGGCTCGCTCGTCCGCGACACCCCGACCGCCGCGAACATCCGCGCATACGCGGACATCGTGCGCGAGCGCTCGACTTTGCGCCAGCTCATCACCGTGGGAAATTCGATCGTCGTCAGTGCGCTCGAGCCCGAAGGGCGCGAGACGCGCGAAATCGTCGACGACGCCGAGCGCGCCGTGTTCGAGATCGCCGATCGCGGCGCGCGCGGCCGGGTCGGCTTTCGCACCGTGAAGAGCATCCTGCCGGACGTCGTCAACCGGATCGACGAGCTGTACCACTCCGACGGCAAGATGACCGGCATATCGACCGGGTTCAAGCAGCTCGACGAGATGACCTCCGGACTGCAGGCGGGCGATCTGATCATCATCGCCGGCCGACCATCCATGGGCAAGACCACGCTTGCGGTCAACATCGCGGAGAACGCCGCGCTCGGCGCGAACAAGTCGGCGGCGATCTTCAGCATGGAAATGTCCGCCGAGTCGCTCACCCTGCGCATGATCTCGTCGCTGGGCAGAATCAACCAAAGCCACCTGCGCTCCGGCCGCCTGCACGAGGACGATTGGCCGCGCATCGACTCGGCCATGACGCAGCTCGGCAGCGCGAGCATCCATGTCGATGAGACGCCGGCGCTCACGCCGACCGAGGTTCGAGCGCGCGCGCGGCGCCTGAAGCGCGAACGCGGCCTGGATTTGATCGTGGTCGACTACCTGCAGCTCATGCAGGTGGCCGGCACCAAGGAAAACCGCGCCACGGAGATTTCGGAAATCTCCCGCTCCCTCAAGGCGCTCGCCAAGGAATTGAAGGTGCCGGTCATCGCCTTATCGCAGCTCAACCGCGGCGTCGAACAGCGCGTCGAGAAAAAGCCGGTGATGTCGGATCTGCGGGAGTCTGGAGCCTTGGAGCAGGACGCAGATTTGATTCTGCTGATCTACCGCGAAGAGGTGTACGACCCGAACACCACGCGCAAGGGCATCGCAGACATCATCGTCGCCAAACAGCGCAACGGCCCGACCGGCGACGTGCAGCTCACCTTCCTCGGGCAATACACCAAGTTCGAGAACTACGCGCCGGAGT
Organism: Steroidobacteraceae bacterium; assembly: GCA_052326345.1. Classification (GTDB taxonomy): domain Bacteria; phylum Pseudomonadota; class Gammaproteobacteria; order Steroidobacterales; family Steroidobacteraceae; genus Bog-1198. The sequence continues at coordinate 2,708 of JBKQOZ010000002.1, read as the reverse complement.
CGTACGCCGAGGGCGTGTTTCGATGACGCCGGTGACGCGGCCGTGATCGGGCGATGATCCCGATGGTCAGCGCGACGGTGGACACCGGCGCGCTCGAGCATAATCTGCAGGCGGTGCGGCAATGGGCGCCGCACTCACGAATCATGGCGGTCATCAAGGCGAACGCCTACGGTCATGGACTCATCGCGGCGGCGCGCGCACTCGAGTCGGCCGACTCTTTTGCCGTGGCGCGCGTCGATGAGGGGCTCGCGCTGCGCGCTGCCGGCATCCACAAGTCCACCGTGCTGCTCGAGGGGGTGTTCGATCGCGAACAGCTCGATGCCGCCGCCGCGGCCGGCTTTGAGCTGGTGGTGCACACCGCCGAGCAGATTGAACTGCTGCGCGCGGCCAAGGCGGATGCGGCGGAGGGCTTCAAGGTGTGGCTCAAGCTCGACAGCGGCATGAATCGCCTGGGGTTCAAGGGCGCGGCCTTCGATGCCGCGCTCAAGACCTTGAGCGCGCTGTCCGGCGGGGTGCAAACTCCGGTCAATCTGTTCACGCACCTGGCCTCTGCCGACAGCCCGGAACTGTCCGCAACCACCGAGCAGCTGGCGCGCTTTGCGCAGGCGACCGCTTCGCTCCCGGGCGAGCGCAGCATTGCCAATTCCGCCGGCATGCTGAGTTTTCCAGAGTCGCAGGCCGACTGGGTGCGGCCCGGCCTGCTGCTGTATGGCGTGTCGCCATTCAGCGGCACGATCGGCGCGGACTACGGACTCCAGGCGGCGATGACGCTGCAATCGCACGTCATAGCGGTCAAGGATCTCGCGCCGGGCGAGCATGTGGGCTACGGCGGCGACTGGACGGCGAGGCGAGCCGCGCGCTTGGCGGTGGCCGCAGTGGGCTATGGCGACGGCTATCCGCGAAACCTCGCCTCGGGCTCACCGGTGCTGGTCAACGGCGTGAGAGCCCCGCTCGCCGGGCGTGTATCCATGGACATGATCGGCATCGACGTCACCGATCTGCCGCGACCGCCGCGTCTGGGCGACCCGGTGGTCTTATGGGGCGCCGGACTGCCCGTGGAGGAAATCGCCGTCTGGGCGAATACCATCCCTTACGAATTGCTGTGCGGCATCAGCCAGCGCGTGGCCGTGACCTATCGCTGAACCGAATCGGTCCTTCAAATGACAAACACTGCTCCCCCGCTCGACGGCATCACTGTCCTTGATTTCTCGCACGCGCTGGCGGGCCCGTATTGCACCATGCTGATGGCCGCGTACGGCGCCAACGTGATCAAGATCGAGAGCCCCGGCGAGGGCGACATCGGCCGCAGCTGGGGGCCGCCGTTTCAAGGCGCGGACTCCGCCTACTTCGTCGGCTTGAACAGCGGCAAGAAAAGCCTCACCGTCGACTTGAAAAGTCCCGAGGGTCCGGACGTGTGCCGCAGGCTCGCCGCGAAGGCCGATATCGCGATCGAGAATTTCAGGCCGGGCGTCATGAGTCGTCTCGGGCTCGACTATGCGGCGCTGTCGGCGGCCAATCCACGGCTGATCTACGTGTCGATCTCCGGCTTCGGACAGACCGGCCCGCGGCGCCTCGAGCCGGCGATGGATCTGATCGTCCAGTCCGCCTCTGGACTGATGAGCATCACCGGCACCGCGCAGGGCGAGAGCGTCAGATCGGGGCATTCGGTGGCCGACGTCACCGCAGGCCTGTTCGCGCTGGTCGGAGCCCTGATGGCGCTGGAAGCCCGGCATCGCACCGGCCGCGGCCAGTTCGTCGACGTATCGATGATGGATACGCTCATGTCGAGCATGCTTGCCAACTTCGCCCGCTACCTTGCATCGGGCGAGATTCCCGTGCCGATGGGCACTTCGTTCGACAGCATCGTTCCGTACCGCAACTTCATGTGCGCGGACCGGGAAGTGACCATCGCTGCGGCGAGCGACAAGCTCTGGAGAAGCCTCTGCGAAGCGCTCGGGCGGAGCGACCTGATCGGGCACCCGGACTATCATTCGAACCCCCTGCGCGTGCAGAATCGGCGCGTGCTCGAGCCGCTCCTCGAGAGCACCTTCCGCTCACGGCCCGCCGCGCAGTGGATCGACCTGCTGTCGAGGGCGGGTGTTCCCTGCACGGTGGTGCGCAACTTCAAAGAGATCGTCGAGGACGCGCAGACCGGCGCGCGCAACATGACGCCCCTCGTGCAGCACGCCGAGGCCGGGCCGATACGGGTGCTCGGCGTGCCGGTTCAGCTGTCTGAAACGCCGGGCCGCATCGCGAGTGCCTCGCCGGTCCTCGGCGCGGATACCGCTGCGGTGCTCGAGGACTTGCTGCGTTGAGCGCCACTGCGCCGATTTGTTTACAATCCGTGCGCACGTGAGCCACGCTAGCGCCTTTCGCAACGAGATACCGTTCATCAAGGATCTCGGCGTCGAGTTTCTCGTGGCCGATGCAGGCCGTGCGAGCGTCGTGCTGCAGCTGTGCGAGCGGCACCTCAACAGCTGGAATGTCGCGCACGGCGGCGTGCTCATGACCAGTACATCCGCCAGCACCCGAGCAGCCAGCCCGCCGACGCTGAATGAGCGGCAAGCGCCCGCTCGAGCGGGTCGCCCCGATGCGGATATTACACATCGAACCAAAATGTGGTAAGAGTGCGACCAAAGCGGGCCGGATGTCGGATTCGTCGGGCGCTGGATGTATGGGGCTGGTCGCGGTAACACAACAATAGCGCC
>JBKQOZ010000001.1:0-149133 GCA_052326345.1 Steroidobacteraceae bacterium | reverse complement strand
AGCGTTGGGATTACCCCCGTTCTGGGGCTGGCAGGGCACGTTCATGGTTCCTTGCCCGTTGTTGCTGTTCGCCTGGCATTGCAAATTATCCTGTCCGGTGGTGTAGCTGTTGAACACCAATTTGAGGCTGTCGCTCGGAATCCAGAGGATCTGTCCGCCGAATCCCGGATGTCTGTTGTACTTGGCGTAGGATTGCCAGCCGTTGATGAGCCAGGGCTCGATCTTCAGATCCTGGGTCGGAAACCACTGCACGCGCAGTCCATTGAAGAACCAGGGCGTGTTGGATGACACGAAAGACGGCTGATAAGTCCAGTTATCGAAGTTGTAGTAGCTGAACAGGCCGATGTAGGAGACGAAGATCCCCGCATCCACATTGAGGCCATGGCTCACGTCGAAGTGATACCCCGCATTCGCTTCGGAGAAGTACCGGTAAGCACCTTGAAGGTCCCACTGACCGATCTCGGCGCTGGCGTCGTTGCGCGGAGTGGTCGTCGCGAACATGCCGTACATCGACAGAAAGCGCGCTCTCACGTTGTTCCAGTGGAAATCTCCGCCAAAGCTGACTTGCTCGATCTGAAATTCCCCGGAGCGGAACTCCTCGGTCGAGCCGTCGATGGTATGGTCCTGCGGGTGGTTGAGGCTTTGCAGGTAGTTCACGTCCAGGCGGATCTCAGGCGTGAAAAACTTCGTATCGAAAATCGGCGAATTTTCGCGCGTGGTGCCGTTCATCCAGCCGACATAGCCAACGTTGGCAAACGGGGTCTGGGTGTCGTTTTCGGGGCCGGGTGCAGGCGCCTGGAGTGCCTCGGGCACGATCGCCGCAATCTGGGCGGCCGACAGCGGCGGCGCTGCCGCAGCGCTGGGCGCCACCGGAGCGGTGGGCGCCGCCGCGAGCGCGGGAGCGGCGGCCGTTCCCGCCGCTGGACCATTCATCACAAGATCGTGTCGAGTCGCTTTGCCGGCGGTGACTTCCACCGACGGCACGACTAGCTCGGGCGCACCGTTCGCCTCTGCAGTAATGGCCCACGCGCCGGGAGGCAGATCGGCGAACGAATAGACGCCGTCGCTATTCGATACTGTCGCGCGAATACCGCCGCCATCCACTCGCGCAGCCGTCACGGTCGCACCCGCGACCGGGAGCTTGGCCGCATTGGTCACTACCCCCACGATCGCTCCGTAGGGCACTTTGTTCGCCGGCATCGAGGGGTCGGCCGCGGCTGCGGGCAAGGCAAGTCCGGCCGCCAGAATGGTTATGAATAGCATTCGCAGATAGATTCGAATTTTCATGATATCCCCATCTGATCCAGCATCGGCGAGATCAGTGCCGCGCATCTGATCAACGGTAATCGCGCGCCAGCACAAACGACCATTCGGACATATACGTACAAGCCCATGCGTCGGCCTTCCCGATCCTCAAATGCCAGAAGCGGACTCATAAATTTTTTGTAGATATTTTCTAACGAACGCCGCTTCGCCGGGTGCCGCGTCCCGCAGGCAGGGCCCCCTAGAGGGTCGCGGCGTCGGCCGTGGCCGTGCGCTTAGACATGCGGGCCTCCAGCGAGCACAGTCGCTGCCGAAGGTTCTCGAGGTGGTCGGAGCCGAGCCGTTCCGCGCAGCCGGATACGACGCGCCGCCCGCGCGCAATGAGCGACTCGAGGATGCGCGGCTCGGCGCACGTCGAGGCAATGTCGTCGTAGGCGCGCAGCAGCCGCAGACTGACCGCTATATCGGCCATCGAGTAGTGGCGGATCTGCTCAAATGCGGTATTGAGCAGATTCTCGATCCCGATCGATGGAATGATGACCCGCACGACGTGAGGCGGGCTGCAAAGTATCGAGACCGGAGCGTTGCGGCCTATGAATCGGATCAGGATCCGCCCGAGCTGATCGACGCAGGTGATCGCGGTGCTGGGATCATTTACCGCCGAGGACATGGCCTTGAGGGCGATGTCCACGATTTGAATGACGCCGAACTCGACATCCTGCTGCATCGTGCGCGTCGGTCCGATATCGAACGCCGAGCGCAATTCATGGGTCCGGTCGGGATCGAGGCGCTCTTCGGGAGACACGGCGAACAAACCGACGTTCGCCGGCACGAAATGCCCGACCCGGCGCAGCACGCGCACCCGCACTTTGAACACCCGCGCGAGGTGGAGCAAACGTCCGGTATCGATGTAGCGGATGTAGCCGGAAATCGCGCTGCCGATGGTGGCCTCGCGCTTGTTCCGATCGAACGGCACGCCCGGGAGCTCATAGGCGTGCCGCTGAGAGTCCGGCATCACGTCGTCGATCACGCCCTCGGTTTCGCGCGCGATCCGATCGACGATGTGATTGACGCTGATCGCCTGCGAGATGTGATTGATGAAGAAAATCAACCACGCGACGCACATCACCGCGAGCAGCATGGCGCAGGTGACCGTGGCAACCGGCGCAAATGGCTGCGGGAACGAGCGCGCTGCGGGCAGCGCAGCCATGCAATAGGCGAAGGTGCCGAGGAAGATGCCCAATGTCCATTGGGTCACGCGATCCTTCACGAAGCTCAACAGGATCCGCGGCGAGAACTGCATGGACGCGAGCGTCAGCGTCATCAGCAGGATCGCGAAGACGATCGATACCACGGTCATGATCGAACTGGCGATGGTCGCGAGAATGACCTGTGCGACCTGCGGATCCGCCCGTGACGGGAACAGGACCGAAGGAACCCAGACGCTCAACACCGGCATGGTCTCTTCGAGCGATGAGATCACGGCGCCCAGAAGCCCGAGCGAGATGGAGATCAGGAGCGGCCGCACCAGAAATCCGCCGCGCAACGCGTACATCGCCGTGCGCAGCAGGGGAAGCAATCGGTTGAGCATAAAGGTCACCTAAGGAGGCTTGCGCTCCACCACCTTCTTGGCCAATTCCGCGAGCGCCGCCAGGTCCATCTCCTCGGCCGGCACTTCGATCACTTCATCGGCCGGGACCGTCGATCGCGATCGCGGCGGGGACGGCGCTTGCGCGGGCGCCGGGCGCTGGTTCGGCGCGCCGCCCGGAGCGGGTTTGATCCCCGGCGGCCTTAAGGTCCGCGCGGCGGGCGGGCGAGCCGGCGTGGGTGGAGGCGGCCGCACCCAATCACGGGCTTGCTCCATCCAGCGCTGGTAGCGCTCGAAGGTCCACATCCCTTCCTCGCCGCCGGATTGCAGAACGTTGGTCAACTGGCTTAGGTTGCCGGCCCGGATGGTGCCCCTGGCGCCGGAAGTAGGCAGCAGTATCTCGCAGCGGGGCACGCGCAGGCGGTGCGCACTCAGGTAATCGAGCCGCTGGCAGCACACGGCCACCAGACAATCCGCGAGCTGCGCTCGAACACTCGGCTGGATATCGGAGGGAAAGGACATGCATACGCGGTTCAGCGCTTCTGCGCAGGTCGCCGAATGCATCGTGGCGAGTACCAGATGTCCGGTCTCCGCGGCATCGAGGGTGAGCCGCATGACCTCCGGCGTTCGCATCTCGCTGATGACCAGAACATCCGGGTTCTCGCGCAAGGCGTCGGTGATGCCCTGTTCGAAGCTCGGGGAGTGGGTTGGAACCTCGCGTTGGCGGATGAACGATTGCCGGTTGGCGAACAGGTATTCGACGGGACTTTCCAGCGAAATGATGTTGCGGGCACGGGTCGAGTTGATCTCTTCGATGAGCGCGGCGAGCGTCGTCGATTTTCCCGATCCGGTCGGTCCGGAAATGATGATCAAGCCGGTGGACGCCTCGATGAACTTGCGGATATCGGGGTGCAGATTGCAGGCCCGCAGATCCTTGATCACGGGCGACAGAAGCCTGATTGCGGCCGCCATGCCGCGAACCGTTTGAAAGAGATTGACGCGGCAGCGAACTCCGGCGATCGTTTCGGAGAGGTCGGCGGAGCCGCGCTCCAGAAAGTGCGCCCAGCGCTCCGCACCCAACAGCTCGCGGCCTACCTGCGCGAGCGTGCCGCCGCCGACGGACCCGCCGGCCGCCTGCAGATCGCCGCGGACCCGAACGAGCACGGGCGTTTCCGCTTCCAGATGCAAATCGCTGGCTCCGAGGGCATACGCTTGTTCGATCCATTCGTCGAAAAGCATCACGCGCCCCTGGCGCTCTTGAACCGCCGCCCGATCGCCGGCGGCGGCGCATCGATATTGGATTTGCCCATATCGATACCGTAACCGCCCTGCGCGCGCCTGGCTACTCCAAAAACAAAGCGCGGGCCAAACGCCCCCCGATTGGCAAGGGCGTCCGGCCCGCGCTGCGGCTAGGCCTCCTGCCGGCTCAAGCGCTCGTGAGTTCTCGGTCCTTTGGAAAAGCCGCGCGAGGATTCTGGCCGGACAGGCGCGGTGCCGACAGCGCTCAACGCGCTGCGAACGCGCAGATTGGCGCGGCTCAGAAGGACGGGGCCCAGCAGGGGCCTAGCCGGTACCGCCCACCGTGAGCGCATCGATGCGCAGCGTGGGTTGTCCTACTCCGACAGGCACCGATTGGCCTTCCTTGCCGCACGTCCCGACCCCGGCGTCGAGACGCATGTCGCTGCCCACCATGCTGACGCGTGTGAGCACGTCGGGACCGTTGCCGATCAGTGTGGCCCCCTTCACGGGCGCGCCGATCTTGCCGTTCTCGATCAAGTAGGCCTCGCTCGCCGAGAACACGAATTTGCCCGACGTGATGTCCACCTGGCCGCCGCCGAAATTCACCGCGTACAGACCCTTCTCGACGGATGCGATGATTTCCTCCGGAGCCCGCGAGCCGGCGCGCATGTAGGTGTTCGTCATGCGCGGCAGCGTCATATGAGCGAAGGATTCGCGCCGGCCGTTGCCGGTCGCCGGCATGCCCATCAAGCGCGCGTTCATCTTGTCCTGAATGTAGCCCTTGAGCACGCCGTTTTCGATGAGCACGGTGCACTGCGTCGGCGTGCCCTCATCGTCCACGTTCAGCGAGCCGCGCCGCCGGTTCAGGGTGCCGTCGTCCACGACGGTGATCTCGTCTGCGGCGACCTTCTGGCCGATGCGGTTCGCGAAGGCGGAGGTGCCCTTGCGGTTGAAATCGCCCTCCAATCCATGCCCGATGGCCTCGTGCAGGAGAATGCCCGGCCAGCCCGGCCCCAGTACCACCGTCATCGAACCGGCGGGCGCAGCCACCGCCTCGAGGTTCACCAACGCCTGGCGCACCGCTTCGCGGCCGTGCGCGAAGGGCTCATCGCCGCGCAGCAGCTCATCGAGCCCGAAGCGGCCGCCGCCGCCGCTGTAGCCCTGCTCGCGCCGGCCATTTTGCTCGACGATGACCGACACGTTGATGCGCACCAGGGGCCGCACGTCAGCCGTGAGCGCGCCGTCGCTCGAGGCGATCAGCACGACCTCATGCACGGCGGCCAGCGAAGCCATGACCTGCTTGACCCGCGGATCGATTCGCCGCGTCTCGGCGTCGATGCGCATCAGCCAGGCCACTTTGTCCTCGTCGCGCACCGCGTCGAGCGGATCGACGGGCAGGTAGAGCCGGTGAGTGGGCGGTCGCTGCCATGCCTTCACCGCACTGCGCCCGCCGCTGCGCGCGATGGCGCGTGCAGCATCCGAGGCCTCCACCAAGGCCGGCAGCAGCACCTCATCCGTATACGCGAAGCCGGTCTTCTCGCCGCTGATGGCGCGCACGCCCACGCCCTGCTCGATGCTGTGGGCGCCCTCTTTGACGATGCCGTCCTCGAGCGACCACGATTCCTCCCGCGACAGCTGGAAATACAGATCAGCGTAATCCACCCCGCGGCTCATCACGGTGCCGAGCACCGCCGACAATCGCCCCTCGTCCAACCCGGAGGGCGCCAGGATCATCCTCTCGGCCACTTCGAACATCGGCGCCGCGCTCACGTCAGCACCGTCGCCACGCTGGGAATTCCGAGCCGGCGGTTATCGAGCGCCGGAAAGCGCGCCCGTGTCTCCGCCTGTTTCGCAAGATCGATATCGGCTGTGATCACTCCGGTACCCTTTGGCAGGCGCGTGAGCACCTGGCCCCAGTAATCGACGATGAGCGTGTCGCCGTAGGTTTCCCGGCCGCTCGTGTGCGTGCCGCTTTGCGCCGGCGCCACCACATAGCACAGATTCTCGATCGCGCGGGCGCGCAGCAGCGTCTCCCAGTGAGCGCGGCCGGTGGGCACCGTGAACGCGGCCGGCATCGCCAGCCACTCCGCGCCCTGCGCGGTCAGATCCCTGTACAGTTCCGGAAACCGCATGTCGTAGCACACGGACAGTCCCAGCTTGCCGACAGGCGTGTCCGCGAGCACCACCCTGCGGCCCGGCGTCACGTGGGTCGATTCGAGGTACTGCTCATTGCGTCCGGGTATGGTCACATCGAACAGATGGATCTTGTCGTAGCGCGCCGCCCGGTTGCCGTCGGCATCGATCAGCAGCGACGCATTCGCCACGCGCGCCGCGGAATCGCCCTTGATGACGGTCGTGCCGCCGAGGATCCACAGCTTGAGCGCCCGCGCCGTATTGCGCAAAAAATCCTGCACCGGTCCCGCACCGTCGGGCTCGGCCACTTGTAGCTTGTCTGCGTCGCGCAAGCCGATGAACGAGAAATTCTCGGGCAGACAGGCGATTTGGGCGCCCAGTTCCTTTGCCTCTCGCAGCAGCTTGCCCGCGGCAAGCAGATTGTCCGCGACGAGGTGGCTCGAGGTCATTTGAATGGCGGCTACTATGCCCATTATTTCGGCGCCTCTGCAGTCGCGGCGGCCGCGCCTGCACTTTTGATTCGTTCGACCGTTGGACTGTCCCAACTGCCGGTAATTCGATAATACCCCCGCACCAGTCCCTTCAGCGGCTGTTTGAACACCTGCGTGAACAGCAAGATCGCCCCTCCGATCACCGGCCCGGCAGCGAAGCCGGCGAGCGGCAATGGACTGCTGCCGACATTGCCCGTAACCACCGCAGTTTGGTCGTAATCCTTGTTTTTCAAGCCGACACGGCCAATTAAGCCGATTTCCGCCGCGGGGCCCTTGACCAATAGGTCGTCGGTATAGGCACTGCCCTCCTTGAGGTCGAAACTGCCGCGAATGGTGTCAAAGGCGAAGCCTTTGTCCGTCAGGTCGCTGAAATCCAGCGCGAGCCTGCGCGGCAGCTCGGCGAGGCTGGCGAGGCCCAGCACCCGCCCCGCGCCGGGCTTCAGGCCGACGATCTGCCCCTTGTCGAGGGCCACCTGCACACGTCCGGTGGCCGACTCGAGCGACTCGCCCGAGGGCGCCCCGATCCAGTTCATATCGAAATCCATGCGGCCGCTCTTCGCCTCGATGATCGGAGCGAAACCCAGCTGTTTCAACGTGTCTGCGACATCGGTACTCGTGACGCTACCCTCGATGTGCGCCAGGCCCCCGTCCTTGCCGCGCCACTCGCCGTTGGCGGTCGCAGCGAAGACTGGGCCGGTCACCTTCAATTGTTTGAGGCTGATCCCGTCGTTCGCTTTGACCAGTGTCGCCCGCACCTCGCCGAAATGCCTATCGCCCCAGGTCATTTCCGCGGCGTGAAAAGCGATCGCCGGAATCGTGCGCGGGTCTGTCTGGCTCCCTGGATCGCCCGTCGAAGCGGTCTTAAGGGGGCCGTCGACTTCCGGGGGGCCGTCGACTTCCGGGGGGCCGTCGACGAAATTGAGCCGCTTGAACTCGAGATTCCAGGGTTCGGCCGGATCGGTGCCGCCCGGCAGAGTAATGGTGCCCGCCACGTTCGGGCCGCCCACGCCGATCCGCCAGCCGCCGTCGCTCTCGGCCAACTCGAGTGCGACGTCGAGAAACGAAAATCCCAGGTAGTCGATCCGCGCCACCGCGATGCTGGCGGAGCGCAGGTAATTCGACAGCGGCTCGGCGCCCTTGCCGGGTGCGAGCTGCAGCCAGCCGGCCAGATCCAGCCGCTCGATGTTGCCGCCCACATTGACGGTTTGTGCGTCGCTGAACGTGGGCTCGGCCGCGCCGAACGTCACGGCGGCGCGATCGAGCTTCGGTCCGCCGGCATCCGTACCCAGGGTGAAGACGCCCCGCAACACCGACCCCAAGACCACACGCACCTGCGTTCCGCCGATCTGCGGCCACTGCACGTCGACCGACGTCGGCAGCGCGCTGCCGGCCGGCTTCGCCAACGGTTCGGGAAGCTTCAGTTCGAGTCCGGCGAGACTGCTGTTCAGCCTGAGCGAGCGCTCGCGCCCCGGGTCCGGCGCGACCTTGAGCACGCCGTGCCAATCGGCCTGGCCCCCGATGGCAATGGTCGCCGGCAAGGACAGCGCCGCGCGCAGCGACTCGCCGCTGAAGGTGCCGTGGAAGTCCAGTTGCGTGCGGGTCAGCGGTCGATTGCGCGCCGCGCGCGTCGTCATCTGGAAAGCGCCGCCCAGAGCGCGGCCACGCATATCGGCACGGGCCACCTGGGCACCGTCGATATCGGCCTCCCCCGACACATCGGTCGCCGCAAGGGTGGAGCCCTTCCGGTTCACGGTCGCACCGTCCAGATTCAGGTGCACCAGCACGCGCCGGCGATCGAACTGCTTGAAGGGTAGGTACAGATCCACGGCAGCCTTGAGTGCGCCCTTGGCCTCGACCTGAGAGAAGCCATGTTCGGCCATCTCATCGAGCGGCGTTGCCCGTAAGTATTGCAGCGCGTCGTCCGCATCGCCGCGAGTATCTGCGTGGATTTGCAACTCGCCGTTCCTCAAATCCACGAAGCGCGCATCCGCCGAATCGAGCACCAGAGCACCGGCGTGGCCGCTGGTGAGCCGCGCCGTCATGCCCTCGTTGCGAAATTCAGCGTGGCCCGCGAGACCTTCAATGCGCCGCCAGCCTTCGTGGTAGTCGAGGATCATGCCCTCGATGCTGCAGCGTGCCAGAAACAGGCCGCCGCCCTCATGAAATGGGAAGCGTCGCACCGGTCCGTCGAAGATGGCGTCGGCATGCACGAGCCGGCCGGCGATGAACGCGCGATCGAGCCATGCGAGCGCCGGAGCCGGCATGAGCGCGTGCGGAAAGAAAAGATGCGCATCCGTCACATTGCCGTTGTCCAGGGTGCTCGCCATGGTCAAGATCGGCGAACTGCCGTCGTTCGGCTGCCGCCAAGCCGCCTTTGCATGCGCGCTGGCGCCGTGGGTGCTCAACGTAAGATCCCTCGTCGCCACCAAGAATTCCTCCGCGCTCCGCTTCCAATAGAGCGTGGTCTTGAGCGCGCTCAGATTGATCGGTTGAGGGAACTGGCCCGGCCAGTTGAACACGGCCGCCGGCGTATCGATGACCACGCGGCCGCCGCTCTCATTGCCGGCAAGCATGCCGCTCAAGCCGCGCAGGCCCGGCGCGCGGCCGACGGGCGCGAAGCCCACGCCGTGGAACTGGGCGTAGACCGCCAGTTGCCAGGGGTCGTTCACCGTGGTTCGCTCGAGCTGCGCGCGCATGTCACGCCACTCGCCCGTGGGCGCAATGTCGCGCAACCGATCGCGCAAGTCCTTCTGCGGCATCAGCCCGGCGAGCGGCAGCAGCGCCTCGGCGCGCAGGTAGCTCGCCTGCGCGCGCAGTTCCAGCACGCCCTCATCGCCGCCGCGCCAGCTCACGTCGAACTCGGAATCCGGATCGGGGCGTCCCGCGGTGAACGCGCGCATGCGCCGGCCAAGCACCGTCCAGCGATCACCCGCGTGCGTCACCGCCAGCGCGCCGCTGATCTGCTCGAACTTGTCGCTCAGGCCCTCGCTCAATCTGACGACCACGCCCCGCGCCGAAAAATCGAGCGTGGCGCGCGCGAGCCTCGGACCCCGGCCGCTCGCCAGCAGCTCGAAGCCGCCGGTGCCCGCATCGAGTCTGGTCAGGTATTCGGGGAGCAGTTGCCGCCAACCGCGAAACGACATATCGCGGGCGCTCGCCAGCGCGTCCCAGCTCACGCCCGTCAGAGGGCCGACGCCGCGCGCCATTCCGTTGAATCTCAAGGAGCCGCCGAGCACTGCCGGCAGCTGTGCATTCAGACTGAGCACGGCGAGGTCGGCGGCGCGGCGCAAATCCAGATTCACGTCCCGCAGTTTGAGCTCGGGAAGATCGGAATTCCATTTTTGAACCGTGATCAGGCCGCGCCGAATGGCCAGGGTGCCCGCGGGCAGATCGTTCAGCGCGAGCGTCGCCATCGACGACTGCTCACCTCCGAGCACGATCTCGGACGCGAGCGCGAATTGATCCGGTCTCATGCGCTCGACGGTGATGTTGGGCGCGTCCAGCTCGACTCGCACGGCAAATAGCTTGCCGCTGTGGAACAGCTGCCAGAAGTCGATGCCTACGCGCCCGCCCGCCGTGCGCGCGAGAACCCGCTGGCCGTCCCTGGAGCGCAACTCCAGCTGTGCGAAATACAATTCCGGGCCGTACCACCGAAACGCCGGCGACACATCCGAGAACGCAATGTGGTACCCGATCCGGTTGTGCACCCAATCCTTGATCTCGGCCTGATATTGAGGCGCACGATCGAGGATGAGCTTGACACCCAGCATCAGCAGCAGCACCCCCATCATCATTCCCGCGATACCGAACAGCAGGATCTTGCCGATTTTGCGCAGGCTCATTTACATCAGCACGACGTCGTATTGATCGACGGTGTAAAGGGTTTCGGTTTGCAGGCGGATCGGCTTACCGGTGAGCAATTCCAGTTCGCCGAGTGCGGATGATTCCTCATCGAGCAGCCGCTCGATCACGTCCTGGTGCGCGAGGACCATCAGCTCTTGACACTCGAACTGCCGCGCTTGTCGCACTATTTCACGAAACACTTCGTAGCACACCGTTTCCGCGGTCTTGACGAACCCCCGCCCTTCACACGTCGGACACGGCTGGCACAACAGATGTTCCAGGCTTTCCCGGGTTCGCTTGCGCGTCATCTCCACCAAACCGAGCGGCGAAACCGACGAGATGCTGGTTTTCACGTGGTCGTCGCTCAATGCCTTCTCCAGCGCCTGGATCACCTGGCGCCGGTGCTCGGGCTCCTCCATGTCGATGAAGTCGATGATGATGATGCCGCCGAGATTGCGCAGACGCAGCTGTCTCGCGATGGCCACCGCCGCCTCGAGGTTCGTGCGGAATATCGTCTCCTCCAGGTTGCGGTGTCCGACGAAGGCGCCCGTATTGACGTCGATCGTGGTCATCGCCTCGGTTTGATCGAGGATCAGGTGGCCTCCGGACTTAAGGGAGACTTTGCGCTCCAGCGCCTTTTGGATTTCCTCCTCCACGTGGTGCAATTCGAACACCGGGCGGCTCTCTCCGTACAGCTCGATGCGCGGCAACACCTCGGGCATGAAGGTGGCCGCGAATTCCTGCATGTCACGATGCGCGCTCGCATGATCGACCAGCACGCGTTCGACGTCCGGGCGCAGCAGGTCGCGCAGGATCCGCAGGTGCAGCGGCAGGTCGGCATGCACCAGCTGCCCAGGCTCGGTGCGCAGTCCCTTCTGACGCACGAACTCCCACAGCTTGCGCAGATACATCATGTCGGCCCGCAATGCTTCAGGCGGCGCGTCCTCCGCAGCCGTACGCACGATGTATCCGGCGCTTTCGTCGGCCTCCACGCCGGCCAGCACCGCCCCGCGCAGGCGCTCGCGCTCCTGCTCATCCTCGATTCGCGCCGACACGCCGACGCCGCGGCCCTGGGGCATGTAGACCAGATAGCGCGACGGCAGCGTGATGTACGTCGTAAGGCGCGCGCCCTTCGTACCGAGCGGGTCCTTGACCACCTGCACCAGGATCTCATTGCCCTCGGCAACCAGAGTGCGGATGTTTTCGGTGTGCGGCGCCTCGATCCCGGTTCCCGCGTGGCGCGCGTCGAATATGTCGGAGGCGTGCAGGAACGCGGTTCGCTCCATTCCGATCTCGACGAACGCCGCCTGCATGCCCGGCAGCACCCGCGACACACGCCCCTTGTAGATGTTGCTGATCAGGCCGCGCCGGCTGGCGCGCTCGAGAAACACCTCCTGCAGCACTCCGTTCTCGACCACCGCGGCGCGCGCCTCGTGAATGCTCGCGTTGATTAGAATCTCAGTGCTCATCCGCTCCGCCGATGCTCCGAAGGCCGCCAAATCGGCACGCCGGCCCCCTTGAGAAGCTCGGCGGTTTCGTACAGCGGCAGCCCCATGACGCCGGAATAGCTGCCGCGCAAATCAGCGACGAAAACAGCGCCGCATCCCTGAATGGCGTAGCCGCCGGCCTTGTCGCACGGCTCCCCGGTATTCCAATACTCGTGCGCCTCGTGCGCACCGATGGCGCGAAAAGTGACCTCGCTGCGGCAGACGCGCGATACGAGCCGCACGGACGTCGCCAGCGAAACCGCGGTCAGCACCTCATGCGTTCGCCCCGACAACCGCAGCAGCATGCGCTCGGCATCCCCGGCGTCTGTCGGCTTGCCCAGGATTTCGCCATCGATGAGCACCGCCGTATCCGCTGCCAGAACCGGTCTCCCCGCTGAACCCTGCGCCTGTGCTTGGCGCCGGCCGGCCTCCGCCTTGGCTTCGGCAAGCCTCGATACATACGCGCGTGGGGCCTCCGCGGCCGCGGCTGACTCATCGATCGACACACTAAGTGTCTGATAACGCACGCCTATTTGCTCGAGGAGCTGACGCCGGCGCGGGGAAGCCGAGGCGAGATACACGAAGTCTGCGCACATGCGTTGAGGATACCCACGTTGCGCGCCTTTAGGCGCGATGATAGGGATGGCCGGCCAGCAGGCTCATGGCGCGATAGAGCTGTTCGGCGACCACCACTCGCACCAGCGCATGCGGCAGGGTGAGGGGGGACAGGGACCAGGCCTGGTCCGCCCGCTCCAGGCATTCCGGGGCCAGGCCATCGGGGCCGCCTATCAGCAAGGCGAGCGGCCTCGCTTCGCGCAGGCGCACGGCCAGCCAGGCGCTCAGCTGTTCCGTCGTCATGGATAGACCCGCGACTTCCAATGCAACCACGTAGTCCTTGGGGCCCACCGCGGCCAGCATGTTCGAGCCCTCGCGGGCCATTGCGCGCTGCGGATCTTCACCGGCCCGCCGCTGGGCAACCGGGATCTCCAGCAGTTCGAGTACGAGTGGCGCGCGCAGGCGCTTCTGGTATTCGCGAAACCCTGCGCCGATCCAATCCGGCAAGCGGGTACCGGCAGCGATCAACCGGCATTTCATGCTCGCCCCGCCAAAATCAGGCGCGGGCGGCGCGTTTCGCTGGCGTCAGATCCCACAGCTTCTCGAGTCCGTAGAATTCACGGACGCGCGGCAACATGACGTGCACGATCATCTCGTGAAGATCGATCAGCACCCAGTCGCTGTCCTGCTGGCCTTCCACCCCGTGCGGACGAAACCCCGCCAGTTTGGTTTTTTCGACCACGCGCTGCGCCACCGAACGCACATGCCGGTCCGACGTACCGCTCGCGATCACCATGAAATCGGCTATATCGGTCAGGCCGCGCACGTCCAGCACTTTCACTTCCAATGCCTTCATGTCGGCCAAGGCGTCAAGAATCACGGACTTGAGGGAGGGTCTGGCGGCGGTGCCTTTGGGCTTGCCGGTGGCGGCGCCGCGGGCGCCAGCCTTGAGTTTTCTCATCGGAGACTTGGATGAAGGAGGCTTTTTCTTGACTGGCACTACGGCGTCCGTGTTTTGGAGTAACAATTGCTATCCAGGATCAGTTTACGCACTGAATCCGGCATGAGGAAGCGCGGATCCCGACCCATCGCAATCAGCTGCCGCACCTCCGTGGAGGAAATCTCGAGCTGCGTCACAGCGTGGATATAGATGCAGCCGGCGCGCTGCTCGTGCAGGTCGCCGATGCGCCCGGTGCCGCGATCGACCAGCAATTCACCCAAAGGTCCCATCCCCGGCGCCCGCCAGCCCGGGCGGTGCGCAACCACCAGGTGGGCCAGCTGCAGTAGTTCGCGCCATTGATGCCATTTGGGCAGGCTCAGGAACGCATCCATGCCGACGATGAGGCAGAGGCTCCGGTCCGGATACTCATGGCGCAGTTCGCCGAGCGTTTCTACCGAATACGAGGGGCCTTCCTTGCGCACTTCGCGGTCATCGACCACGAAGCCGGGCTGCCCGGCGATCGCCTGCTCGACCATTTTCAGGCGCAATTGCGGGCCGGCAACGGGCTGATCGCGGTGCGGCGGATTGCCGGCGGGCAAAAAACGTATCTCCTTCAAGCGCAGCGCCTGCTGCAGTTCGAACGCAGTGCGCAAATGCGCGTAGTGGATGGGATCGAAGGTCCCGCCGAAGATGCCCATCGGATTCATCTGGCTACCCTGCCTGATTCCCGGGGCGCTTGCAAAGCGCCCGCCATGGAACCGGTGAGCCCGATGATCGCGGTCCACGCATCGCCGCGCGCCACCCCCTTGAGAATGCGATCCGCGTCGCTCGCCTGGCGCAGCAGCTGCGCCAGAGGCATGCCGCCGATCCGCGCTAGCGCACGCGCGGAGGGCCTCGCCGCCTGATTCCAGCCGGCGCCCGCGGACTGCGTGTGCAGGCGGTCGCGTTCGCGCGCCTGCCACAATCCGCGCAACTCGCGCACCAGCGCCCACAGAATGAGCGTCGGCTCCACCCCCTCGCTCTTCAATCCCAGCAGGACGCGCAGCGCGCGCGGCGCATCGCCGGCCGCCGCGGCTTCCGCAAGCTGGAATATGTCATAACGAGCGCTGTCGGCGACGGTGCCCATCACCAGCTGCAGGCTGATCGGCTCGCCGCCGGCGAGCAGCGCCAATTTCTCGAGCTCTTGCTTTGCCGCGAGCAGGTTTCCCTCGACGCGCTCGACGATGAGCTGTGCGGCGGCCGGTTCCAGCTGCACATTCAATGCGCGCGCGCGGCTGCTCAGCCACGCCGGCAGTGCCGCCGCGCCGACCGGCCAGATCGGAATCCATGCGCCGTGGCGTTCGACGGCTCGCACCCATGGCGCCTCGCTGGCCCTTTTGTCGAGTTTGTCGGTGATGATCAAGCACAGCACGTCCGGCAGCGGCTGCGTGGCGAGATCGAGCAGCTGCGCGGCGCCCTTGTCGGGTTTGCCGCTCGGCATCCGTAGTTCGAACAGCCGGCGCTCGGCGAACAAGGACAGCGCCTGCGTCGCGTGCTGCAGCTCATCCCAGGCGAAGCCGCGGTCAATGAAGAACAGCGTGCGATCGGTGTATCCGGACGCTCGCGCCGCGGCTCTGATGGCATCCGCCGCCTCGCCGACGAGCAGCGGCTCATCGCCGGACACCAGATAGGTGTGGGCGAGACCGCGAGCCAGGGCGGCCGGCAACTGATCGGAATTCAGCCGCAATTCCCGCGCCTCACGTCATTGAATCGCGGCCACGCCGCTGTTGATGCACGCCCTCGCCGCCTCGTACTCGCCGAGCATCCGGTTGACCAGCGCCTCCACCGTCTGCACCTCGTGAATGCCACTGACGCTTTGTCCTGCGCTCCAGATGTCCTTCCACGCCTTCAAAGCGGTGTTCCCGCCGCTGCCGAAATTCATCTTGGTCTTGTCCGATTCGGGCAATTTGTCCGGATCCAGGCCGGCCTGCGTCACGCTGCCGCGCAAATAATTCCCGGCCACTCCGCTGAAAAGAGACGTATACACGATATCCTCGGCTTGGGCTTCGATCAGCATCTGCTTGTAGGCGGGACTCGCATTGGCTTCCTCGGTGGCGATGAACCTCGACCCGAGATACGCCAAGTCGGCCCCGAGCGCCTGCGCCGCGAGCACGTCGGCCCCCGTGCTCATCGCGCCCGACAAGATGATCGTACCGGGGTAGATCTCGCGGATCTGCTTCACCAGGGCGAACGGGCTGAGTACGCCGGCATGACCTCCGGCGCCGGCGCAAACCGCAATGATGCCATCGACGCCCTGCGCCGCCGCCTTCTCGGCGTGGCGCAGATTGATCACGTCGTGAAACACGACCCCGCCGTAACCATGCACCGCGCTGACCACCTCGGACGGCGGGCGCAGACTGGTGATGACGATCGGTACGCGGTGCTGGACGCACAGGCGCACGTCATGTTCCAGGCGGTCGTTGCTCGCGTGCACGATTTGGTTCACCGCAAATGGCGCGACTTTGGCGCGAGGGTTCGCACGTCGGTAGGCGCCGAGCTCTTCGGTGATCTGCGCCAGCCACTCATCGAGCTGCGAGGCGGGCCGGGCATTCAGCGCCGGAAATGAGCCGACGATTCCCGCCTTGCATTGCGCCAGCACCAGAGCCGGCGTGGAGACGATGAACATCGGCGCGCCGATCACCGGCAGGCGCAGGTGTCCTTGGAGAGTGGCGGGAATGGGCATGCTTCGGACTCGTTGAGGACTGTCCGGGGCATTATGACCGACTGCGTGGTGCGGTACACTTGCGCGTCAGTGCTCACCGGTGACCAAATGGACTTCGCAACTCTTCTGTTCGAGCGCGGCGATCGCATCGCCCGCGTGACGCTCAACCGCCCCGACAGGCTCAATGCGCTCAATTTGCAGCTCGTGCAGGATTTGCGGGCCGCCGCCGCCGCCATCGAAGCCGATCGAGACATCCGCGCCGTCGTGCTGACGGGAGCCGGCCGCGCCTTCAGTTCCGGCGCCGATCTGATGCGCGACGATTTCTTCGAGACGGCCAAGGGCAGCCCCGGGGAGAAAATCGGTGCGAGCCTGCGCGATCGGTTCAATCCGATGGTGAAGGCCTGGCACGAGATCGCCGTGCCAGTGGTGGTGGCCGTCAACGGCGTGGCCGCGGGCGCGGGAATGAGCCTGGCCCTGGTTGGAGACATCGTGCTGGCGGCGCGCTCGGCCACCTTTGTGCAGCTGTTCGCGCCCAAAGTCGGCTTGATGCCCGACCTGGGCAGCACGTTTTTTCTGCCGCGGCTCATAGGCACGGCGCGCGCCAAGGGCATGACGCTGCTCGGAGATGCGCTATCGGCGCCGGATGCGGAGCGATGGGGGCTCATCTGGGCCTGTGTGGACGATTCGGCGTTGCTCGAGCAAGCGCACGGCATCGCGCGCCGCTTCGCAACCGGCCCGACGCAAGCCTTCAAGCGGATCAAAGGAGCCTTCAACCGGCAACCGGCAGCCACGTTGTCCGAGCAGCTGGCGCTCGAGGCCGTCGACCAGGCGGCCTTGGGCGATACCAGGGATTTCGCCGAGGGTGTACTCGCCTTCCGCGGCAAGCGCGCCCCGAATTTCTCAGGTGAATAGCCCTAAGGACTCGTTCAATTGCGTCTGCCGAGCCTGGCGAGCGGCACGCGAACGTCGGAGTCGGCCGGCTGGTCCGGCGCCGATGATGCGGAGCCGCAGCTGCCGCAGCCGCCGCAGGAGCCGGAGGTTTTGGCGGCCGCCCCCTGCAGCCGCCGCGCGACGGGACCCAGGTGCAGGCACTTAGGAGCGCGTGCCGCGAGCTGCGCGAGTGCGGTGAACAGCCGCGTCCGCAGGCCCTTCGGCCCGAGCGAGGACAGCGCGTACCCGGCGCTCGCCAGCAGCGCGAGACCGACCACGGAATTATCGAGAATTCTATTCATGTCAGCGCCAGGGCGAGTCGATAAGTGACCCAGGATCCGGCATAAGCCAGCGCAAACAGATACCCCGCCATGATGAGCGGGTAGCGCCAGGAATTCGTTTCGCGCTTGACGGTCGCGAGCGTGGCCAGGCACTGCGGCGCGAATACATACCAAGCCAGCAGCGACAGCGCCGTCGGCAAGCTCCACGACTGCGCGATCAACGGCGTGAGCGCTGCGCTGACATCCGCACCCGTAGCGGATAGGGCGTAGACGGTGCCCAACGCGCCCACCGCAACTTCGCGCGCCGCAAGCCCCGGCACCAGAGCAATCGAGATCTGCCAATTGAAGCCGATGGGTGCGAACAGCACCGCAAGCCAGGCGCCCACATGTCCTGCGATGCTGTACTGAATGGCCGGGCCGGTGGCGCCCGGCGGCGGAGCTGGGAACGAGCTCAAGGCCCACAGGATCACCATCAGGGACAGGATGATCGTGCCGACGCGGGTCAAGAAAATTGCGGCACGCTGCCACAGTCCGATGGCGAGACTGCGCAGACTCGGCCAATGGTAGGTCGGTAGCTCGAGCATGAGCGCCTGGAAGCGCGAGATCGAGCCGCCGGTGCGCTTGAGCACGTAGGCGACGGCCATGGCGCTGGCAACCCCTGCGACATAGAGCGCAAATAACACCAATCCCTGCAATTCGACGCCGCCCCAAACGGTGCGGCGCGGGATGAACGCGCCGATGATCAGCGCATAGACCGGTAGCCGTGCCGAGCAAGTCATCAGCGGGGCGATCATGATGGTTGCCAATCGATCGCGCGGATTTTGAATGGTGCGCGTCGCCATGATCCCGGGGATTGCGCACGCGAAGCTCGACAGCAGGGGAATGAAGGCGCGTCCCGACAGCCCGACGCTGCCCATCAGCCGGTCGAGCAGAAATGCCGCGCGCGGCAAGTATCCGGAGTCCTCGAGCAGCAGGATGAAAAAGAACAGAATGATGATCTGCGGCAGAAAGACCAGGACACTGCCGACGCCCGCCAGCACGCCGTTGACCAGCAAATCCTTCAACAAGCTTGCCGGGAAAGCCGCCTTGAGCCACTCGCTGAACACCCCAACGCCGAGCTTGATCGCATCCATCGGCGCCTGTGCCCAGGCGAACACCGCTTGAAAGACCAGGAACAGAACCGAAGCGAGTATCAGCGGACCGATCACCGGATGCAGCACGACGGCATCCACCTTGTCGCTGAACGTGATGCCGCTCAGGCGATCGGCCCCGACAGCCTTCAAAATTCTGCGCACTTCGGTCTGATCATGTTCGATGTCGGCAGCCGTCGGAGTGCGCCATGCTGCGGCCGGCTGCGCGCGCGCCGGAATCGCTGTCGAACCCAATACCTTGATCAAGGCGCCGGCGCCGGACGCCTTGATGCCGACCGTTGCGACGACCGGCACTCCGAGCTCGGCCGCCAGGCATTCGGCGTTGATGACGATGCCCTTGCGCCGCGCGATGTCCGTCATGTTCAAAGCGACGACCATGGGCAAGCCCAGCCGCTTCAGGCTCAGCACCAGCCGCAGGTTCTGGCGCAGGTTGGTCGCATCCGTGACGCACACGACGAGGTCGGGTGTGGCCTCGCCCGCACAGCGCCCGAGCAATACATCCGCCGTGACTTGTTCGTCGGGCGTCAAAGGGTCGAGGCTGTAGGCTCCGGGCAGATCGAGAATTCGGATTCGATGGCCGGCGGGCGTCTGCAGCGTACCCTCCTTGCGTTCGACGGTCACGCCGGCGTAGTTGGCGACTTTCTGCCTGCTGCCCGTCAAAACATTGAACAGCGCCGTCTTGCCGCAGTTGGGGTTGCCGACCAATGCGACCAGCGGACTCGGATGCACACCGGACAGGGCCTGCATGGGCCTAACCGGGTAACGGCCGCTCCGGGCAAACGCGGATGCACGCCGCTTCGAACCGCCGCAGCCCGAAAGTGGCTGTGCCGATGCGTACCGCGATGGGGTCGCGCGCCATCAGGCCGCGTGCGACGATTCGCACGGCCTCCCCCGGCAGAAAGCCGAGCTCCGCCAGCCGCCGTCCCAATTCGAGCGGCGCCGGCGCATCCGGGGCGGAAACCGACACCACGCGCGCAACCATACCGGTGGCAAGATCCGCCAGTTTGATGGCGGTGGGCGCAAACGCCGCCGCATCGGCCGTCGGGTGATTGGTATGCATACAAGCAATCCTATATGAGAATCGTTCCCATTACCATTCGCGATGGCTTTTTTTGCACTGCAATATCGCGCCGCAACCGGCCTTTGAGGCGCCAGCCGGCGGCGCACCAGCTCGTCGGAAATCGTGGCCGCACGGCGGTTCCTGCTATCTTACGGGCTTCCGGGCCAATGGAGGCGTATGAAATGCCTACGCTTTTTGAAAGGATCATCGCGGGAGAGCTGCCCGCCACCATCGTCTTCCGCGATGCGCGGGTGATCGCGTTCCTGGATATCAGGCCGGCGGCGCCGGTGCACATTCTGATCGTGCCGCACAAGGTCATTCCGACCACGGACGATATCGCCGATGACGATGAGGCGCTGATCGGACACATGGTCATCGTCGCGCGCGATCTGGCGCGGCAGCACGGCATCTCACGGAGCGGCTACCGATTGATCATCAATTGCAATCCTGACAGTGGTCAAGAGGTCTATCACCTGCATATGCATCTGCTCGGCGGACGGCCGCTGGGTCCCTTGGTCCAGCGCGCATAAATCAAATATACAGAGGAACAGGCGATGAAGAAAAAGAAAGCCGCACCGCGCAAAGCGGCGCGAACCCAGCCGCGACTCGCACGTGCCGCCGCGTCCAAACGCACGGCGCTGAAAAAGCCGCCGCACACGCCCATGCCCCGCGCATCGGCCAGCGCGGCAAAACTGGCGGCGCGCCCCGCCGTGTCGTCGCGAGCGGGCGCAAGAATCTTTGCGGCTGCGGCGCGGCGCGAGCTGTACCCGGCGATCGAGCCGTTTCGCCAGGGCTACCTGCGCGTATCGGACGTCCATGAGATTTATTACGAGGAATGCGGAAATCCGGCTGGAAAACCGGCGGTGTTCCTGCACGGCGGCCCCGGCGCGGGTTCGGATAAGCGCGCCCGGCAGTTCTTCGATCCGCAGCACTACCGCATCGTGGTGTTCGACCAGCGCGGCTGCGGCCGCAGCCGTCCGAGCGCCAGCCTGATCGAAAACACGACCTGGCATTTGGTCGCCGATATCGAACGGCTGCGCAAGCATCTTGGCATCGAGCGCTGGCTGGTGTTCGGCGGCTCCTGGGGCAGCACGCTCGCGTTGGCCTACTCGGAGGCGCACCCGGAGCGGGTCAGTGAACTCGTGCTGCGCGGCATCTTTCTGCTGCGCTACGCGGAGATCCGCTGGCTGTACCAGCACGGCGCCTCGGAGATTTTTCCGGATTCTTGGGAGGCGTACCGAGACGTGATCCCGGTCGACGAACGCGATGATTTCCTGCGCGCCTACCACCAGCGCCTGACCGGCACCGACCAGCGAGCCGCGCTGACGGCTGCGCGAGCCTGGTCGGTGTGGGAGGCGTCCACCAGCTTCCTTAAGAGCAATCCCGAAAGTATCCGCAAGTGGAGCGAGGACCAGTTCGCCCTCGCCGTGGCGCGAATCGAATCGCATTACTTCGTGAATCGCGGCTTTCTGCGCAGCGAAACGCAATTGCTCGATGATGTCCCGCGCATCCGCCGCATTCCGGCGACCATCGTGCAGGGGCGCTACGACATCGTGTGCCCCGCGACCAGCGCCTGGGATCTGCATCGGGTATGGCCTGAAGCGGACTTTCGCATGGTTGCGGACGCCGGGCATTCGGCGTTCGAGCCGGGTAACATCAACGAACTCGTGCTTGCCACCGATCGATACCGCAGCCGTTGAAGGATGTCTGAACTCGCCACATTGGGACTCGCCCGGTCGACGGATGCGCGCGACATCGCAGAGATGTCGCGCGACCTGATCGAGCAGGGGCTGACCTGGTCCTGGACGCCCGCGCGAGTGCAGCACTTCATCTGCGGCCCCGACTCCTCGGTCGTCGTGGCTCGGCGCGACCGGCGGCTTGCCGCCTTCGCCATCATGCATTTTGGCGATGAGGTCGCGCATCTGAACCTTCTTGCGGTGGCGCCGGAGCACCGGCGCCAGGGTCTCGGCCGCCAGCTCATGCACTGGCTCACCGCTACAGCCGTCGAAGCGGGTGTGTTTCGCGTCAATTTGGAGGTGCGTACCCGTAATGAAGCGGCGCGCCTCTTCTACCAGGCCCTGGGATTCGACGCGCTCAATGTGGTGCCGGGCTACTACCAGGGCAGGGAGGCGGCCCTGCGCATGACGCGCCGCCTGGGCCTGGCGAAGCATCCGTCCGCCTGACGATGCCCGCAGAACGCTCCCTGCGCCTTTTCGGCTCCACTCGACGCGAAGTCGCCGCCGTCGGTCAAGGCTCCTGGCGGACCGAGGAGTCGAGCGCCGATGCGGCCATCGCGGCGCTGCGCCGCGGCCTCGATCTCGGAATGACGCACATCGACACTGCGGAGATGTACGGTTCGGGCGCCGCCGAGCGGATCATCGCCGCCGCGATCGCCGGACGCCGCGACGAGGTATTCCTGGTCTCCAAGGTACTGCCGACCCATGCATCCAAGCGCGGCACGGTCGAGGCGTGTGAGAGCTCGCTGGCGCGTCTCGGCACCGATCGGCTCGACTGCTATCTGCTGCATTGGCGCGGCGCCCACCCGCTCGAGGAAACCATCGCGGCATTCGAAGCACTGAAGCGCGGCGGCAAGATACTGTCCTGGGGCGTCAGCAATTTTGACGTCGCCGATCTCGATGAAGTGGCGGCAATCGCCGGCACCGACGGCCCGGCCTGCAATCAAGTGCTCTATCACCTTCAGCAGCGTGCGATCGAGCATGCGGTGCTGCCGTGGTGCCAGGCGCGCGGGGTGGCCGTGGTCGCCTACACGCCGTTTGGAGAACGGCCCGATGTTTTCGATCCGCGCACCCGCCAGGGCCGCGTTTTGCAGGAAATCGCCGCGGCGCGCCACGCCACCGCGCGCCAGATCGCGCTGGCATTTCTGCTGCGGCATCCGCACACCTTCGTGATCCCGAAGGCATCCAGCATCGCGCACGTGGAGGAGAATGCCGGCGCCGCCGCACTGCGGCTGCGCGCCGCAGAAGTCGCGCGCCTCGATACGGCATTTGCGCGCGGCAAACCGGGACCGCTGCCGATGATCTGACATGAGCCCGGACTGGCGCACGTACGCGGTCGGATCCGCCCTTTTTGCCGCGCTGACCGCGATCTTCGGCAAGGTTGCGGTGTCCGAGATCAATTCCGACCTCGCGACATTTTTTCGTACCATCGTCGTCTTGCTGGTCGCGGCGGCGATCGTCTGGGCGCGCGACGAATGGCAGCGCCCGGCCAAGCTGTCCACGCACGGCGTCCTATTTCTGGTGCTGTCGGGCATCGCGACCGGCATGTCGTGGCTTTGCTACTATCGCGCGCTGCAGACGGGTCCCGCCGCGCGGGTGGCGCCCATCGATAAGTTGAGCGTGGTGTTCGTGGTGCTGCTCGCCGCGGCCTTTCTCGGCGAGCGGCTCACCTGGAAAACCGGCATTGCGGCCTGCCTGATTGCGGGCGGCGCCGCCATCATGGCGCTTTGACAATCGGCATCGCGCTGCGGGCCTGCAGCTGATCGAGCTATTTCAAGCCTCTCAACATGTGCCGCCCGGCGGCGGCCACGCTCGTCGTTCCGGTCAAAGCGAACGTCACCCGCAGCTCATTGCGCATGATCTCGAGCGCCCGAGTCACGCCGGCTTCACCGGCGGCTGCCAGCGCAAATAAATAGGACTTGCCGATCAAGCCTGCTCGCGCCCCCAGGGCAAGCGCTTTGGCGATGTCCTGGCCCGAGCGAATGCCGCCGTCGAACAGCACTTCGCAGCGGCCGTCGATCGCGCCGACGACTTCCGGCAGCACGGAGATCGAGGAAGGCGCACCGTCGAGCTGGCGGCCGCCATGATTCGACACCACCACTGCGTCGGCTCCCGCGGCAAGGGCGAATCGCGCATCCTCGGCGTCCAGCACGCCCTTCAGGATCAATCGGCCCGGCCAGCGGCTCCTCACCCACTCGACGTCGCGCCAGTTCACCGATGCGTCGAATTGCGAGTGCGTCCATTCGGCAAGGTTCAGCATTCCGGTGGCGCCCGGGATGTGCCCGGCCAGATTGCCGAATGTGCGGCGCTTGCCGAACATCACCTTCCTGGCCCACGCCGGCTTGGTCGCCACATCCCAGACATTGCGCAGCGACAGACGCGGCGGAATGTTGAGGCCGTTGCGCGCATCTCGGTGGCGCTCGCCGAGCAGCGGCAGATCGAGCGTGAGCATCAGCGCCGAACACTGCGCTGCCAGTGCTCGCTCGATGAGCGCCTGATTAAATCCACGGTCGCGCATCAGGTACTGCTGGAACCAGAACGGCTGGCCGGTCGCCGTGCGCACATCCTCGATCGAGCAAATCGACATGGTGCTCAAGCAGAATGGAATGCCGAACGCCGCCGCTGCGCGCGCGCCCAAAATCTCCCCGTCGGCATGAAACAGGCCCGACAGGCCGGTCGGCGCGATGGCGAGCGGCATGCAAACCGCGCCGCCCAATACAGTGGTCGCCACCGACACCGCGGAAACATCGACCATGACGCGCTGCCGGAAGGTGATCGCGTCAAGATCCGCTGCGTTGGCGCGCAGCGTGAG
Source organism: Steroidobacteraceae bacterium (assembly GCA_052326345.1). Classification (GTDB taxonomy): domain Bacteria; phylum Pseudomonadota; class Gammaproteobacteria; order Steroidobacterales; family Steroidobacteraceae; genus Bog-1198. Next base: position 124,923 of record JBKQOZ010000001.1, on the reverse strand, counting down.
TTCCCGGTAGGAGCCGCCGTCGGCGTAATCGAAGATGGCCCGCGGTATGCGCCGTTTGGCGAGATCGCGCAAATCATCGATGCTGAGAATCATGTCCTGCTCCGCCGCATTCAGCGACCACTACCGCGAGCGTCTCGCACAAGAAAGGGCCGAAGGTGGGATCGCACCAGAACCGATAGCGCCGCTCGGCGCGGGGTCCCTCATGCATCGACTCGGGCACCACGAGCACCGCAACGCCGATCATGAGCGTCATGATCACCGGATGCGAATCCAGGGCCAGCTCGGCGAAATTCACGTTGCACACCTGCGCAAGCACATCGTGGACGCCTGCGCCGCTCAATTCGAACGCTGCGTCCTCGCGCAGCACCGGGTAGACCCCGGGCGGAGGCGCCGCCAATGCCGGGGCGATGGCTCGCAGCGTGGTGCCCGCCGGCGCGTCCTCGAGAAAAAACTCCGACTGGCCGAGTCGTGCCACCAACACGGGCCCGGAGCCGGCGGCGCCGGTCGAGCGCGCCCAGCTGTTGGGCGCCATCGGCACGCCGAGGCCCTGCGCGACCAGCCATTCCGCGGCGCGCGGCCCCTTCATCCCCAGGCGGGTGCGCCGGTCTCGCGCATCGAACTCAAGTTCGGCCATGTCCTGCTCCGGCGCGCTGACGCAGATTCTGGGGGTCGTAGAATGGCGTGGCTGCGATGCGCGCGGCCAACATCTCGCCGTGATCGGTGCGAATCCGAATTTCGCCTCCCGCATCGGCGAGCTGCGGCGCCACCATCGCGAGCCCGATCGACCTCTGCAGGGTGTGCGAGCGCACCACACTGGTGATGCGCCCCGCGATGTGATCCCCGTCGATCACCAGCTGGCACTCTCGCGGCAGTCGGGCGGGGTCCAGTATCTCGATGCCGACCAGTTTTTGCCGAGGTCCGCGCGCCTGCAGGATCTTCAAGCTGCGCTGCCCTATGAAGAAGGGCTTCTGCATGCTCACCGCCCACCGGGCGTTCGCTTCGAAGGGATCCGTGAGCCCGTCGGTGTCCTGGCCCACGATGAAATGGCCCTTCTCCAGACGCAGCACGCGCTGCGCTTCGACGCCGAATGGACGAAGGCCCCGCGGCAACCCGGCGTCGTGCAGCGCTTGCCACACGGCGGCGGCGGCGCCTGCGGGAATGTGGATCTCATAGCCAAGTTCGCCCACGAATCCGACGCGCAGCAGGCGCGCTTGAACGCCCGTGACCAGCCCCTCGCGCACGCCTAAATAGGGAAATGCCGCGTCCTGCAGATCCAAATCCGTCAGCGATTGCAAGACATCGCGGCAGAGCGGTCCGGCAAAATTAAACGCCGCACGGTGCCCGGTCACGTTCACCAGGGCGCAGTCGAGGCCCCACAAGGCATTGAGCCGCAGGAGCTCGCGAAACACCGTCGCGGAGCCGCCGGTCGTAGTGGTGAAGTAGAACAACTCCGGCGCCAAGCGGGCGATCACCCCGTCATCGACGATGACGCCCGACTCATCGAGCATCAGGCCATAGCGGGTCGTGCCGGCCTTCATGTCCGAATACTTGCCCGCATACACCCGGTCCAGAAACGTCCCCGCCTGCGGCCCGTAGATCTCGATCTTGCCGAGCGTACCGACGTCGATGAGCCCGAGCCTGCCGCGCACGGCCTGCACTTCCGCCTCGATGCTCTGCGCACGGGTCTCGCCGGTCACCGCGTAGTATTCGGGACGCCGCCAGTTTCCCGCCGGCATCCACACCGCGCCGAGCGCCCGGTGCTGCGCATCAACCGGCGTGCGGCGCTCGATACTGAAGGCGCGGCCCGCCAGCAGCTTCATCGGGACCGGATGATACATGGGGCGCGAGGTGGTCAAGCCCAGCTGCTCCACGCTCAAGCCGCGCACACGGGCCAAAACGCGCAGCGCGTTCATGTTCGAGTGCTTGCCCTGCGACGGCCCCATTCCGACCGTGCTGTAGCGCTTGAGCAGCTCGCTCGAATCGAATCCTTCCCGCGCGGCGTTCTCCAGGTCTTTGACCTGCAGGTCCTCGTCGTAGTCGACGAAATTTTTGCCGCGGGGATGATCGATGATCGGAAAGCGGTGCGACGGGCAGCGAACGCCGCGGGCGACGATGGCCGTCGAGGGCGAACCGAAGCCCGCGTGCGCAGCCGCCTGCGATCCCGCGCGCTTGCCGTCGGCCAGCCTCGATCCGAAATCGTGTACGCCGTTCATGCGGCCGGCTACGAAGATGCCCGGCGGCAAGTCCTTCGGCACGAACTGCTGCAGCTCCTCGGAGAATCGCGTGGTACCGCCGGCCTGGACGAATAGTTGAGTGGCGGCCGCCCAGCCCACGCTCATCAAAACCGCATCACACCCGATGCGCTGCCGCCGGCTGGGATCGATCCGTCCGGACGCATCCAGCGGCGCGATCGCGAGCGCCGCAACCGCGCCGTCGGCGCTGGCAATCGCTTCGTACGGCGCCGAGCCTCTCATGACCGGGATGCCGCACGACGCGCACGCAGCCGCCGCTTCGCCCTCCTCGGGCGCGGAGCGAAAATCGACGATGGCGGCGATGCGCACGCCCTGACCGTGCAATTCCAGGCACACCGAATACGCTTCCAGGTTGGCCGCCACCATGACGACCGTTCGGCCGGGCGCGACGCGATAACGCCGCAGCAGCCGCCACGCGCCCGAGGCCAACAGCACGCCCGGCAGATCGTTGTTGCGAAACACCGCGGGCTGCTCGATCACGCCGGTGGCGAACACCACCGCCTTGGCGCGCATCTTGGTCATGCGATGCGGCTCGGCGAGCGCCAGCCAGTGATCGGAGTAATAGCCGGCCGCCACCGTTGCGGGGAACAGGGTAATGCCTGGTGAATCGTGCGCGGCTTGCGCCAAGCTCTGCACCGAATCCTCGCCGCGCTCGCCCCAGGGTCCGGTGCCGCCGAGGCGAAACGCCTCCTCGACCAATCCGACGCGCGCGCCTGCGGCGGCCGCTTCGAGCGCAGCCGACAGCCCGCTCGGGCCGCCTCCGATCACCAGAACGTCGCAAAATCCATAGCGCTTCGGCGTAGTGCTGCGCTCGGCATCGAGCGTTACCGTGCCGAGTCCCGTCATCGCGCGGAACATTCGTTCCCAGCGGGGGAACCAGCGTTTCGAATGAAACGCCTTGTAGTAGAACCCGACCGGCAGGAAGCGCGCGAACCGGTCGAGGATTCGGGCCCTGTCGCGCACGAGCCCCCCGAACGTATTGACGGCGGACACATGCATGCCTGCGCGCAGCAAGGTCACGTCGCCGCGCACATTGGGCACCCCGTCGACCTGAAACAGCGTGTTGCTGTCATGGTTGGCGAACGACAGAATGCTGCGCGGCCGGTGATACTTGAAGCTGCGCCCCTGGTACGGCACGCCGGCGGCGGCGAGTGCGGACGATATGGTGTCGCCCTCGAAGCCCCGGTATTGCGTGCCCTCGAACTGAAAGCTCACTGCGCGCGAGCGATCGATCCATTCGGCCGGGTGCGCATCGAGGCGGTACATCATGCGCGCGCTGCCGGCTCGAGGGGCTGACGCACGGTCTCGACAGGATAGGTCGCGATCACCGCGTCGCGCGCCGTGTCGCGCAGCGCGATGAACCAGAATCCGGATGCGATATGGCACCACCACTCGTATTTGATGCCCGGCGAACCGGACCGGTCGAATACGTAGCTGCTCCACTCGGCGTCGCTGCAGGTGTCCGGATCGGGGCTGTGGCGCACCTCCCCGCCGTAGACGAATTCGGACACCGGGCGCGGGCCGTTGAGCGGACAAGTCATGATTTTCATCAGTGGCCCACCGAAGCCGCGCCCTTCTCGCCCGTCAGCCGATAGCGCGCGAAGCGGTCCATGGCGAATCCCTCGATCAGCGGGTGATTGCGCCCAGTCGCCACCGTATGGCTCATGGTCTTGCCGCAGACCGGCGTCGCCTTGAACCCCCAGGTTCCCCAGCCCGCATCGAGGCAAAAGCCCTCCACCGGCGTGAGGCCCATGATGGGCGCGAAATCCGGCGTCATGTCCGCGAGGCCTGCCCACTGCCGATTGACCTTGACGTCTCCCAGAAATGGAAACATATCGAGCATGTGCGCACTCAAGGATTCGGTGAAATCCAGCGTCGAGCGCGTCTGATGCAGTTCGTAAGGGTCGAGGGATGCCCCCATGACCAGTTCGCCGCGCGCGGTTTGCGATACGTACACGTGCAGCGACCCCGACACGATGATCGGATCGAGCCACGGCTTGATCGGCTCGGACACCATGGCCTGCAGCGGATGTACGTAAATCGGCGTGTGCAGATCCACCATGTCGAGCACCCGCGGGGTGAATCCGGCGACGGCGCAAAGCACCCGCGAGGTGGCGATGGACCCGCGGGTGGTATCGACTCCCACCACCCGCCCGCCCTGCAGCCGAATACCGGTCACCTCGGTCTGCTGGTGAATCTCGACGCCGCGGCGGTCGGCTCCGCGGCCGTAGCCCCACGCGACCGCATCGTGACGCGCGATCGCACCGGGCTCGTGAAACAGCGCACCCAATATGGGGGCATGGCCGCCGCAGGTCATGTCGATCATGGGAATGCCGCGCTTCACGAAGGCCGCGTCGACGGCCTCGGAGCTCACCCCGTAATGCTTGTTGACCTCCGCGCGCCAGCGCATGGTGCGCATGGCCGAATCCGTGTGCGCGAGCGTGTAGTGCCCGCGCGTCGAATAGAACAGGTTCAAATCGAAGTCTTCGCCCAGGTCCTGCCACAGGCGCACGCTTTCATCGTAAAACTTGACGCCCTCGGGAGTCAGGTAGTTCGAGCGGATGATCGTGGTATTGCGGCCGGTGTTGCCGCCGCCGATATAGCCCTTGTCGATCACGGCGACATCGCGGATGCCGTGGTCGCGGGCCAGATAATAGGCGGCGGCCAAGCCGTGCCCGCCGCCGCCGATGATCACCACATCGTAGCCCGGCTTCAACGAGTCGTGCCGTGTGAACATCCGCGGTTCCGGATGCTTGCGCGAGAAGCCGAAACGAATTAATCGATGGGGCATGCGGATGCGAATATAAGCACGAATTTTAACCGTGGAGCAACTGCTTTACGTATTGCGCAATGACGATCTTGACGCGGCCGGTCTGCTTGGGCGCGCGTTGCGGTACCGCTCGCTGCGGATGTTCGCTAAGCTTTCGCGACTTTCTCGAGGAGATCGCCTTGCTTGAAATCAACCCGTTCGTCCGCGCGGCGACCCGCGCCCTATGCCGTGTGCTCGGCTGCGCGGCTATGGTCCTGCTCGTGAAGCTGGCCCCTGCCGCTGCTTCGGTGCCGCCGGGAGCCGTCGATGCGGCGCGTCTGCGGGCGGCGGACTCCGAGCCGCAGAACTGGTTTACGGGTGGGCGCGATCAAGACGGCACCTATTACTCGCCGCTGAAGACGCTTAATGCCGGCAACGTCAAGAATCTGGGCTTCGCGTGGAGCTACGATCTCGGCAGCCCGATGCGCGGCCAGGAGGCGACTCCGATCGTGGTGGACGGCGTGATGTATAGCTCCGGTACCTGGGGCTACGTCTACGCGGTCGATGCCGCATCGGGACGGGAGCTGTGGCGCTACGATCCGAAGGCCGATTTTTTTGCCGCGAGAAATCCCTGCTGCGATCTCGTCAACCGCGGCGTCGCGGTGTGGAAGGGCAAGGTGTACGTCGCCTCGGTCGATGGTCGGCTGCATGCGCTCGATGCCGCGACCGGCCGGAAGATCTGGCAGGTCGACACCATTTCCGATCATAAGCTGCCGTATTCGAGCACCGGCGCGCCGCAGATCGCCGGCGACGTCGTGGTCATCGGCAATAGCGGCTCGGACATGGGGCGCGGCGGCGTGCGCGGCTACGTTACCGCCTATGACCTGGACAGCGGGGCATTCAAATGGCGGTTTTACACAGTGCCGCCTGCGCCCGGGCAGCCGCTGGAGAATCCGGAACTCGAGGCGGCCGCCAAAACCTGGGATCCGCATCGCGCAGCGCAATATCAGGGCGGCGGCACGGCCTGGGACGGGTTCGCCTACGATCCTGAGCTGAAACTGGTGTACTTCGGCACCGCCAATGCCGCGCCTTACGATCTGCGGCAGCTCGGACCCGCGAAACTCGACAGCCTGTACACGGCCTCGATCATCGCTCTGCACGCCGACACCGGCAAGCTCGCCTGGTACTACCAGACGACGCCGCACGATCATTGGGATTACGACTCGGTGCAAAAGCTGATTTTTGCGGACCTCAATGTCGCCGGCGGCGTGCATCGAGTCCTCATGCAGGCCTCGAAGAACGGATTTTTCTATATTCTGGACCGCGCCACCGGGAAATTGCTCTCCGCGAAGGACTATACGTACATCAATTGGGCCTCGGGCGTCGACATGAAAACCGGACGCCCCGTCCCGACCCCGCAATCCGACTGGTACGCTTCGCCCAAAAACGTCTACCCGTCCTGGGCCGGCGCACACACCTGGAATCCCATGTCCTACAGCGCGCAGACCCGTCTCGTGTACATTCCGGTGCTCGACGTCCCGAGTGTGTGGGTCGATATGCTGCACAACGGCGGTGAGGTCAAATTCCTCGACGGATTCTTCACCGGCAACGGGATCTTTCCCGACGACACGTACGATGCCGCGGATCTGAAGCGGCTGTACGGGCCATTGCCGGACCTCAAGGACATCAAGGCGGAGCGCAAGGTCAAACCGGTGCGCGAACTCATCCGCGCCTGGGACCCGGTGGCGCAGAAAACGGTGTGGGAGCACGAGACCTCCGCGGGCATGCGCGGCGTCGACGGCGGTGTGATGTCGACCGCAGGGAATCTCGTGTTTCAAGGCCGCGGCAGCGGTGGTCTGTGGGTCTACGCGGCCGACACCGGCGAGGTCCTGAAAATCATCGAAACCGGCAGCCACATCATGGCGGCCCCCATGACCTATGCGGTCGACGGCGAGCAGTACGTTGCGGTGCAAGTCGGCTACGGGGGCACCTCCATCGCCGAGGGGCCCATTCCGCCGAGCAGCGCCGCCGTCAAGTACGAGAACACCAATCGCATCGTCGCCTTGAAGCTCGGCGGCGGACCGGTGCCGACTCCGCCGGCACGAGTTGCGGAGCCGTTCGCCAAACCGCCGCCGCAAACGGCCGATGCGGCCAGCATCAATGCCGGCGAAGTCAAATTCATCGAGGAGTGCTCGCGCTGCCACGCGCTCGGGCTTAGCACGACGCCGGATCTGCGCCGCCTCGATTCGGGGCTGCACGCCGCCTTCAAGGACATCGTGTTGCACGGCGCGCTTGCGCCTGCGGGCATGGAGCGCTTCGACGATCTGTTGAGCGAAAAGGACGTCGACAACATTCACGCGTACCTGATCGATCAGAGCTGGATGGCGTATCGGGCACAGCAAGCGGCGGCGCGCAGGTGAGGCGGCGCTCGCCGAAATCGCGGTACGCCTTTCTCGACGAATACCTGCATTTAATCCCTTGACCATCGTGGCGCGGCCGGGCGATATATGACGCTGACTGGGCCCTGCTCCAGCGGGCCATCGATGAAAAGCAAACTTCGCTGGAACCATTCGACCTGGCCTGCGCGCTGCTCCAAGACGCATTAAATCGCGGTCGCCGACGAATACGTCCCGGCCCCGGCGCTGGAGCCATGTTATTTGCCTCACTATCCCGGGCGGCGGTGGCCGGCGGCGGCTCCGGTGCAATCAAGGTAGCACGCGGAGCATTGTTCGGACTTACCGGCGGTGACTGCGCGCGGGCGTCCGCCGGTCGCGCTATGCCGGCGGCTCGCGTTTCGCGAAGAATTTCGCTATCCGCTGCTTCGCGTCGGGCGCCAGCCCTTCATTCTTGAATAACTCGAGCGCATGCGCATCTTGCAAGCTCAAGCCGTCGATTTCGATCAACGCGCGCTTGTTCACCTGGTTCACGTACCAGGAATTGGCCAATATGTCCGCGGACAGCGAGGCGAGCTCAGCCTCGAACCGCTCATCGGGAAAACAGAAATTGGCGAGGTGCATGGCTTCGGCTTGTCGCCCCGAATAGGTGCGGCAGCTGAACATCATTTCCGCCGCTTTGACCGTGCCGATGCGATGCGGTAATCGCAGGCTCAGGCCCCAAACCGGAGTCAATCCCCAGCGCGCGTAGACATCGGAAAACCGCGCCGATTCAGCAGCGACGATGAGGTCCGCGGCCAATGCGAGCTCCAACGCGCCGGTCGAGCAATGGCCCTGTACTGCGGAAATCACCGGCTGCGGCAGATTCGCAATCTTGCGGATGACCTCTGAATGAAAATGAGGTTTGGCGTGCGCCTTGACGTGCGCGAGGACCTCGCTCATGTCGTAGCCCGCGGAAAAATTCGCGCCCGATCCGCGCAGGATGACCAGGCCGATCTTCTTGGTCTCGCGCGCGATGGCATCAACGTGCTCGTTCAGCGCCTCGAATACGGCCTTGGACAGCGCATTGAGTTTTTCGGGCCGATTCAGCGTGAGAGTGGCGGTACCGCCGCTATTCTCGCGCCGTACCAAATTGCTCATAGTGAGGCTCCTCCGTACGGTGCCACCATCCCCCGCCCAGCGCCTGAAACAAACCTGCGGTGTCGGAGAAACGGTTGGCTTCGGCCTGAACCAGTGCCAGCTCCGCTTGTTGATAGGCTTGCTCGGCAATCAACACTGCGACCAGGCTGATTGTCCCGAGCTCCCGCTGGCGTTGGGCGAGTTCAAAGGTCCGCTTGGCCGCGCGTTCCGCCTCGCTGCTGGCCTTCAGCGCATCGGCGTCCGCCTGCAGTGCGCGCAGGGTGTCGGCGACGTTTTGGCAGGCGAGAATGACCGCGCCGCGATATTGTGCCCCCGCTTGATCAAGGGCCGCGTCCGCCGCGCGTTTTTTGTGCAAGAGTGCCCCGGCATCGAACAGCGTTTGGGTCAGCGAGGCGCCCACATCCCAAAATCCCGTGTAGGGGGAAAACAGCTGCTGCAATTTGAGCGCGGTCGATCCAATATTCCCGTTGATCGTAAACTGCGGCAACATGTCGGCTATCGCCACGCCGACCGCCGCGGACGCGGCATGCATATTCTCTTCGGCCTGGCGAACATCGGGACGTTGTTCGATCAGTTTCGAGGGCAGACTGACCGGAAGATCAGCGGGCAAGGTGAGTTGATCCATCCGGAAGGTTTCCGGCGGTTCGTCCGATGGCAGCCGGCCGAGCAACGCGGTCAAGGCGTCGCGTGTCTGGCCGAGTTGTTTTTGCAGCGGCGGCAGCGTCTGCGCCGTCTGCGCTTCCAGTGATTGCTGGGCAAGAACATCCAGATCGCTGGCCGCGCCCAGCGAGCGCTGCCTCTGGATTTTGTCGGTCAACTGATGTTGCAGTACGAGCAATCGCTCCGTCGCTGCGATCTGGCCCCGCAGCGATGCTTCCTGCACGGCCGTGACCACCACGTTGCTGCTCAAGGTCAAGTACGTGGCTTCGAGCTGGAAGCGAGTGCCGGCTTCCTGCGCTTTCGCCATTTCGACAGCGCGCCGCGTGCCGCCGAACACATCGGGTAGATAGCTGATGCTGAGCTGGGCGGTGTAGAGATTGTAGTATGGGTTCGTTTGCGGAAGACTGGTTGGGTTGGCGATGGTACCGAGGGCGTTCTTGGCTCGAGCGCCGCTGAAGTTCCCCTGGATGTCCGGAAAGAAGCTGGTCCATTGCGCCGAATATAATTCATGGGCTTGCCGCAGCGCCGCTTGCGCGGCGCCGACGTCCGGATTGTTCTTCAGCGCTTGCTCGACCAGATGGTTGAGCTCGGGCGACTTGAACAGGGTCCACCATTGGCTCGGGATATCCATGCCGGCCACGAAACGCTGCGTGCTTCCGCCCGCGCTTTCGGCCGATGCGGTCTCGCCGTGTGCGGGCGCATTGCCGTAGCCAGTGGCGCTCGGCGGCGCCGGTCGTTTGAAGTCGGGTCCCACCGCACAGGCCGAGAGGCTCGCGATGAGCGCACCGAGTGCCAGATGCGAGGACTTCATCGGCCCCACCGGGGTTGACCGTGGCGCTGCTCTGCCCAATGTTCGATGACGTGGTACATCGACGGCAGAACGAACAGCGTCAGAGTTGTCGAGATCGCCAAGCCTCCGACCACCACGGTCGCAATTCCGCGCTGCACGTCGCTGCCCACTCCCGTGTGGATGGCGGCCGGCAACATGCCCAAGGTCGCGACGGTAGCGGTCATCAACACGGGTCGCAGGCGCTCGGTCGCTCCTTGCATGATCGCCTCGTGCAGCTCCAGTCCGGATTTTCGCATGCGATTGAGATTCGACACCATGATGATGCCGTTTTGCACGGCCACGCCGAACAGGGCGATGAAGCCGACGCCGCTCGCGACATTGAGGTTCTGGCCAGTGAGATGCAGCGAGATCAATCCGCCGAGGGTGGCCAACGGCACGACGCCTAGGATCAGCAGCGCTTGGCGGAAGGATTTGATGCCGACGGTGAGAAAGATCAGCATCATCCCCATCACCAGGGCCAGTATGACCAGCAGCCGCGCCTCCGCGCGCCGCTGGTTCTCGAACTGCCCGCCCCATTCCAACCTGATTTTATTCTTGTCGAAATGGACCTGCGCCGCGATCTTCTTCTGCGCTTCCTCGAGATACGAGGTCAAATCGCGGTCGCGGTTGTCGATCCGAATCGTGAGATTTCGCTGTCCATTCTCGCGGGTGACGGTGCTCTCTCCTGTGCGAGCCCGCACCTCGGCGAGCTGGGACAGGGGCACCTGCATACCGCCCGAGGTGTTGATCAACAGATTGCCCAGCGCCTCGGTCGAGTCGCGGGCATCGTGCGTGTATCGCACCGTCAGAGGATAGGTTCGCTCGCCGACGTAGACGGTCGAGACCGGCGCCTGGCCGACGCCGGTTTGGATGACGTTCTGCACGTCGCTCATGTTGATGCCATAGCGGGCGGCCTTTTCGCGATCCAGCTTGATCTCCATCTGCGGGATCGGCGGTTCCTGGAAGAGGGATGCGCTCGAGGTGCCCTGGATGGTATAGAGCACGTGCACGATCTGCCCGCCGACGTCGCGCAGTTCGTTGAGGTCGTCGCCGAAGATCTTGATCACCAGCGGGCTGTGGGCGCCGCCGATCATATCGTTGACGCCGTCGATGATGGGTTGACTGATGCCTATCGAATATCCGGGCAGCTCCTTGGCCAGACCAACCGCCAGTTTATCGAGGAACTCCTTCTTGGATTCGTGGCCCGGCCAGGTATCGTAGTCCGTGAGGCCGACCGGTGCCTCTACGTGGGACATGGTCCACGGATCCGTGCCGTCGTCGTTGCGGCCGGTTTGGGTGACCACGTAGGACACCTCGGGATACTTCAAGATCGTCCGCCGCAGGTCGCTCGCCATATCGCTCGCTTTGTTCAAGGCAAGGCCCGTGGGCATCTGCACTTGCAACCACAGCGCGCCTTCATCCAGATCCGGCAGGAAATCGCGGCCGACGGTAGCGCCCAGCCCGACCACCGCCAACATCGCGAAGATCGTGACGCCGTAGATGATGCGTGGTTGCTCGAGGCACGCGGCGAGTCCCCGGTCGTACCACACCGTCAGCCGCTCCAGCCAGCGGTTGTGATAGACCCGGCCGGGCTTGCGGAACGCCATGTACGCGAGCCCTGGCACCAAGGTCAGCGTCGTGAGCAGCGCACCGAACAACGCATAGCCCATCGTATAGGCCATGGGGGTGAACAGCTTGGCTTCCGCCCGCTCGAAGGAAAACATCGGCAGATAGGCCGTGATGATGATCAGGCTCGCGAAAAATATCGGCCGCGTCACCTGTAATGTGGCGGCCTTCGCTTCGTCTTCACTCAGCACTTCGTCGGGCAGGGCTTCGCGCCGGCGCAGGACCGACTCGGTCACGACGATGGCCCCATCGACCAGGATGCCAAAATCGATGGCGCCCAGCGACAGCAGATTCGCCGACACGTGGGTGAGATTCAGCAGCGAGAATACGGCCACCAGGGCGAGCGGAATCGTCACCGCCACGACGAGCGCGCTGCGCGGGCTGCCGAGGAACAGGATCAGGATCAAGAAGACGAGGGCGATGCCTTCAAGGATCGTTTGACCGACCTTATGGACCGTTGCTCGGACCAGATTGTCGCGGTCGATGTAGGGAACGATTTTGACTCCGTCAGCCGCCAATTCGCGGTTGAGTTCGGCCACCTTGGCGTGAACGCCGCGCAGCGTTTCCGACGGATTCTGGTATTTCAGCATGAGCACGATGCCCTCGATCGTGTCTGGATTGTGATCCTTTCCCAGGATTCCTTCGCGCTCCTGATGGCTGAGCGTCGTGCGGCCGAGATCGCGAACCAATACCGGCGTACCGCCGAATTGCGTCACGACGATCGAGCCGATCTGCTCCAGCGTGCGGATCAACCCAACGCCGCGGATCACATAGCTCTGATCGCCGCGCGATACCCGGCCGCCGCCGGCATTGGTGTTGTTGTTGTTGATCGCATTGATGACGTCGGCAATGCCGAGGCCGAAGTGCTGAAGCTGCTTGGGGTCGAGATCGAGCTGATATTCGGTGGTAAGGCCGCCGAAATTCACGTCATCGACGACGCCGGTCACCGATTTCAGCGCCGGAATCACCTTCCAACGCTGGATCTCCGATAATTCCTGCAGATTCCTGCTATCGGACTCGAGGGTGTAGCGATAGATCTCGCCGCCCGGCCCGGACACCGGGTCCGTCGAGGGCGATGCTCCGGGCGGCAGCACCGCCTGAGTGATGCGTTCATCCAGTCGTTGCCGCACCCAATAATCATCGTATCCATCGCGAAACAGCACGGTGATCAGAGACAGGCCGAAGGTGCTCTGCGAACGCATCAGTATCATGCCGGGAGTGCCGTTGATCGCCCGCTCCAGCGGGACCGTGATCAACTGTTCGACCTCCTCGGCCGCCAGTCCGGGAATCTGAGTCGTGACCTGAGAGGCGACGTCACCCAGCTCGGGATAGGCTTCGACCGACAGCGTTTCCCAGGCATAGATGCCGAATCCGCCCAGCAGCACCGCGAGCACGATGACGGCGATGCGCCGGTGCAGGCAAAAGGTGACGAACTGGTCAATCATTGAGCAGGATTCCGCCTTTCACGACGACCTGATCGCCGGCATTCAGGCCGGAACGGATGGCGACCGAGGTTCCCTCTTCGAGCTCCGGATCGATGATCCGCCGTTCGAAGGTCCACGGTGCAACGGCAACGAACACGCTGGTTCGGTCGTTATTCATGAGCAGCGCCGAACTCGGCAGCACGATGCGCGAACGCTGCGCGCCCATCAGCGTGGCGGTCGCGAACATGTTCGGCTTGAGTGCGTAATCGGCGTTCGCGAACGCGATCCGCAGCTTGTTGCGGCGCGTATCGGGATCGATCACGTCGGATACGAACAGCACTTTGCCGTGCAAAACGCGCTCCGGATAAGCCACCAGCCTCACCTCCGCGTCCTGGTTCTTGGAAACCGCGGCGACATCCTTTTCCGGTACCATGGCCGTGACCCAGACGGTGGATAGGTCGGCAATCGTCATGATCGGTTGCGTCGGGTCATTGATGATGGTGCCGGGCGTGACGGAAAGCGCCGTAAGGCTGCCGCTGACCGGCGCGGTTACCGTCAACACTCGGCTCGCCGGCTTGGTATCGGCGGCGGCACCGAGCGTTTTCAGGTGAGCCTGCGTTCGCAGGTATTCGGCGGCGGCCTGAGCGTAGTTGCTCTTGGCCTGATCCAGATCCTGGTCCGATACCGTTCCGATCTTGGATTGCTCCTGCTGCCGCGCCAGGGCCTTTTCCGCGAGCTTCAACGCATCCGCGGCCTTGGCGTCATCGTCGTACGCTTGAGCCAGATCAGGCGATTCAATCACCGCCAGGGCCTGACCTTTGATGACCCGGTCGCCCAATCCGACCTTCAGCTCCAGCACGCGGCCGCCGAGCGCTGGGAGCACGGCGGCCGTGCGTGCCGGATTGGATTCGACGACCGCGGGCAGCACGAGCATGGGGCTGACGGGCTGCAACTGCGCAGGCATCACGGTCAAGCGGTTGCGCAAGGCCGAGCCCTCGGGCACGAGAATCTTGTCCCCTTGGCGGATCATCGCTGTCGGCTCTTGCACGCCTTTTCCGGACCCGCTCAGCAAGCCGAATCCGCGGGTGAAAAGTACGGCGAGAAACAGTACCCCCAAGCCCACGCCGCCCCACAGAGAGGCGCGGCCCCGAAATGACGGCTGATGGTCGTGTATCGGCATCACGTATCCCCCGAAGACTTGTCCGTAGACGCGCAGGGACAGTTTCGTTGCGAAGTGTTACAGATGTGAAACACCGGGGCGCAAGGCCCCGCAAAGCCCCGAGGTCGTAATCCTAGGTCTCTTCCCTTATCCTGTCTAGGAGGATAGGATAAAGGCATGCACAAGTTTCCCGAGATCGGCACACGCCTCAAACGCGCCCAGGGGCATCTGGCAGCGGTGGTCGAGATGCTCGAGTCAGGCCGCCCGTGCATGGATCTCGCGCAGCAGCTGCACGCGGTGGAAAAAGCCATTGGCAACGCCAAAAAAGAGCTGATCAAGGACCACATTCATCACTGCATGGAAGACTCATCCGGGGCGCTCCCGCGCGAATTCCGCGATTTGATCAAGGAGTTTCAGGGAGTCACCAAGTATCTTTAGCGAGGGCGCGCCAATGAAAGCCACGGATGCCTCCGAAGCGATCGATGGACACAGCCACGTTTTCCTCGGGGCGGGCCACCAGCAGAACGAGCGCAAGACGTGGGCGGTAATCGCCCTGTGCAGCGCAATGATGATCGTCGAGATCGCGGGCGGCAGCCTATTCGGCTCGTTGGCGCTGGTGGCCGACGGCTTGCACATGTCGACGCATGCGGGCGCAATGTTGATCGCCGCCTTGGCATACACCTACGCACGACGGCATGCCAACGACTCTCGATTCGTATTTGGCACGGGAAAGCTCGGCGACCTGGCCGGCTTTACCAGCGCCATCGTACTCGCCATGATCGCCCTACTCATCGGCTACGAGGCGATCGCGCGATTCCTCTCCCCCGTTCCGATTCGCTTTGCCGAAGCCATCCCGATCGCCGTGGTGGGTTTGATGGTGAACATTGCCAGTGCCTGGCTGCTCAGCGGCTCCGACCATCACGGGCACGGCCACGGACATGGTCTCGCCGGACACTCGGCCGAAAGCCGAACCATTGAAACCGGCCAGGGCCCGGTAGAACTGTCCATCTTCGAGGACGGCGCGGCGCCGCGATTTCGCTTGATTTTCGGCGGCGGGCCCTCTGTTCTCGGCGATCAATCGCTGGGCGTGGAGACGTTGCGACCCGACGGCACGCGCCAGTCGTTTGAGTTCGCCAATCGCGGCCGTTATCTTGAATCGACGATGGAGATTCCCGAGCCTCATGAATTCAAAGTCGCGCTGCATATCGCCGACGGCAGGCACGAGGTAGCGTTCCAGGAGCGCTCCCACGATCACGGGCCGCACCACGGTCATTCGAGCGCGGCGCACCGCGACAACAGTATTCGCTCCGCCTATGTACACGTGATGGCCGACACCGCGGTATCGGTGCTGGCGATCACCGGACTCGTCCTGGCGCGAAGCTTTGGCTGGATGTGGATGGATCCGCTCGCGGGCATCATCGGCGCGCTGGTCATCGCGAACTGGTCATACGGCTTGATGCGCGATACCGGGCGCATCCTGCTCGACATGAATCCCGATCAGCGCATCACCGAGGAAGTGCGTGAGGCCATCGAGGCGACCGGCGATCGGCTCCTCGATCTGCACCTGTGGCGCCTGGGCCCCGGACACCTGGGTGCCGTCATATCGGTGCTCACGCGCGAAGCGCGCGACTGCGCGTACTATCGGGCGCTGCTCAAGGATTTCAAATCACTGTCACATGTTACCGTTGAAGTCACGAAAACCGCCGCTTAATCCCCGCCGGGAGAATCGCTTGTCGGACCGACCCAATTTCCTGATCTTGATGGCCGATCAACTGACGGCGCGGGCGCTTCCCGCGTATGGCAACCGCGTCGCCAAAACTCCTCACATCGATGCGCTGGCCGCGGCCGGTGTGGTGTTCGATTCGTTTTACTGCAACAGCCCGCTGTGCGCGCCCTCGCGCTTTTCCTTCCTGTGCGGCCGCCAGGTTTCGGCGATCGGCGCGTACGACAACGCCGCGGAACTTCCCGCGCAAGTGCCCACCTTCGCACACTTCATGCGCCGCGCCGGTTACCAAACCGTGCTGAGCGGGAAGATGCATTTCTGCGGTGCGGATCAGCTGCATGGGTTCGAGGAGCGCCTGACCACGGACATCTACCCGGCCGACTTCGGCTGGACGCCGGATTGGAATCGCTTCGAGCAGCGGCCGAGTTGGTATCACACCATGGATTCGGTCACGCAAGCCGGACCTTGCGCACGCACGAACCAGGTCGACTTCGACGACGACGTCGTCTTCCAGGCGCGGCAGAAGCTTTTCGACATGGCCAGAGCCAAGGATCGGCGCCCCTTCTGCATGGTCGCGTCGATGACTCATCCGCACGATCCGTACGTGATCCCGCACCGGTATTGGGATCGCTATGCCGGCGTCGACATCGATATGCCGCGCGTGCAGCTCCCGGTCGCGGATCTCGATCCGCATTCGCGGCGCCTGCGCCACATCTGCGGTCTCGACTCGCAGCCGGTGAACGAGGCGCAGGTGCGCGCCGCGCGGCGCGCCTACTACGGCGCGGTGTCGTACGTGGACGATCAGGTCGGCGTGCTGCTTTGCGCCCTCGCCGAGGCGCGCTTCGCCGACGACACCATCGTGCTGCTGCTCGCCGACCACGGCGACATGCTCGGGGAGCGCGGACTGTGGTACAAAATGAGCTTCTTCGAGCCGGCCTGCCGCATACCGCTGATCGTGCACGCGCCCGGACGCTTCTCCTCCCGGCGCGTGGCGCAATCGGCCTCGCTCGTCGACATCGCGCCGACGCTGTACGAACTGGCCGGCGGCGAGCTCGCCGATTACCCGGCACCGCTGGACGGCACCAGTCTCGCCCCGCAGCTCGGCGGCGGCGCCGGCCGCGGCGAGGTGATCGGCGAGTACTTCGCGGAGGGCGCGATCGCACCGCTGGTGATGATCAAGCGGGGTCGCTACAAGTTCGTGCATTCCCCCGCGGATCCCGATCAACTCTACGATTTGACCACCGATCCGGACGAGCTCGACAACCTGGCGGGGGACGTGCGGCATGCCGCGAGGGTACGGGAGCTGCTCGCCGAAGTGGCGCAGCGATGGGACCTTGAGGCCCTTCATGCCGCGGTGATCGCGAGCCAGCGGCGCCGCCATTTTGTGTACGACGCGCTGCGCGCCGGGCGATATACGCCCTGGGACTTCCAACCCGCGCGCGATGCGAGCCGGCTGTACGTGCGCAACGATCAGCAGCTCGGGGATTTGGAGGCGATGGCACGATTTCCGCGGTTTGGCGGCTGAATCGAATCGTCTGGCTATCGGAGCAGCGCCGCGCGTGCGTTACGAGTCCGCATCGTAAATGATGATCGACAGGAACCGGATCGGCACCTTCCCCAGGGATTCGGGACCGTGCGGCACGTCGCCGCGAAAACTCAAGGAGTCTCCGGGCGCCAGCGGGTAGGTTTGGCTGCCGTGACGATAGGTCATCGACCCCGACAGCATGTACATGAACTCGGTGCCGGGATGCTGAAACCCCGGGAACACCTCGCTCTTGTCGGTCAGCGTGATGAGAAACGGCTCGAAGGATTTTTTCGGGCCGCGCTGCGCGGCCAGCAGGTGATAGGTGTGGCCGCGCCGCGTCCCGCGGCGCACCACCTCGAGCCCCTGGCCCGACTGGACCCGCTGTGCGCCCGTATCCTCCTCGCCGACCTCTTGCAGCAACAGCGCCGGCCTCACCCCGAGCGCGCACGCCAAGGCGACCAGTGTTTCCAGGCTCGGCGTCACGCGGCCGGTCTCGAGCCGGCTCAGCATGCCCGCACTGATGCCGGCCGTGGTCGCGACATCGGTCAAGGTCAGCCCATGGCTCTCTCGCACCCGGCGTGCGACGGCGCCGAGCTGTCTACCGACGCTCGCCGCACCGGCGCCTTCGGAGGACGCCGCAGCGGTGATCGACTTCTTGGAGGCACGTGCCACTGCGGGTCTCTCGAGTTTCCTTTCGGAGCAGGCCGCTTAAAACGCTTCCATGCCCCGCGTTCGCAATTTACACTGCACGCAATTGGTTTGCACGCCAGTAATTGGCCCGGCGTCTGGCCAGCACAGCTCGATCGCGAATATGATACGGATCCCGCGGCGGCGGGCCCCTCACGATAAGACTATTTAGAGTACGAACACCACAGCACAGAGGATTAAGAGTATGGCGCGCGATCCAAAACACGACATCTTATTTCAGCCCATCAAGATAGGTCCGAAGACGCTGCGCAACCGCTTCTACCAGGTGCCGCATTGCATCGGAGCAGGTTCCGACAAGCCGGGGTTTCAAGCGGCGCACCGTTCGCTGAAGGCGGAAGGCGGTTGGGCCGGCATCAACACCGAGTACTGCTCCATTCATCCGGAGTCGGACGATACCCACCGTCTGTCGGCGCGGATCTGGGATGCGGGCGACGTGCGCAATCTGCGCGCCATGACCGACCATATTCATCATTTCGGCGCCCTCGCAGGCGTGGAGCTGTGGTACGGCGCCTCGCATGCTCCCTGCATGGAATCGCGTGCGACGCCGCGCGGACCGAGTCAGTACGCCTCCGAGTTCGAGACGCTGACGTACTGCAAGGAAATGGATTTCGACGACATCGCGACTGTCCAGCAGTACTACGTCGATGCCGCACTGCGATCCCGCGATGCGGGTTTCGATATCGTGTACGTGTACGGCGCGCACTCGTATCTGCCGGTGCAATTTCTCTCGCCCTACTACAACAAGCGCAAGGACAAATACGGCGGGACGCTGGAGAATCGCGCGCGCTTCTGGCTCGAGACCCTGGAGAAGGTGCGCCGCGCAGTCGGCCACGATTGCGCCATCGCCACCCGCTTCGCCGTCGACACCCTGTATGGCGATTCGGGCGTCGAGATCGAGCGCGACGGAGTCAAATTCATCGGGCTCGCCGATCCGATGGTCGATTTGTGGGACGTCGACGTGGGCGACATCGCCGAGTGGGGCGAGGACGCCGGCCCGTCGCGATTCTACCAGCAAGGGCACCAGGTGCCCTGGACCCGCTTCGTGAAACAAGTGGCCAAGAAGCCGGTGCTGGGAGTCGGCCGTTTCACCGACCCCGAAAAGATGACCGAAATCGTCACCAAGGGAATCGCCGACATCATCGGTGCCGCACGTCCGTCGATCTCCGATCCCTGGCTGCCGAAAAAGATCGAGGAAGGGCGCTACGACGACATTCGAGTGTGCATCGGCTGCAACGTCTGTATTTCACGCTGGGAAATCGGCGGTCCGCCGATGATCTGCACGCAGAACGCCACCGCCGGCGAGGAGTACCGCCGCGGCTGGCATCCCGAAAAGTTCCCGAAGCGCGGTTCCGATGATTCAGTGCTCGTTGTCGGCGCCGGGCCCTCCGGCGGCGAATGCGCGCGCGTTCTGCTGGAGCGCGGCTATACCGTGCATCTGTACGACACCGCCGCCAAGATCGGCGGCCATCTGAATGCCGTGGCCACGTTGCCGGGGCTGGGGGAATGGGGCTATCACCGCGATTACCGTGAATTGCAGATCAACAAGCTCGTCAAAAAGAACAAGCAAAGCCAGGTGGCGCTGGGACAAAAGCCGTTGACCGCCGAAGCCGCGATCGGCTACGGGGCGGAGAAAATCGTCGTCGCCTCGGGATCCTCGTGGAATACCGACGGCACGAATTGCCTGACGCACGAGCCGATTCCCGGGGCTGACGCATCGCTACCCGATCAGCTCACGCCCGAACAGGTGTTCGAGGGCAAGAAGCCCATCGGCAAGCGCGTGGTGATTCTGAACGCCGACACCTATTTCATGGCGCCGAGTCTTGCGGAAAAATTGACCGTCGCCGGTCACGAGGTGACGGTCGTCACCGGAGTGCATCTCGCCAACTACATGCACTTCACGCTCGAATACCCGAACATGATGCGCCGCATGCACGAGCTGCACATCAAGGAGATCCACAACGCCTTCGCGAGCAAGATTGAAAAAGGGCGTCTGCAGGTGTACGACATCTGGGGCGACGGGTCAAAGCGCACCTATCGCGGAGCGGGACATGTGCCGCGCGAGCCGAACAAGAGCCACCGCTGGGTGGAATTCGATACCCTGGTACTGGTCACCGGCCGGCACTCGAACGACAGCCTGTATCGTGAACTCAAGCAGCGGCAGGGCGATTGGGCCAAGAACGGAGTGAAGAGCGTCTACCTCATCGGCGATGCCGAGGCGCCGCGTCTCATCGCGGACGCGACCTTCTCGGGCCATCGCCTGGCGCGGGAAATCGAGGAGCCCAATGCGCAGCTGCCGTTGCCGTACAAGCGCGAGGTGGCGGTGTGGGGCGCCCCTCACATGCCCGGCGGGCGCTTCGAGCTCGAGTACAAGACGTAGGAGTCATTCTGAGCGTGAGCCGCACTGACGCTGCCACTCGAATCCTGTTCGAGGCGTTTTCGGCGGACGAAGTGCGGCTCTTCTACGCGCTCGGCTGCGCGGCGATCGGCATTTTCCTTTACGGCGTGTACGTGCAGATCCGCAAGTACCGGCGCGGCGCGCCGCTGCGGCTCGACGGGAGCCTGTGGAGTCGGCTCGCCGGCATGATCGCGACAGTGCTCAACCATCGCACCGTCAGCCGCCGCGATCCGGCGGCAGGGGGCGCGCATCGGCTGATCTTCTACGGCTTCCTGCTGCTGTTTCTCGGCACCGCGACGATCACTCTGGAATACGACATCTTGGGGCCGCTGTTCGGAATTCGCTTCTGGTACGGCGAATTCTATTTGATCTTCTCACTGGTGCTCGATCTCGCCGGGGTCGCGCTCATCGGCGGCCTCGCCTACATGATGTATCGACGCGGCTGGCTCAAGCTGCCGAAGCTCGATTACGCGCGGCCGGACCGCGCGCCCGGGGATCCGGACTTCGACCGGCCGCAATACCGGCGCGAGGACTGGGCATTTCTTTGGACCTTGCTGATCATCGGCTTCACGGGCTACCTGCTCGAGGCGGCGCGGCTGGTATGGCTGCAAGGGCGTGCGGACGTGTGGGACACGCGCTGGTGGTCGCCGGTGGGTGCGATCATTGCCGAGGGGTTGCGCGCGCTCGGCTTGAGCGCGCAGGGCGGCGCCTTGCTGCGGGTGGGCCTCTGGTGGTTTCACGGCCTGCTTGCGCTGACGTTCATCGCGCTCATTCCCTACACCAAGGTCAAGCACATCTTCACCGCGGCCGCGTCATTGATGGTGCGCGACAGCCAAGCCGCGCAGCGGCTGCCCCGCATACCGGAAACCCAGAAGGCGCCGGGAGTCGCCAAGATCACCGACTTCACCTGGAAGCAGTTGCTGAATCTCGACGCCTGCACCAAGTGCGGCCGCTGCCATGAGGCCTGTCCTGCCCGCGCGGTGGGCGCGCCGCTGTCGCCGCGCGATGTGATCTTGAGCTTGCGCGAATTCGCGAATGCCACGCTCGAATCCGGCGTGCTGCCGGCCGCCGCAGAGCTCGACGTGCACGGCAAAGCGCCCGGACAGGTGGCGCTGGAGACACTGTGGTCCTGCCGGACCTGCATGGCGTGCGTGGAGATATGCCCGGTGGCCGTCGAGCACGTGCCCATCATCGTGCAAATGCGCCGCAAGCTGGTCGAAGACGGCGCCATGGATCCGCTGCTCACCAAGACGCTGCAGACGATTCACAAAACCGGCAATTCCTTCGGCGAATCGAAGCGCAAGCGCGGGGCGTGGAGCAAGTCATTGCCATTCAAGGTCAAGGACGCGCGCAAGGAACCGGTGGAGGTGCTGTGGTTCGTCGGCGATTACGCGTCGTTCGATCCGCGCAATCAGCGAGTCACCCAGACCTTCGCCGCGCTGCTGCACGAGGCCGGCATCGATTTCGGCATTCTCTACGACGGCGAATCGAATGCCGGCAACGATGTGCGCCGGGTCGGCGAGGAGGGCCTGTACGAGGTGCTGGCCGGCGCCAACGTCGCTGCGCTCGCGAGCGCCTCGTTCAAAACCATCGTCACCACCGATCCGCATTCCTACAATACGATCCGCAATGAATATCCCGATTTCGGGGGAAATTACCGGATTCAGCACTACACCAGCTTCTTGAGAGAGCTGTTCGCGGGCGGCAAGCTCGAGGTCACCCGGCCGCTCAAGCTGCGCGTCACTTTCCATGATCCGTGTCACCTCGGACGCTTCAACAAGGGATATGAAGCCCCCCGCGAAGTGCTCAAGCTCCTGGGCTGCGAGATCGTCGAAATGGGCCGCACTCGCGACAACTCCTTTTGTTGCGGGGCGGGCGGCGGCAGAATCTGGATTCCGGATCCGGTGGGAGCGGAGAAGCCGGCTCAGAATCGCATCAGGGAAGCCGCCGCGATTCCGGGTCTGGAAGTGTACGTCGTGAGCTGCCCGAAGGATTTGACGATGTTTGAGGACGCGCTCAAGACCACCGGCAATGAGGGGAAATTCGTGGTCAAGGAACTGATCGAACTGGTCCGCGACGCCGTTGCGGAGCGGCGCCCAGAGGAGATCTGCGCATGAAGATCCTGGTGGCCGTCAAACAGGTTGCAGCGCTCGACGAGGATTTCGAGATTCGCGAGGATGGGCGCGACGCGGAGGCGGATTTCCTCATCCGGGATCTTAATGAGTGGGACGATTTCTCACTGGAGGAAGCCGTCAAGATCAAAGAGGCCGCATCCGAACCCGTCGAAGTGATCGCCGTGTCGGTAGGGCCCGAAGAAGCCGATGAATCCTTGCGCAAGTGCCTGGCCAAGGGCGCCGATCGCGCGCTGCGTGTGTGGGAGGCGGCCATCGAAGGATCCGACCCGATCGCGATCGCGCGCGTTCTTGCCGCAGTGGCTAGACGCGAGTCGCCCGACATGCTGTTCGCCGGCGTGCAATCCTCCGATCATGCGTTCGCCTCGACCGGAATCGCGACCGCGGCCTTTCTCGATTGGCCGCACGCGGCCGTGGTGAGCTCGCTTGAGCTGGCGCCGGGGGCCAAGAGCGCAGTATTGCGCCGTGAATTGGAGGGCGGCCTGCTGCAGGAATTGGAGATCCAATGCCCCGCGGTTTTGACCATTCAGCTGGGCATCAATACTCCGCGCTACGCCTCGTTGCGCAGTATCAAGCAGGCCGCCGCAAAACCCATCGAATTGTGGTCCCTGGCCGATGTTCGGCTGCGCGCCGATGATGTGGGCGAAGCGGGCTCGGCGTCGCGCGTGCGGCGCGTGTACGTGCCCGACAAGGGCCGCGCGCAGCTGATCGAGGGCGATGCGGCGGAGCAGGCGCGGCGTCTCGCCGAGATCATTCGCGAATTCAGGGGAGAGGGGGCATGAGCGGGGTGCTGGTCATCGCGGAACAGCGGCGCGGGGAATTGCGGCCCGCGACGTACGAGCTGATCGGTGCCGCGCAGGCGCTGCGCCGCGGCACCGATGAGGTCTCCGTGGCGGTCTTCGCGGCGGCTCCAGAGCAGTTCGTCGACCCTCTGCGGCTCGCCGGTGTGGATGAAATCATCACCGCCAAGGTCCCGGCTCAAGAGTTCGATCCTGATACGTTCGAAGCAGCGCTCGGCGCGCTGATCGCCGAGCGGCGCCCGGAGGTGGTGCTGATCGCGCACAGCGTCGATTCATTCGGGTACGCGGCGGCGCTTGCCGCCCGTCTCGGGTTGGGACTCGCCACCGATGTGTTCAAAGTGGAGCGCATCGACGGCGAACTCGTCGCCACGCGCGGCGGCTACGGCCAGAAGGTGAGCGTGGAAGTCGACTTCCCCGGCCGCAGCACCGTGCTGCTCGCCATCCGCGGCAATGTGTACAAGGCGCCGGAACAGCCGGCAGCGCCGCGCGTGACCGCATTCGCGGCGCCGGCGGCGGCGAGCCGCTCGGCCGCGCGCGGGTTCGTCGAATTGAGCGCGGGCGACGACGTCGACATGACGGCGGCCGAGTTCATCCTGTCCATCGGCCGCGGTATCGGCGAGGAAGCCAAGGTGGCGCAGTTCCGAGAGTTGGCGGATGCGCTCGGCGCGACGCTCGGCTGTTCGCGTCCCATTGCGGACGCGGGATGGCTACCGAAGAGCCGGCAGGTCGGACAATCCGGCAAGACGGCGAGCGCCTGCAAGCTGTACATCGCCATGGGAGTGTCCGGCGCCATTCAGCACCTGGCGGGAATGAAGCACGTCGCCACCATCGTCGCGGTCAACAGCGACGCCGAGGCGTCGATTTTTTCGATCGCCAAATACGGCATCGTGGGAGACATCTTTGAAATCGCCGAAGAATTACGCCGTTTGTTCTAGCCGTGCGCTGCTTGGTCATGCGCTTCGCGCTGGCCGTGCGCTTCGCACTGGCCGTGCGCTTCGCCTTGGCCGTGCGCTTCGCGCAGAATTCAACGGGGTCGAGGCGACCCCATCCGGGAGTATTGTAGGACGGAGGGCGGGCGCATGAGCGTTGCGGCTGAGGAGGCGGCCGGCGCAGGCGCCGCGAAGAGCGGCGGCCTCGAGCGAGGAATCGACTGGACCGGTGCATTTTGGGTGGCGAGCGGCGTTCCGCCCCTGGTCCTGTTCTCCATCGGCGCGGTCGCGGCCACGGTTGGAAAACTCTCCTGGGTCATCTGGGCGGCATCGATCGCGATGGGCTTCATTCAGTCCTTCACGTATGCCGAAATTGCCGGACTGTTCCCCAACAAAGCGGGCGGCACGTCCATCTACGGTGCGATCGCCTGGGTGCGCTATGGCAAGGTCATTGCGCCCATTTCGGTCTGGTGCAACTGGTTCGCCTGGTCGCCCGTGCAGGCAACGGGTTCCGCGCTCGCGGCCGGCTACATCTTGAATGGCCTGTACGCGCCGGACTCGATGATCAACACCTGGCAATGGACGCTGCTCGACCTCGGCTCGCTCAAGACCGGACTGAGCCTGCGCGTCAATGCGACGTTCGTCCTCGGCGCGGTAATTCTGCTCGCGGTCAAGTTCATTCAGGACGGCGGCATCCTGCGATCGGCGAACACGACGAAGATCCTGGGGATTTCGGCGATGATTCCGCTGCTGCTGATCGGCATAGTCCCCATCCTGACGGGCGATCTGGTCAGCGCGAATTTCTTTCCGCTGGTGCCGCTCGCGCACGATGCCGCGGGTCGCGTGGCCGACGGCACCTGGAACATGGCGGGAGTCACGGTGTTCGCCGCCGGGATGTTTCTCGCCGCGTGGTCCACCTACGGCTTTGAGACCGCGGTGTGCTACACCGGCGAATTCAGGAATCCCAAGACGGATACCTTCAAGGCCATCTTTTACTCCGGGCTGCTGTGCGTCGTGGTCTACACGCTGGTGCCGTTCGCGTTCCAGGGCTTTCTCGGCCTCGGCGCCCTGGTGCACCCGGCGGTCACCGACGCAGCCGGCCGGGTGACGGCGGCTGCCGAATACAGCGGGATGCTGGCGCCGGATATCTACAGCGGCATGGGAGTCGCCGCCGTGATGGCGAGGATGGTGCATGCGGGTCAGATCGTCGGCGCAATCGTCGTGGTCATGCTGATTCTGGCGCTCGTGCTGTCGCTCATGACCTCCATGGCGGGCTCTTCGCGCACGCTCTACCAGGCGTCGGTGGACGGCTGGCTGCCGAAGTACCTCGCCAAGGTCAACGCGCACGGCGCACCGACCAACGCGATGCTCACCAATCTGGGATTCAATCTGCTGCTGCTGCTGCTTTCCGATATCGTGTTCGTCATCGGCGCCGCCAACATCGGCTACCTGCTTTACAATTTCCTGACGTTGAACGCAGGTTGGATTCATAGGCTCGACCGCCCGCGCCAGGAACGGCCGTGGCGCGCTCCGACCTGGATTCTCGCCGCGGGCGCCATTCTGTCCTTCATGAATCTCGCCTTCATGGGCTTTGGCGCCGACGTCTATGGTGCGGGCACTCTCAAGACCGGGCTCATTTTCGCCGCGCTGATCATCCCGGTATTCATCTACCGGCACTATGTGAAGGACAAGGGTGCGTTCCCGCAAGAGATGGTCGAGGATCTGGAAATTGGCGGCGGGGAACAGATCATCAAGCGCGCCGGCATCTGGCCGTACGCGGTGCTGGCGCTGGGCATCGCCGTGGTGGCCGTCACTCATCGGCTGGCGGTTTACTGACCCCTTGAGGATGCGCAAGGCAATGCCCCGCTGGCCTGGCAATGTCGTGCTGACCCGTTCCGCCTCCGTGGCCCTGTGCCGCGAGTTCATCGGCTGGCAATGCCGCCTGAGACAGATGTCAGCCCGCGAGGACGGCGGCCGGCCCTCTGCGGGGATGCGGCCGCGCGTTACCGAAGAAAGCGAGGGACAAGAGCTCTCGCCGGGCATCGTCATGCTCATCATCGAGGCAGAGCCCGAGACCAGCACCCAGCTATTTCGGTACCAGTACCAAAAGACGCACGATCCAAGCGAGCGCTACGAGAAGATGCTCGAGACCCTGCAGGGGCGCTATTTCCAGGAGCCGGCGCGCTTCTCGGATCTCATGACCGCGCTCTTCGGGCCCGGTTCCACGCTTGCCGCGCGGCTGCGCAGCGAACAACGCTGCATTCTCGACTTCGAACAATACAGTCAGGGCTACCGTATTCCCTGCACCGTCGCGCGACTCGCCGAGAGCCACGCATTTCATCAGGCGACCTACTGGCACAATCGGCTGTTCAATCCGCATCTGCCGGCCGGCGTCGAGATTCTCTCCTTCCGGCCGGACTGGCCCCATGCTGCGCGCCACCGCAGCGACGAATAGGGAGCCTACGCTCAGAACTTGCGGTAGGCCTTGTGGAGATCGACGAGCGGGTGGCGCGGCGACATCTGGAACTTGATCAGCAGTTCACGCGCCAGCATGTCGCGATCCTGCTGATTGTCCGGCAGCTTGACTCCCTCGGGCACCGTGACCCAGCCGTTGACGTTGCGGTCGAAGACGGCGGCCTTGCCTTCCTCGTAGCCCAAGTGCACGTCCTCGAGCCAGTTCAAGTCCGACCAGCCCATGGTGCTCATGTATTTCTTGAGGAAGGGCGTGAGCCGGTTGTAGTCGGGGACCAGATTGACATCGTAGCGATAGCCGATGTGCTGGCCGATCTCCTTTTCCCGCCGGGTGTCAAGGCCGGCGGTCTTGATGAAGTGATCGATGTCCTTGGCGCCGCTCTTTGCGCCGCCCGCCTTTAAGCCGGCCGCCTTGGCGGCGGCAGCCTTGCCCACGGCCTTGGTGGCCGGCTTGGCGCTCTTGGCTCCCTTCTTGGCTTGCGCGTATTTGCTAAGTTCGGTCACTTTGGCCATGGTGTTCCCACCTCTAGTAGCGAGTCATGTCGGGCCGGCCGACGGTGTGCTGCGATCCGGCAAGAGGCACCATGGCAAGGGCCGAGGCCTCCATGGTCAACGCAGCCAAATCCTCGGGCTCCAGGCTGTGCACGTTGGTCTTTCCGCAGGCGCGCGCCATCATCTGCGCCTCGATGGTGAGACAGTGCAGAAAGTTGTAGACGCGCTCCGCGGCCCCGTCGGGATCGAGGCGCCTGCGCAGCACCGGATCCTGGGTGGTCACGCCGACCGGACAACGGCCGGTATGGCAGTGGTAGCAGTGCCCCGCCTCGACGCCGATTTCCTTTTCGTAGTCGGCCTCCGGGATGTCCTTGTTGCAGTTGAGGGCCATCAGAGCCGAATGGCCGATCGCGACCGCGTCGGCGCCCAGCGCCAGCGCCTTGGCGACATCGCCGCCGTTGCGGATGCCGCCAGCATATACCAGGGAGATCTCGCCGCTCATGCCGACGTCGTCGAGCGCCTTGCGGGCCTGACGGATCGCGGCGATGCCGGGCACTCCCGTCTCCTCGGTCGCGATATGCGGGCCGGCGCCGGTGCCGCCCTCCATCCCGTCGATATAGATGCTGTCGGGTCCGGTCTTAGCCGCCATGCGCACGTCGTCATAGACGCGCGCGGCACCGAGCTTGAGCTGAATCGGGATTTCCCCATTGGTCGCTTCGCGGACCTCCTGGATCTTCAGCGCCAGATCGTCGGGCCCGAGCCAATCCGGATGGCGGGCCGGCGAGCGCTGGTCGATCCCGGCCGGCAGTGAACGCATCTCGGCCACCTGATCGGTCACCTTCTGGCCCATCAGATGCCCGCCCAGCCCGACCTTGCAGCCCTGGCCGATGAAGAACTCACAGGCATCGGCCAGGCGCAGATGGTTCGGATTGAAGCCGTAGCGCGACTGAATGCATTGATAGATCCACTTCGAGGAATAGCGGCGCTCGTCGGGGATCATGCCGCCCTCTCCGGAGCAGGTCGCGGTGCCGGCCATGGTCGCGCCGCGCGCCAGGGCGATCTTCGCCTCGTAGGAGAGCGCGCCAAAACTCATGCCCGTGATGTAGACCGGAACGTCGAGCACCAGCGGCCGCTTGGCGCGCGGGCCGATGACGGTTCTCGTTTCGCACTTCTCGCGATAGCCCTCGATCACGAATCGAGTCAGCGTGCCCGGCAAGAAGGTCAGGTCGTCCCAGCTCGGGATCTTCTTGAAGAGCGAGAAACCGCGCATGCGGTAGCGCCCGAGCTCGCTCTTGATATGGATGTCATCGATGACCTGGGGCGTGAATAGGGCACTCTGGCCGAGCACATGAGTGTTGCGGCTGAGCTTCTTCTTCGTCGCCGGCACCGCAGCGGGAGCCTTCTTTTCCTTCGCCATGTTCTACCTTTCCTTTCTCGAATGCGTCTACAGGATGAGCTTCTTCTCGGCAGGCTCGAGATTGTCATAGTTCCACAGCTGCCGGCCGGCGCAGATCTTTTGCATGTTCTTCGCGCCCTTCGGCGCCTCGAGGCCGTACAATTTCAGCTTGCGCTCCAGCCACTGCACGTCGAGGTCGGTCATCTCGGCCGGTACGGCATCGACACCGAGCCCATCAATCTTGCCGCCGACATAGATCGTGCCGTCGTACATGGAGTCGCCCAGGTTCTTGCCGGCGTTGCCGAGGATGACCATGCGTCCACGCTGCATCATGAAGCCGCAGAACGCGCCCGCCCGGCCGCCCACGATGATCGTGCCCCCCTTCATGTCGATACCGACGCGCGCGCCGACATCGCCCTTGCAGACGAGGTCGCCGCCGCGCAGGGCGGCGCCGAAGGTCGAGCCCGCGTTCTTTTCGATCACCACCGTCCCGGCGAGCATGTTCTCGGCGCACGACCAGCCGACGCGGCCCTTGATGTGGATATTCGGTCCATCGATCAATCCACAGCCGAAATAGCCGAGGCTTCCTTCGATGGTCAGGTTCAGGCGGTTGAGGATGCCGACCGCGAGCGAATGCTTGGCGCCCGGATTCTTCATGACCACGGTACCAAAGCCCTGGGACATCAACTCGCGCAGCTTCAAATTGACTTCGCTCGGACTCATGGCGGCCGCGTCGAATTGCGCGCGCTTCTTGAAGTCGACTTCAAAGGCCTGCGGATAAGTGAACCGCTCCTCCTCCTCCGGCCGGAAGAAGCGCTGCTGGGAGCGACCCGCAAGCTGCTCGGTGTGCATCCCCAGGTCGGTCGCTTTTGTCGTGACTGCCATAAATTTCTCTCGCGGCTCTTGATTCGGTTTCAATTCTTCCAGACGCGCACTTCGCCCTCATAGGGGTCGAAAGTGTCGATCTCGTGCGGGAAGACGCTGCGGATCGCGACCTCTTCGGAAGCGAGCGCGATGAAGCGGTCGCTTTCGTACAGCACCATCGGCTTGGCGGCCATCACGTCCTTGGCCATTCCCAGACTGTCGGAAGTCGCCACCAGATAGGTGAAGACGCCGTCGAGCTCTTCGACCGAGGCCTTCATCGCATCCTCGAGCGTCGCCCCCTGTGCCATCCGGTCCGCCAGATAGACGGCTATCATTTCGGAGTCGCAATTCGACACGAAGCGGTGGCCGCGCCGCTCCAGCGCGCGGCGGCCGTTCCAGTAGTTGGTGAGCTGGCCGTTGTGCACCACGGAGACGTCGGCAAACGGATACGCCCAATACGGATGGGCCGAGCGGATGTCGACGTCCGATTCGGTGGCCATGCGGGTATGGCCGATGGCGTGGGTACCGACGAAGCCGCGCAGCGAGTACTGGCCGGCGACCCGATCGGCATCGCCGAGGTCCTTGATCAGCTCGAGGCCATGGCCGATGGACAGGATCTCCGCGCCCTCGACGTCCTCGATGAAATTCGCGAGGCGGCGCAGGTCGCCGTCAAAGTCGATACGGAAGCGGAAGGCGTATTCCGTCGCCATGTCCTCCTCGAGGATCTTCGCACCGAGCTCGGTGAGACGCCGCTCGATCTCGCTGCGGCGCTCCTTCACCTGGCTGTGAATTTTGAATCCCTTCGACATTTCGTCTTGCTCGGCGACTTTGAAGCGTATGACGAGCTCCTTGCCGTGAGGCTTGCCGTAGAGCGCGTAGCCGGTCGAGTCCGGTCCGCGGTGCTTCAGCGACTGCAGCATCGCAGTCATCTCGCGACCCACCTCACCGGTCCGGCCACGATGAATCAATCCGGCAATTCCACACATGATCCGTCCTCCTCTAAGCTGCCCTAAGATTCGCCGCCGTCAGGGCAAGTAGTCCCAATATTGCCTAAGATCCCAGTCGGTCACCGTGGCCATGAACTTTTCCCATTCGTCGCGCTTGTAGTGCGTGAACACCCTGTACATCTCGCCCGGCATCGCCGATTTGATCGTCTCGTCCTTGTCCAGCTCGGCGAGCGCCTCGCCGAGCGACATCGGCAATTTCTTCACCTTCTTGCCGGCGGCCATGGCGACATAAATGTTGCGCTCCTCCGGCTCGCCCGGATCGAGCTTGGCGTTGATGCCGTCGTCAAATGCCTTGAGGATGGCTCCGGCCATCAAGTAAGGGTTCACTGTCGAATCGACCGAGCGGTATTCGAACCTTCCCGGCGCCGAGATTCGCAGGGCGCACGTGCGATTCTGATAGCCCCAGTCCGCGTAAACCGGCGCCCAGAAGCCGGTGTCCCAAAGCCGTCGATACGAGTTGACGGTCGATGAGCCGATCGCGGTCAGCGCACCCACGTGCTTGATGAGGCCACCGATGCAGTGAAGGCCGATGGGGCCTGGCTTAGGATCGCCCTTCACCGGCATGAAGGTGTTCTCGCCGCCCTCGAGGTAGGTGAAGTTCTCCTCGAGCCCCGGCAGGTCCGCAAATCCGAGCTTGTTCAGCTTCTCTTCGCCGCCTCGCCATAGGGAGAGGTTGTGATGACAACCGGATGCCGAGACGCCCATGAACGGCTTCGACATGAAGCAGGCAATCAGGTTGAATTCTCGCGCGACCTGAGCGCAGATCTGTCGATAGGTGGTGAGCCGGTCGGCGGTGCGTAGGCAGTCGTCGTACATCCAGTTAAGCTCGAGCTGACCCGGCGCGTCCTCGTGATCTCCCTGGATCATGTCCAGACCCATGGCGCGGGAATATTCGATCGCGCGCATGAACACCGGGCGCAGCGACTCGAACTGGTCGATGTGATAGCAGTTGGGCTTTGAGAATCCGCCGTCCGGCAGGCCGTCCGCGCCCTTCTTGAGCCACATCATCTCGGGTTCGCAGCCGTGGCGAAGATGCAGCCCCTTGTGGGCCTTCTTGAAGGCCTCATGGATGAGCCGCAGATTGCCGCGGCAGTCGGAGGTCAGATGCCCGCCGGGGTTCTCTCTCTCCTCGCGGTTGCGAAAACAGGTGCAGAAAACCCGCCCAATCCGCTTGTCCCAGGGCAGCTGCACAAAGGTCTCAGGGTCGGGAATGCCGACCAGCTCCGAGGCCTCGGCCCCGTAGCCGATATAATTCTTGTGGCGATCGACGTACAGATTGGCGGTGGAGCCGTAGACGAGCTGGAATCCGCGCTCGGCCACGCGCTCCCAATGATCGGCGGGAATGCCCTTGCCGACGATGCGCCCGGTCACCGAGACGAACTGACAGTAAAGGTACTGGATGCCCAGCCGGTTGATCTTCTCGCGCACTTGCTTGACGAGATCGCTGCGGCCCGCCGCGTTTACATGTGCTTCCAAATCAGTCATCGTGACCCCCGTCGTAAATCAATGTTGTCGCCATGAATGTCCCCGCGACGCGGCCGTCTCCTAACTCCACGGAAACGGGCTGTTGGACGTTGGATGCAGTTTGCCTTCGGCAAAACGCGAGAAGCGAAAAGGCTCCAGCAGTTCGCTCGGCCGGCCGCAGATTTCCTCGGCCACGAGCTCACCGACCCCGATCATCTTGTAGCCGTGGTTTGAATCGGCAATGACATAAACGTTGTCGCAGAAGCGGTCGAAGACCGGGAAATTGTCGGCCGTGAAGGAGCCAATGCCCCCGGAGGGCTCTTTCTTGAACAGCGGCAGCTTGCCCTCGAACCGCTTCTGACAAAAGGCGAGCGCCGAGCACCACATACGGGCAAAGTCCTCGCCAACCACGAAGTCCGGAGACGCCGGCCCGTAGGGATCGATGTTCACCTCGGCTGGATCGGCCTGCACCTTGAAGGGCATGGCTCCGCCCTGAACCCCGCCAAAATTGAAATCCGGCTTGTAGTAGATCCCCCAAATGCGATCCGTGATCACCGAGCGATCGACGTCGGAATAAAGCGTCGCGTCCGTGTCGACGTGGATCACCGGGGGCAGCCTGCCATCGTTGGTGCGCTGTAGCTTTGGATCGACGCCCAGCGTACCTTCCTGCAGCGACCAGAAGGTCCACATGGCCACGTTTTCATGAAGCTTGCCGTCGCGACCCTTGATCGTGATCGCGGCCGGCAGACCCAGCATGTCCCAGATCTGCTTGACCCAGGGACCGGCGCCGACGACCACGGTGTCGCAGTCGATATCGCCCTGGTCGGTGTGGACCGTCCGCACCGCCCCTGCACCGTCCTTCTTGAAGCCTGTCACCTTCGCGCCGCAGAGGATGCTGACCCCCTCCTGCGCAGCCTTCTGCGCCAGCCCGCGAATCGAGGCGGTATTGTTGGCGTACCCGCCCTTTTTCTCGTGCAGCACCGAGGTGATTCCCTTGGCTTGCCAGTCCTCGAACAGCCCCTGCATATAGGTGGCCGACTGCTTCTCGCCCTCGATGAAGACCGACTCGTAGCCGATCTCCTTCTGCTGCTGGGCGATGCTCGCCACCTGCTCGTGCATCACCTCCGGGCTGATCTGCATGTAGCCCACGGGGTGGTAGCTGAACGCCTCCGGGTCGCTCTCCCACACCGAGACGCTATGCGCCATCAGCCGCCGCATGGCCGGCTGGTAGTAATTATTGCGGATGACGCCGCACGCAATGCCTGAGGCGCCCGCCGCGATACCGGACTTGTCGAGCACCACGATGTCCTTTCCGCTGCCGCGGCCCGAGCGGCGCAGCCTTTCAGCCAGGTGCCATGCGGTGCTGAGCCCATGAATGCCGGCGCCGATGATGAGGTACTTCGTGGATGTAGGAAAGGCCATGGTGAACGTACTCCCGCTGGGCGAGTCGCCTGCGCGGCTCCGAATGTCCCCCGGGGACTTGACTCGGCACGGCGAGAGTGTCACATAGGTCTGTGCCGATTTCAAACCAGATTTTTACCAATTCGAGCCCAAGGGGGGTGTAATGGCTGAAATTGGTATGACCACTATCGGCGGCCGCGATACCGTCATCCGGGATCCCGTGTCCGGCTCCCTGCGCATCACCGCGCAGCTGCGCCAGGCGATTCTGGACGGGCGATACGCTCACGGCGAGAAGCTTCCGGCCGAGCGCCAGCTGGCCTCGGCCCTCGGCGCATCGCGCGCCACGATCCGCACCGCCCTGAGCCGGCTCGAAGCGGAGCGGCTGGTGACGCGGCGACTCGGCGCGGGCACCTTCGTCAATTTTCGCGGCCGCGGTGACAGCGAGAATATCGCCGAACTGACGAGCCCGCTCGAGCTCATCGAGGTACGCCTGGGAATCGAGCCGCAAATGGTGCACCTCGCCGTGCTCAACGCCACCGGCCGCGACATCGAGCGGCTCGCCGGCGCGATCGCGCGCATGGAGGAGGCGAGCGGGGACAGCGAGAGCTTCACGCTGTGGGACGAGGAATTTCATCAGTTGATTTCCGAAGCGACCCGCAATCCGCTCATGGTTTGGGTCTATCGTCAGATCAACGCCGTGCGCACCCACAGTCAATGGAACGCCATGAAGGACAAGGTTCTGACGCCGAAGCGGATCGCGAAATACAATCGGCAGCATGCGGCGCTCTACGAGGCGATTCGTACGCGCGATATCCAGGCGGCCGTAGCCATCGTCACCGATCATCTGCACTACGCGAGACATCAATTGATGGGCGTCAACGCGGGCGGTGCGGAGTGAGCTTAGGCGTTGGCTGGGGCTGCCGCGCGCTCAAGCCTAAGCCGGTATCCGGCAGGTGCGGCGTCCGGTAACCCGTTCGCGTCCACAGGATCGGGAAAAAGCTCTCATCCAGCGTATCCTCCTGCACCCGCTTGTAGCGGCTGTAAATGCGGCTGACCTCGGTCGGGTGGAACCGGCATTCGGAGGAGATGCAGTGGGTGACGAGCGACCGGCGAGGCTGGCCCGTCCGGTTGGAGTCCGAGCCGTGCCAGGTACGACCGGAATGCACGGCGCAACCTCCGGCGGGAACCTCCACGTAGGCGATGTCCACGCGCTGACCGACCGAGGCCGCCGCCTCATTCAGCGCCTCGCGATAATCGTCGGGAGCATGAAATTGCCGGATCGGCGGAAAGCTGCCCCAGCGATGCGAGCCGCGCACGTACTCCAAGGTGCCCCCCGTTGCCGACGTGTCGTCGAGCGCCATCCAGACGGTGACAAATCCGCTCGGCACCACCCAACCGCAATAGCTGTCGTCTTGATGGAAGCCGAGAGGCTTGGCTCCGGGCGGTTTCCAGATGACGTTGTCCTGGCCGATACGCGCGCCCGGCCATCCGCCCAGAGTGGCGCAAATCCGGCCGATCTCTCGCTTGAGCACGATGCCGGCGACGGCCGGATCGGATTTCCATCCATTGCAGATTTGCCGCGTCCGGTCCTTTGGATCGCGCCCTTCGCGCCAATTCCATTCGTCCGGTTCGAGGCCGGTGGCGAATTCGCCTCGAAAAAGCGGCTCGAAGCGCGAACGCGCCAGCCCGACCTCTTGCGCCGTCAGAAAGCGCTCGATGACGATGAATCCGTCCTCGTGCCACTGCTCGATCTGCGCTTGGGTCAGCTGGAACATATCGCGATCGACTCGATCATTCGATGAGTATAGAAGTTTCGCTGTGCAGCCGACAGATCGCGCAGTGCGGGTGCATCCGACCCTCATGGGGCGCATAATAAAAACAAAACTCTGGAGCTATTCATGGCATTGACGTGGCGTCACTCGGTTCTGGCGGATCGGCATCGCGGGCTCGGATCGAAGCTCGAGGATTGGAACGGCATGGGCACGGCCTGGACCTACGCCAAGGACGTGGCGCAGGATCATGTGGCGATCCGCACCAAAGCGGGCTTAATGGACGTGTCGGGACTCAAAAAACTGCACCTGGTCGGTCCGCACGCATCCGCCATTTTGAACTACACGACCACGCGCGACGTCAGCAAAATTTATCCGGGCAAATCCGCGTATGCCTGCATGCTGAATGAGGCGGGACATTTCATCGAAGATTGCGTCTTGTTCCGGACCGGACCGAATTCCTGGATGTTCGTACACGGCAGCGGCGCAGGCCACGAAATCTTGAGCGGCTACGCCGTGGGCCGAAACGCCGCCATGATCGTCGATGACGACCTGCACGATTTGTCGCTGCAGGGGCCCCTCGCCGTCGATTTTTTGGCCAAGCATGTACCCGGGATCCGCGACCTGAAATATTTCCACCACATGCCCGCGACCCTGTTCGGCCGCCCCGTGCTGATTTCCCGCACCGGCTATACCGGCGAGCGCGGCTATGAAATCTTCTGCAAGGGCGAGGACGCTGGTCTGGTCTGGGACACCATTCTGAGTGAAGGCAAATCCATGGGGATCATTCCGGCATGCTTCACCACGCTCGATTACCTGCGGGTAGAAAGCTGCCTGCTGTTCTATCCCTACGACATGTCCCAAATGTATCCTTTCGAGCACGACCCGCCGGGCGACAGTCTGTGGGAACTCGGGTTGGAGTTCA
Organism: Steroidobacteraceae bacterium; assembly: GCA_052326345.1. Classification (GTDB taxonomy): domain Bacteria; phylum Pseudomonadota; class Gammaproteobacteria; order Steroidobacterales; family Steroidobacteraceae; genus Bog-1198. The sequence goes on along the minus strand of JBKQOZ010000001.1, from coordinate 88,689 downwards.
CGGTGAGCCCGGGGAAGAACGATTTTCGCGGCGCGGATGCGCATGCCCGCCTCAAGGGCAAGGAGCGCTTCAAGATCTTCGGGCTGCTGGTGGAGGGCAGGCTGCCGGCGGACATGGGCGATCCGGTCTACCGCGGCGATAAAAAGGTGGGCGTGATCACCTGCGCCATGGTCTCGACCTTGACCGGAAAATCGATGGCGATCGCGCGTCTGGACTTGCCCGTCGCGGTGCACGGGACGAAACTCGAGATCCGCGGCAAGAACCTCAAGGGGCCGGCGGTGGCGCACACCCTGCCCTTTGACGACCCGGCTAAGACAAAGCGTATGGCGGTGGGCTGACATGCAAACCAAACTCTTGATCGACGGCGCATTGGTTGCGGGCGAGGGGCCGGTGGAGCGGGTGCTGGATCCGGCGACGGGCAAGTGCATCGCCGAAGTGCCGGAGGCGAGCCGCTCGCAGGTGGACGCGGCCGTGGCGGCGGCCGAGGCGGCGGGCGCGGGCTGGGCGCAAACCGCGCCGAAGGACCGGGCGGCATTGCTGCTGCGTCTGGCTGATCGGATCGAGGCCGACGGCCCCGTGTTCGCGAGGCTCGAATCCGACAACGCCGGCAAGCCGCTGGCGGCTGCGTTGAACGATGAGATCCCCGCCATTGCCGATGTGTTTCGTTTCTTTGCGGCTGCCGCGCGCACGCCGCACGGCGCGCTGGCCGGCGAGTATCTGCCCGGCTATACCAGCATGATCCGCCGCGATCCGGTGGGCGTCGTCGCCTCGATCGCGCCCTGGAATTACCCGCTGATGATGGCGGCGTGGAAGCTCGGTCCTGCGCTCGCGGCCGGCAACACGGTGGTTCTGAAGCCCTCCGAACAGACGCCGCTCACCGCATTGAAGCTCGCGCCGCTGCTGGCGGAATTGTTTCCGAAGGGCGTCGTGAACATCATCTGCGGCCGCGGCGAAACCGTCGGAGCGCCGCTGGTCGCTCACCCGCGGGTGCGCATGGTGTCGCTCACCGGCGATGTGGCTACGGGCCAGAAGATTCTCGGCGCCGCCGCAGGCAATCTCAAGCGCACGCATCTGGAACTGGGAGGCAAGGCCCCGGTCATCGTATTCGACGATGCCGACCTCGACGCCGTCGTTTCCGGCGTGCGGACTTTCGGCTTCTACAATGCCGGCCAGGACTGCACGGCCGCGTGCCGCCTGTACGCCGGCGCGAAGATCTACGACCGTCTGGTCGCCGATTTGGGCGCCGCCGTGCGCTCGCTCAAGGTGGGTTCGCAAAGCGAGGCCGGCGTGGAAATGGGGCCGCTGATCTCCGCCGAACAGCGCACCCGCGTGGCGGGATTTGTGGAGCGCGCGGCGGCACACCGGCATATCGAAGTCGCGGCCGGCGGAAAGCTGCGGTCGGGCGACGGGTTCTTCTACGAGCCGACGCTCATCGCGGGCGCCCGCCAATCCGATGAAATCGTGCAGCGCGAAGTCTTCGGGCCCGTGGTCTCGGTGACTCGCTTCACCGATGCGGACGATGCCGTAGCGTGGGCCAACGACTCGGAATACGGCCTGGCATCATCGGTATGGACACAGGACGTCGGCAAGGCCATGAGCGTCGCGGCCCGGCTGCAATACGGCTGCACCTGGATCAACACGCACTTCATGCTGATCAGCGAAATGCCCCACGGCGGCTTCAAGCGCTCCGGCTACGGCAAGGATCTGTCGATCTATGCGCTCGAGGACTACAGCGTCCCTCGGCACATCATGGTCAAGCTCTGAACAATGCATGTCGTAAGCTCCGAGACCAGTCTCTCCAAGGCTGCCCATTACCGCCAGCTGAAGGCGCAATTGGCCGCATTGTTCGCCGGTGAGCGCAATGGCCTTGCCAACGCGGCCAACATGACGGCGCTTCTCCATCAGGCGTTGCCCGATCTGAACTGGGTGGGCTTCTACTTTCTTGAGGAGGGCGAACTCGTGCTCGGGCCCTTTCAAGGCAAGGTGGCCTGCGTGCGCATTGCCGTGGGCCGCGGCGTCTGCGGCACCGCCGCACAGCGCAAGGACACCGTCGTGGTTCCGGATGTGCATGCATTTCAGGGACACATCGCCTGCGATGATGCATCCCGTTCGGAGATCGTCGTGCCGCTGCTCAAGGATGGGCGCCTATTGGGCGTGCTTGATCTCGACAGTCCCCACTTGGCGCGGTTCGATCAAGAAGACGCCGACGGCCTCAATGAGGCCGTCGGCCTGCTGCTCCAATGTTCCGAGCTCGGTCGATTGGTCGGCTGATGTGCGGCGGCTTTCTCGGTTGATGTCAGGCGCTGAGGCCAAGCGCGAGCGCGCAGGCCGCCGTCTCGTCCAACGGCTGGACGCCGCCGCCGCGGCCGGCACGCCACGCGGGCCCGAGGTGTTCATCGAGAAGCGTCTCGACAGAGGCGCGGACACGCTGGGCGGCCGGACGCCGCCGCGCGTGCCCGTGAGTTTCATGGGCGACATCCGCGCAGGCGCCGATCCGCGCCGCCGCCTCGTAGCGCTGCTCCTTGCAGGCGAGTAGCGCCATCGCATCGAGCGCCATGTACAGCTTGCTGCTGTCGAACCGCACCGCCAGGTCGTAAAGTTCGGCGCCCGTCGCTCGGGCTTCCTCGATCTCGCCGGCGATGAGCAGTGCGCTGAACGTCACCACCAGGAGCTCGAGTCGCGTCTCGCGGCGCCCCAGGTGCTGCAGGCTGAGCGCCAGCGGACGGCCGAGCTGCAGGGCGGCGGCGGTGTCTCCGCACGCAATGTCCAGCTCGGCGATGTTGACGGTCGCCACGAGCGCCTGCCGCTCACTGGTCGTCAACGCAAATCTCAAGGCACGCTGGTAGGCGGTGCGGGCCGCGACGAACTGTCCGGCGCTGGTCAGCAGAGCGCCCTCCGTCAACGCGCCGTGGGTCAGCAGCCGCGCCGGCCATGCGGGATCCTCGAGCAGCCGGGCCTCCTCGTGCACCGAGCGCCCGGTGCCGGCGTCGACCGGCCAGTTGCTGGCGAGCTGCATCAGCGCGTAGTAGCGGGAGCGGACGTCGCCTGTGGCGGCGTGCATGGCGGCCGCGAGCTCGGCGGCATAGCGCGCACGGTCGCACTGCCGCGTCGAGTCGTAGGAGGCGATTGCTTCCCAGAATCGGCCGACGCGGGCGCGCGGCAGTGCATCGGACAGAAGGCCGAGCGATTGCGAATAACGGGCACGTCCTTCGGCGTGCAGATCGGTCTCGACGAACAGCGGCCATGCCGATCCGTAAAGGGAGATGCCGATCTCGCGCTCATTGCGGGTGGCCCATTCCATGGCCGCGCGTACGTTGTCGAGCTCAGGCTCGTAGCGGTGCAGCCAGATCGCTTCGTCGAGCGACCAGTATTCTTGATAGGCTGCATCGAGCAGGTCCAGCATCGTGGCGGCCATGCGGCCGCGTGCCGCCTCCAACTCGCCGGCGGCCTCGAGCTTTTCGAGGGCGTAGTAGCGGGCGGTCTCGGGCAGCGTGTATCGCGGCGGGTCGACTGGCAGAGCCGTCACGAGCGAGCGGTCAACCAGCCTCCCGATCAAATCCATGGCCTCGGAAGTATCGACGTTCTCGTCCGCCACACAGGCCGCGGCCGTCGTCAGCGAAAAGCTTCCGGCAAAGGTGCCGAGCCTGTTGAACACCCGCTGTTCGGACGGAGCCAGCAAGCTGTAGCTCCAATCGAACGCGGCGAGCAGCGCGCCGTGGCGCTGGTCGAGCGGGCGCCCCGCGACCTTGAGCAAGCGGAACCGGTCATCGAGCCGCGTGAGCAGCGCTGCGAGCCCGAGCGCCGGAACGCGAGCCGCCGCGAGTTCGATGGCGAGCGGAATGCCATCGAGCCGCCGGCAGATATCGGCGACGAGCGGCGTGTTCGCGGCGGACAGCTCGAACCGCCGGTCGGCGGCCGCCGCCCGCTCCGCGAACAGCGCAATGGCCGCGTACTGTCCGGCGTCCACGAGACTGCGTCCATGATGCGGGACCGAGAGCACCGGCAGGCGATACACGATCTCTCCAGGAATGCCGAGCGGGGCTTGGCTCGTCACCAGTGCGCGCACCCCTTGCGTCTGCAGCAAGAGTGCGGCCAGCGGCGATGCGAGCGCATCGCTCAGGCGCTCGGCAGAATCCAGAATCAGCAGCAGCGGCACATTCTCCACCGCCTGACGCAACGCCGCGAACCCATCGAGTCCGTCCGCCAACGAGATCCCGAGCGCAAGAGCGATGGCCGAAGGGACGTGGTCCACGTCCTCGAGCTGCCCCAGCGACACCCACGCAACCGCCGAACCGGGTTTCTCGGCCTCGCGCACGAGGATCTCCTGGGCGAGCCGGGTCTTTCCGACTCCGGCAATGCCGACGACGGTCACCAGGCATGCTCGATCGAGCGCCTCCTGAACGGCACGCACGTCCTCGTCGCGACCGATCAGAGCGCCGAGCCGGTCCGGCCACGTGTGGCGCGGCACGGAAAGCCGCGGCGGTTCGCGCTCGCGCGCCGCTGCAGCCGGTGCAGGGGCCTGCTCGGCTGACCGGGGCGTCGATACTTGGAGTTCGAGTTCGAGACGATAGCCGAATCCCGCAACGGTGCGTATCGCACCGGCGCCGAGGACACGTCGCAGGCTCGCGATCTGCGTCGGAATGTTGTTCTCGTCCACCACGAGCTTTGGCCATACGCGCTCGAACAGCGTGGCCTTCGTGACCAGTCGTCCGTGGTGCTCGACGAGGACGAGCAGTACATCGAAGGCGCGCGCGCCGATCTCGACGGGTTTGCCTCCGGCACACAGCATCCGTTCCGACGGATACAGATCAAAGGTTCCGACTCGTATCAATTCCATCTGACTTGCGCACCCTTGCCGGCCCGCGGGCGTTATCGCGACATTTCAGAATACCTTCAGCCGCGCTTCAAGACTCCGCCGAGGACTTGAGAGATCGTGTGCCTGCCGTCAAACAACCACCTGGAGACTGCCATGAAGAACCTGACCACTCTAGTCGCTGTTGCGACCTTCGGTGTATGCAACTTTACTATTGCCCAGGCCGACACCGCCTTTGAACCGCGCTCTGCGACCGTGCGCTTCGCAGATCTCGACACGACCACCGCCCAAGGCGCAGCGGCGCTCTATAAGCGCATAAAGAGCGCCGCCGAAAGCGTCTGCAAGGATCTGGAGCCGGGACGTCAGCTGGCATTGAAGGAGCGATACGCCAGCTGCATTCATCTGGCGCTCGGCAATGCAATCGTAAAGATCGACCGTCCCGCCGTCACCGCCTATGCCGCGGCGCGCGGATTTTCCCCCGGCGAGGCGAGCATGAAGATCGCCAGCAACAAATGACCATCGGGATCGCGGCTTCGATGCGCCGGGCATCGAAGCCGCTGGTCCTAATGAGCCCCCGAGCCTAAGCGCCGCGACGCCTTCCACGATTGCGCATACGATAAGTTCTTGATAATCATGGTTAAACGGGTGCACGCGGCCCTCGAGCCGTTCTTTTAGAATAATTTCATGCGCAATTCAAGACGCGGCCGGCGACACGCGGAACACTGCGCCCATGCGACGAGTTGCATTCCATGAACACCAGGAGACCAACATGCCAAAATTTGTCATTGAACGGGAGATCCCCGGCGCGGGCAAGATGAGCCCGGCTGACCTCAAGGGCATATCGAAGAAATCGTGCGGAGTGCTGAGCAGCTTGGGACCCAGCGTGCAGTGGATCCACAGTTACGTGACCGCCGACAAGATTTACTGCGTCTACCACGCCGCCGATGAGTCGCTGATCCGGCGGCACGCGGAGCTTGGCGGCTTCCCGGCCAACAAGATTTCGGTGGTGTCGACCATCATCGATCCGGCGACCGCAGAATGAGCCGCCGGCCGCAGCTGCGCGATGTTCATCTCATGACCGGTTGACGGCACGGCGCACGTCAGGCGGCCGATTCGCGCAGCGGGCTCCACGCGCCGCGCTGGCGGGCGAACTGCTCGAAGCTTTCCAGCGGCAGCGGCCTGCTGAAGAAGTAGCCCTGGTAGTAGTAGCAGCCGGAATTGGACAGAAAATCGCGCTGTTCGACGGTTTCGATTCCCTCCGCGAGGACTTCCAATCCGAGAGTCTGTCCCAATGCCACGATCATGTTGGCAATGGCCGCGTCGTTCGGGTCGGTGAGCACATGGCGCACGAACGAACGGTCGATCTTCAGCTGATCGAGCGGCAGGCGCTTGAGGAAGTACAGCGAGGAGTAGCCGATGCCGAAGTCATCGAGCGCGAAGCTCACGCCCTCCGATTTCAAGTCGCACATTTTCTCGATGACCTCCTCCACGTTGTGAACCAGCAGACTCTCGGTGAGCTCCAGCGTCAGGCGGCGCGGATTGGCTCCGGTACTGCGCAGCGTCGCAACGATTTGATCCACGAAATCCCGCTGCTGGAACTGCCGGGCGCTCACATTGACGGCGATTTTCATAGCGGCTGTCTCGGGACGAGTGGCCCACGCCGCGAGCTGCCTGCAGGCGGTTTCCAGCACCCACTGGCCGAGCGGCATGATCAAGCCCGTCTCCTCGGCGACGGGGATGAAATCGTTCGGCGGCACCAACCCCCGGCTCGGGTGGTTCCAACGGATCAATGCCTCGGCGCCTTTCAGATCGCCGTCGCGCCCCACTTGCGGCTGGTAGTGCAGCTGGAACTGCCCGTCCGCAATGCCTTGCCGCAGCTCCCTCTCCAGTCTCGCCCGCTCTTCCACCGTCGCGTCCATGTGCGCGTCATAGAATCGACAGACGTTGCGGCCCGAGTCCTTGGCTTTGTACCTGGCAAGATCGGCCTGCTTCAGCAGCTCTTCGGCGGCGCCGCCGCCGCCGAACAGCGTGATGCCGATGCTGGCGGTGCCGATGTGGGTGATGTTGCCGAGGTGATAGGGCAGGGTGAGCACGGCCAGCAGCTTCTTGCCGACCGTCTCGGCGGCGGCGGCAGCCTCCTGCTCCGTGTGGCCGACATCGGCGAGCACCACGACGAATTCGTCGCCGCCCAGCCGCGCCACGGTGTCGCCTTCGCGCAAACTCGCCATCAAGCGCTGTGCGACTTCGCGCAGCAGCAGGTCGCCGACGTCGTGACCATGCGTGTCATTGAGCGCCTTGAATCTGTCCATGTCGATCAGCATCAGCGCGCCTCGAGTACCGCTTCGTGCGCTGCGGGCCTTGGCCTGCTTGAGCCGGTCCATCAGCAGTTTGCGCGTCGGCAATCCGGTCAGCGGGTCGAGTCGTAGCTCCGCCGCTTCTCGGCTGGTGTCGCGCAGCACCAGCAATGCACGCGCCATGGCGCCGACCTCGTCGGTGCGCTCGATATCATGAACCTCGCCATCCAGCTGGCCCTTGGCGACGCCGGTGACCCTGCCGGACAGGCGGTTCAGCGCCTGCGCCAAATCGCGTCCGACCAGGAAGGTAATGGCGCCCGCCAGGGCGATGAGGCCGATGAACACCCATAAGACCGCGAGCGCCCGATTGTGGAACGTCGCGTCGATGTCATCGACATAGGCGCCGGTGCCGATCGACCAGCCCCACGGCTCGAACAGCCGGGAATACGCGATTTTGTCGAGCGGCACCTGTTGCCCGCCTTTCGGGATGCGATAGGTGGTGACGCCTTCTTTCCGGTCGCTTTTCGCCACCTCGATCAGCCTGCGCACCATGTAGGCGACAACCGGATTCTTCTGCGCATCGGGAGAGTCGATGAAGGTCTTGCCTTCCAGTGCGGGCTGCGCTCCGTGCGCAATCCCGGTGCCGTTCAGGTCCCAGATGAAAAAATAGTTGGTGCCGTCGTAGTGCATGGCCCGCACGGCGTCGGCCGCCGCGCGACGTGCCGCCGCGTCGGTCATGAGGCCTTTGCGCGCCTGCTCATGGTAGTAGGCGACGGTGCTGTACGCGGATTCGAGCAGGTGCTTCACCTCGCTGATGCGATCCTGCACCAGCGACTGCTTCAGGTAGATCAGCGACCCTATGGAGATGCCGGCTTGAAATGCGCAGCCGATCGCCAGCACCAGCAGGAATCGAGCCGAAACGCCGAGGCGGCCCAGGAACTTCACGGCAGGCAATACCCTCTTCCGGATAACCGTGGGCCCTGCCCTCCGGCGGTTTGCCCGTTATATCGGCCGCCGCCCCCGCGGCCGCAGCCCGCCTATGTGTGCTGCATCACACGGTGCGTGTAGGGGAAGACCTCAAATGGAGTGCGGCCTGCGCGCCCCGAGTGCAAGGCCGGCGAGCATGGTCAGGGCCGCGCCGCTGAGCAGCGCCGGCAGGCCGGTGCGCGGCCACACATCCATGGCAATGCCGCCCAAACTCGGTCCGATCACCCCGCCCAGGCAGTACACCATCACGAACACGGTGTTGGCGCGCGGCAGCTCCGCGGCCGGGAATCGCTCGCCCATCAGCGCCACACCCTGGCTGTAAAAGGCATACAGAGTACCGCCCCAGAGAAACAGCAAGGGCCCCAGCAGCACGGGCCGGTGGATGCATGCGGGCAACAGCAGCGGACCGATCCCGCTCAGCAGCGCGCAGATGCCCAGCAGTAATCTGAGTCCGAAGCGATCCGCGAGCAGGCCGATGGGCATTTGCAAGGCGACGTTGCCCGCCATGAACACGGTGACCAGAAGCAGTGCGGCGCGCTCGCCGATGCCCGCGTGCAAACCGAACAGCGGCAGCAGCGCAAGATCCGCCGATTCCACCAATCCGGCGACCGCAGCGGCGAGCATGACCACCGGAGCGGCGCGCAGGGCGCCCATCAGGCCGCCCAAAGGCGCGAACTCCTGGGTCGCGCTTCGGACCCGGCGCAATACCGCGAACGGCAGTAGCGTCAGCACCAAGAACAGGGCACCGATGACAAAGGGGCGCGAACCGCGAGTCCCGGTGAATTCGAGGAGGACGGGACCGCCGATGATTCCAATGGAAAAGACGGTGCCGTAAATTCCCATGATGGTGCCGCGCGACTCCTCGCCGCTCACGCTGTTCATCCAGATCTCGCTGGCGATCCAAGTCAGCCCGAGCGCACAGCCGCTCATGAACCGCAGCAACAGCCAGCTCGGAACGCCGGGCCACACCGGCATGAACAGCAGGATCACCGCAGCGATGAGCACGCCGGCGACGATGCAGCGCTTGAGCCCCAGCCGGGCAATGGCGCGCGGATACCAGGGCCCGAGCAGGATCACGGCGATGAGGCTCGCGGAGGTGACCGCGCCGATGGCAAAGCTCGAGGCGCCTGCGCGGCTCAGCGTGAGGGCGATCAGCGGCGGCTGAAAGCCGAAGATGAGCCCGACGCCGAGGCTGCTCGAGAACACCGCCCCGAGAACCAGACGTCGCGAAGCCGGACGCACGCGCTCAATTCCAGCGCATGAATGGCGCCGCTTGCTCCGCCATCGTGCGGCGCGCGTCGCGTATGCCCGCGGCGCGCCTTCCGCGGCGCGCGTGGCCTCGGCACAAAGCCTGCATCGCGATCATTCAGGTACCTTCGAGGCTGTGCCAATCAGGCAACAGAAGGAAATGGTTCCGCGGGTGACTCTTGCGCAAACAACTTGCGTGCTAGTAAACGCTATGTTACGAATTGAGTCTGTCGATCACAAGGGGATCGCATAATAGCGCGAACGGGATGATGAAAAGGAGCGATGCGCCGCATCGTCTTAAGCTCACAAGTAAATGGATCGCGCGAGCGTTTGATGTGCTCATTGAAGGGAGATCTTTGATGAAAAAACTGTGGTGTGCCGCAGACGCGGCCGCTTTCTTGCCCGCATCGGAACTGTCCGCGCTCCTTGGCGCCGCTCTAGCTGGCGCGGCGCTGCTATGTGGTCCGGCAATGGCCGACCCCGACCCGGCAGGGCCGGCGAATCCGGCCGGTACGGCCCCCGCGGCCAAAAGCAGCGGCGGCGAATTGGAGGAAATCGTGGTCACCGCCGAAAAGCGCGAATCGACGGTGCAGGCGACGCCCATCGCCATAACGGCGCTCAGTACTGCCGATCTCGCTGAGGAGAACATCACGACCGTCGAAGATATGGTCGGCAAGGTGCCCGGTATTTCGCTGCGCACCTCGGGTCCGGGTCAGACGGAGTACGAGGCACGGGGCCTCTCGGCGGGCGGCGGTGCCGCGGCGACCGTCGGTTTTTACCTCGACGAGACGCCGATATCGGCGTCGGCAATTGCGCTCAACGGCCGTACCGTCATCGATGCCGACCTGTTCGATCTGAACAATGTGGAAGTGCTGCGCGGCCCGCAGGGCACCCTGTACGGCTCGGGCTCGATGGGTGGCACGATCAAGCTCGTCACCAACCAGCCCAAGCTGGGCGAATTCGACGCGGCGACGGACTCGACCGTGTCCCAGACATCCGGTCAAGGCAGCACGAACGGCAGCGGCAGCCTGATGCTGAACATACCGCTGGGCGATATCGCGGCTTTGCGCACGGTCACCACCGCAAAATACATCAGCGGCTGGATCGATCGCATCGTTGCTCCGCCCGGTGAGTTCCCTCCCCCGACCAATCCGGGCGGCCTTCCCGGGGCGCCGCCCTTGTGCGGCACCATTTACTGCACTCGTGGCGATGTCGCCGATGCACCCGTGCAGACAGTCGTCAGGGGTGCCAACCTGGAGCGATTTGCATCGGCGCGAGCGACACTGCTCGTGAAACCCTCCGATGCTCTATCGGTCACGACCACGTTGTTATATCAGCGCATCGACGCCGACGGCTACAACGCCTATCAGCAGCAACCCGGCACACTGGCGATCTATCAGCCCTATGACCAGCCGGAGCCGTACTATGACTCCTTCAAACTGGCGAGCATGAAACTCGAGTACAACTTCGGCCCCGCAACGCTCACATCCGCCACGAGCTACACGACGCGCTACGTCATGCAGTCGGAGGACTCGACCGAGTCTCTGCAAAACGTCTTCAACACGACGCACTTGGTCAACGGCGTTTACGTTGCAAATTACATCCAGAGTCTTTATGTCGAAGACGATCCAACCTCGCAGTTCGCCGAGGAAGTGCGCCTGACTTCAAACAATCCGGGCGCATTGCAATGGGTCGGTGGCCTCTACTACTCGAAGCTCGACTCCGGATACATCACGCACAACCAAGAGCCCGGATGGGTAAACGTCTTGTCGTGCGGATTGGCGGCCACGGCCGGTCCCGTCTCAGGCTCCTGTCCGGCATCCGACGTGTTTTCCGGCACCAGCCTCCTGCGCTATCCCAATCCGGCATTACCCCCTTACCCCAACGCGCAGGCAGCTAATCCGAACGGCGTCGTATTCGACGACAATAATGATGAGATCCTGAAGCAGGCCGCCATTTTCGGCGAGGCGACGTATAAGATCACGGATGCTCTCAAGCTGACGGGCGGAGTCCGCGTTTACTACTTCCAAGTCGATTATCATGCCCAACAGGCCGGCTACGGAACGGCGTCTGGGAACCAGGACGCCCAACTCATCAGGGAAGGTTTCAACAATAATGCGACTCTGCCGAAGCTAAACCTTTCCTACGAGCCGAACCAGGACCTGACGGTGTACAGCACGATCGCCAAAGGGTCGCGGCCCGGTGGCGTCAATCTGCCCCTACCGCTTCCGACCCCCGAGGTGCTCGCGATCAATCCGAGCGCCATCAACTGCGCTGCCGGCCCGGTCAGTGTGACTTCGCAACCGAGTTACTCGCCTGACTCGGTGTACAGCTATGAAGTCGGCGAAAAGGCGCGATTCGACGACCGGCGCATCACCATCAATTCGGACTTTTACTACATCAAATGGGTCCATATCCAGCAGGTGCTCGACCTCACCTGCGTCTATCCCTACGATACCAACGCCGGCAATGCATATTCCTATGGCCCCGAACTGGAAGTATCGGCCCTGGTGATTCCAGGACTCACGCTCGATGTATCCGCTGTCTACAACACGGCGGTGATCAACCAACCGACGGCTGCCGCCATCGACTCAGGAATATACCCCGGAATACGCGTTCTCAACGTGCCGAGGTACACGGCCAACGCGGCAGCGGACTACCACGTACCGATCACCGACCAGATGAACGGCTTTCTGAACCTCTCCGTCTCCACCGTAGGGCCGGAGAGGGATCAATCCGGGTATCCGCAAATTCTCCCGCCGTACACCCTCACGAATGCGCGTGCGGGCGTGAGCAGCGGCCCTTGGAGCGCTTACCTATTCGGTACCAACCTCACCAACAGAGTCGCGGAGCTGAGCATCAACAACACCAACTTTGCCTGGACAACCTACGCCATCACGCGCGTCTCGACCAATCAGCCGCGCACCATCGGCCTGGATTTCGCCTACAAGTGGTGATCAATAAAATCGCGGCCGCCACGTGTAGACGCATGACTCAAGGGGGCGCAAGCCCCCCGATTTTCGTAATATGGCGCCCATGAGCCCTGCGGGCGCGGGATAATCCACGAGATGCGGACCATTTAAGAGCCGCGCAATCAATCGAGGGGAGGGCAAGCCACAGTGACCGTAAAATCCGGCAAGCCGATCGATCAAGACGCCGAACAGTTGCGTGCCCTGGGTTATGTGTCGCACTTCGAGCGCAGCATGTCGAAGTGGGAAAACTTCTCCTTGGGCTTCACCTATCTGTCGCCGGTGGTCGGCGTGTACACGCTGTTTGCCACCTCCTTCGTGGCCGGCGGCCCGCCGATGTGGTGGAACTATATCGGCGTCGGATTGGGACAGCTGATGGTCTGCCTGATTTTCGGGGAGATCGTTTCGCAGTTTCCGATATCGGGCGGCCTGTATCCCTGGGCGCGCCGGCTGGTCGGCCGGCGCTGGGCGTGGATGGCGGGCTGGGTGTATGGCTGGGCGCTTTGCTGCACCATGGCGGGCGTCGCCTCGGGTGTGGCGCCGTTTCTCGCGCAGCTGTTCGGGCTCGACAGTACGCCGCTCGCAACCACCCTCATCGCCCTGGTGCTCATCGTCGGCACGACGCTGCTCAATTTGAGCGGCACCCGTCTGCTCGCGCGCGTTGCCATGTTCGGCTTCATCTGCGAGCTCGTGGGGGCCATCGTGGTGGGCGGCTACTTGTTGGCGTTCGCGCGCCACCAGCCGCTCAAGGTTCTCATCGACACCTCGATCGCACACACCGACGGCAATTACCTGCCGGCGTTCCTGGCCTCCTCGCTCGCGGCGATGTTCTGCTACTACGGCTTCGAGGCCTGCGGCGACGTGGCCGAGGAGACGCCGGACGCGAGCCGGCAGATACCGAAGGCGATGCGCATGACCATCTACATCGGCGGCGCCGCGGCATTGTGGGTGTGCCTGGCGTTCGTGCTGTCCATCGGGGACATGAATGCGGTGATGTCGAGCAAGGACACCGACCCGATCGTCACGCTGCTCAAGGCCGCGATGGGTGAAGTCGGCTTTCGGGCGGTGATCATCGTCGTGCTGGTCTCCTTCATTTCCTGCCTTTTGAGTTTGCAGGCCGCCGCCAGCCGCTTGGTGTTCGCCTACGCGCGCGATCAGATGATCTTCGGCAGTCATTTCCTCAGCCGCATGTCTCCGGGCCGCCACGTGCCTTCCAACGCGCTCATCATGATGGGGGCGATACCGGCGCTGATCGCCCTCTCGGCGCTGTGGCTGCAGGATGCGATCGCGACCATCATCAGCTTCGCCGCGGTCGGCATCTATATTGCGTTCCAGATGATCGTGTTGGGGGCATTGTTCGCACGGACCCGGGGGTGGCGGCCGGCGGGGCCCTTCACGCTGGGCGACTGGGGATGGCTGGTGAACCTGGTGGCGCTCGCGTACGGCCTGGGCGCCATCGTCAACATTCTCTGGCCGCGGCCGGCCACGCCGACCGATCCTTGGTATGCCGTGTATGGAATGCTGGCGACGACCGTGGCGATCGTGCTGGTGGGCGGCGTGTACATGGTGTTCGCGAGACCGCACGGACGCAGCAGCGCCCCCTCGGGCGATGCACATTCGATGGGCAACGGGGGAACCACGGCCGGGATCACCCCTTGAGGGGATCGGCTGAGATGCGCCGTGCGACCTCGCCTCGACCGAGCGGCCTCGCCTCGACCGAGCGGCCTCGCCTTCAGGGATACGGACCCGCAGTCGCGTCATTGCCTCCATCGACGCTCAATTGGGCGCCCGTGACGTAGCTCGCGAGGTCCGATGCGAGGAACAGCACACAATGCGCGACTTCCTTCGGATGCGCCAGACGCCGCATGGGAATCCCGGCCGAGAGCTCGCGCAGATTCGTCGCGGCATCGCCGCCGCGCCTGGCCAGGATTTCATCGACCATGCGCGTATGGATCTCGCCGGGGCACACTGAGTTGACGCGGATGTGGTCCCGCGCATGATCGAGCGCCATGCAGCGCGTGATCTGCACCACTGCTCCCTTGCTGGCGCAGTAGGCGACATGATTGGGCTCGCCGTTCAGCCCCCATTCCGAGGCCACGTTGACGATCGCGCCTCCGCCGGCGGCCTTCATGTGCTTGACCGCGGCGCGGCTCAAATAGAAAAGCGCGTTCACGTTCACCGCCATGGTGTCAAGCCACTGTTCATCCGTGGTCTTGAGCGCATCGGCCGTGTACAGGATGCCGGCATTGTTGACCAGGACATCGAGCCCGCCGAGCGCCTCGATGGTGTCGAAGACCAGGCGCTCGCAGGCGCCCGCGGCACGCAGATCGACCGCGCGGAACTGCGCGCTGCCGCCCGCGGCCGCGATGGACTCCGCGACCTTGCGCCCTCTGGCCGCATCACGGCCGCAGACCATGACGGCGGCGCCGGCCTCGGCGAAGTCTCGCGCGCACGCTTCGCCGATTCCGCTTGTCGAGCCGGTGACCAGCACCGCTTTTCCGGCAAAGTTCATTTTGAGATCACTCCGAGATACCGGGGTCCAGCGCGCCCCCGCTCAATTATGAGGTAAAAGCCATGGCTCGAGATCCCAAGCATGACGTGTTGTTCGAGGCCGTGAAGATCGGGCCGAAACGGACCCGCAACCGCTTCTGGCAGACCTCCCACTGCGCCGGTCCGGGTTCGGAGCGGCCGGGCGCCCAGGCGCATTTTCGCGGAATGAAAGCCGAAGGCGGCTGGGGCGTGGTGTTCACCGAATACTGCTCCATCCACCCGGAGTCGGACGAGTATCCCTACACGTCGGCGCGCATTTGGGATCAGGGGGACGTCGTGAATCTGGGCTACATGTGCGAGATCGCGCACCGTTACGGCAGTCTCGCCGGCATCCAGCTCTGGTACAGCGGCGGCAATGCGCCCGCCCTCGAGTCTCGCGAGGTCGGCCGCAGCCCGAGTCAATGGCTCTCGCCGTTTTTCGCCACGCGCACGGTGTACGGCTATGAAATGGACGATTTGGACATCCGCGCCGTGATCAATATGTACGTGGAGGCCGGCAAGCGCGCCGAAGCCGCGGGCTTCGATCTGCTCGAAGTTTCCGCCGGGGACGACACGCTGCCGATTCAGTTCCTGGAGCCGCGCTTCAACCGGCGCACGGACCACTACGGCGGCAGCTTCGCCAACCGCTCGCGCTTCTTCATCGAGCTGCTGCACGCGCTCAAGCGCGCGCTGGGAGACCGCTGCGGCATCACCACTCGCTTCGAGATGGACACATTGCACGGCCCCGAGGGCGTCGAGGCGCATGAGGACGCGGTGCGGCTCCTGGAGCTGTTTCGTCGGGAAGGAGTCGTCGATGCGGTCGCGCTCAAGATCGGCGACTACGCCGAGTGGGGCGAGGATGCCGGCGTGTCGCGCTTTCGCAAGTCCGGCTGGATGACACCCTTCATCAAGCAGGGCAAATCCATTCTGGGGCCGGGCATACCGGTGGTCGGAAACGGGCGCCTCACCAGCCCGGACGACATGGTCGCTTTGATCCGCGCCGGCGTGCTCGACATCGTCGGCGCCGCGCGGCCCTCGATCGCCGATCCGTTCCTGCCGGCCAAGATCTCCGAGGGCCGCTTGGAGGACATTCGCGAGTGCATCGGCTGCAATATCTGCGTCTCGAAGTTCAACCAGTGCGGCCAGATCATGTGCACGCAGAACATGACCATCGGCGAGGAGTACCGCCGCGGCTGGCATCCCGAGAAATTCACCCCAACGACGAGTCCCTGTGCGGTGCTCGTGGTCGGCGGCGGACCCGCGGGGATGGAGTGTGCGCGCATTCTCGGCGAGCGCGGCTACACCGTGCACCTGCGCGAAGCCGACAGCGAGCTCGGCGGCCACTGGAAGTCGATCGCGACCTTGCCGCGCCTGAACGAATGGAGCCGCGTCATCACCTACCGGCAGACCCAGCTGCGCAAGCTCAAGAAAAAAGTCGAGGTGCACCTGGGCATCGGCCAGATGAGCGCCGATGACGTCCTCACATATGGCGCCGATCGAGTCGTCCTTGCGACCGGCTACCACTGGTGCAGCGACGGCAGCGGTGCCAATTACGGACCCATTCCCGGCGCCGACGCGGCGCTGCCGCACGTGCTCACCCCCACACAGCTCATGCAGGGCAAACCCGTCCCCGGAGGCCGGGTGCTGGTGCTGGACGGCGACGGGCACTTCATGGGAATCACCCTTGCCGAACTGATGGCCAATCAGGGCAAGCAAGTCACTTACGTCTGCGACGCGTCGGACGTCGCCGAGTACGGAGTGTTCACGATGGAGTCGGCGAACAACAAGCGCATGCTGTTCGAGAAAGGGATCAAGACCTACTGCAATCACTGGGTCGAGCGCATCGAGCCCGGCCGCGTGCGCCTCACTTACCTGTACAAATACGGTCCGGATCTCATTGGACCGAGCGCGGGCAGGGTGCCCCGCAAGGACAATGGCGGAGAATTCGATCTAAAGATCGACGCCGTGATCCTGGTGACCGCGCGCTACTCCGAGGATCGCCTGTGGCGCGAGTTGAAGGCGCGCAAGGCAGAATGGACCGCCAACGACATCCAGGCGGTATTCCGCACGGGCGATTGCAAGGCGCCCGCGCAGCTCAATCAGGCGATGTGGGACGCGCACCGGCTGGCGCGCGAGTTCGACAGCCCTCACCCCGCCTATCCACTGCCCTGGATCCGCGAGCGCCAGCTATGGGGAGGTGCGACCATTCCCAAACTGGGAGATACGCGAGTGCAGGTCGAACCGGGGTAAGATGAACACTGCTCCACCAAGGTGCTACTGATGGACCAACAGAACGCGACGACGGCAACCCCCGGCAAGAACGAGCTCAGCCGCTCTCTCAAAGGCCGCCACCTGACCATGATTTCGATCGGCGGAATCATCGGCGCGGGGCTGTTCGTCAGCAGCAGCACCTCCATCATCGCCGGCGGCCCGGCCAGCTTCATCAGCTACGCCATCACCGGGCTGGTGATGCTGCTGGTGATGCGCATGGTGGGCGAAATGGCGACCGCGCTGCCCCAGGTGCGCTCGTTCACGGAGTTTGCCCGGGCGGGATTGGGCGACGGCGTGGGCTTCGTCGTCGGCTGGCTGTATTGGTATTTTTGGGTGCTGGTGGTCCCGGTGGAAGCCATCGCCGGAGCGAAAATCCTCAAGCTGTGGCTGCCGCTGTCCTCACTGCAGATCGGCGTCGGGTTGATGACGGTGATGACCTGCGTCAATCTCATGTCCGCACGCTCCTATGCCGAATTCGAGTTCTGGTTCGCCTCCATCAAGGTGGCCGCCATTCTGGCGTTCATCGCCATCTCCGCTTCCTACGCTTTCGGCTGGAGCGCACCGCACGGCGCCACGTTCGGCAATCTCGTCGATTACGGCGGCTTCACGCCGCACGGCTGGATCGCTGTGCTCGCCGCCGTACCCACCGTGTTCTTCGCGATGACGGGCGCGGAGATCACCACCATCGCCGCAGCGGAATCGGCCCAGCCGGGGCGCGCGGTCGCGCGCATGAGCACCGCGGTGATCTGGCGCATACTGATTTTTTACGTGGGCTCCGTGTTTTTGATCGTATCGGTGACGCCGTGGAACACGGTGCGCTCGGGAGAGTCGCCGTTCACCTTGGCGCTGAACACCATGCACGTACCCTTCGCGGGCGCATGCATGAGCGTCATCATCCTCACCGCCGTTCTGTCCTGCTTGAATTCGGCCTTTTACGTGAGCTCGCGGGTGCTGTTCATCCTGGCGGATCGCGGTGATGCGCCCCAATCGCTGGTCAGGCTAAACGCCCGGCGCGTACCGGTCGCTTCGGTGCTGATGGGTTCGGTCGCCGGCTTTCTCGGCATCATCGCGGCCACCCAGGCGCCGCAGGTGGTATTCGACTTTCTGGTCAGCTCCTCCGGCGCACTGATCGTGTTCGTCTACATGGCGATCGCCGTCGCGCAGATCAACCTTAGGGTACGCCGCGAACGCGCCGGACAGCCGGCGCCGGCGGTGACGATGTGGCTGTTCCCGTGGTTGAGCTACGGCTCCATCGCGGGCATGGCCGCGGTGATGATCGCCATGGCCTTCACCCCCGCCCTGCAACAGGACTTCAAGGCCAGCTGCCTCACGCTGGTGGTGGCGATCGGCGCTTACCTGATCGTCAAGCGTGTGCGCCAGCCGCGCAGCGCGCCCTACCCGGCTACCTGATCCATCCGGGCCGCCGACTAGGTAGAAGCCGCAGTTCGCTGCGGATCCTGTCAAGTGAAAACAATTGCACCGTGCGATATAAAGAGTACGCCGCGCCCGCGGAAGATTTTGGCATATTAAAAGTGCCTCGCGGTGGCACCGCGATGGCGGGCTAAATCAGGTTTAGGAGCATCTCGCGCCGGCAAGCAAGCCAACTCCCCCGTCGGTGCGATATCCGGCGGCGTGGGCCGACAGGTCCACGCCGTTTTTTATTGGCGCCGCGCCCCACCCGGCCCGCACATGAAAATATTCGGCGAAACTGTGCGCTGATCCACACAAGAAGTTTGAAGGACCTGACTAGTCCTCGGCACAGCAGCGCGTGCGGGCCGGTGTAAACCGCTATCCTGGCGGCCATCGAATATCAGCGGAGGATGCTCATGCCAATTGAACGCCTGCACAAAGGTCCACGGATGTCCCAGGCCGTCATCCACAACGGCACCGTCTACCTGGCCGGACAGGTCGCGGCCCATGCTCGGGGCAAGAGCGTGGCGGAACAGACTCAGGACATCCTGTCGACCATCGATACCTTGTTGGCGGAAGCGAAGACTGACAAGGGCCATGTGCTGTCGGCCACGATCTGGCTCACCGATATGTCGACCTTCGCCGAGATGAACCAGGTGTGGGACCGCTGGGTGATGCCGGGCGCCGCGCCGGCACGGGCGACGGTCGTGAGCACGCAGTTGGCGGCTCCGGAATACAAAATAGAAATCGCGGTTATTGCCGCGCAGCATCGAGCCTGAGCTAGCGCTCGAATTTGGTCGACAGGATGATCGAGGAAGTCGTGCGTTCCACCCCATCCAGGGCGCCGATGCGGTCAATGACCTGATCCATCTCCGCCACCGAAGAAGTCGCGGCGACGGCGATCAAATCCACCTCGCCGCTCACCGAGTGCAGCACACGCACCTGGGCAATGGCGGATAGCGCCGCGGTAACCGCGCGCATTTCCTTGGCGCCCACCTTGATCATCACGTGCGCCCGCACGGCCCCCAAGGCGTGTTCGGGTGCGAGGCGCACTGCATAGCCGACGATGATTCCCTGCTTTTCCAGGCGCTCGATGCGGCTCTGCACGCTGGTGCGGGACCGGTCCACCAGACGGGCTAACTGCGCGGTCGAGGCACGGCCATTTGCCTTGAGTGCCAGAATCAGCTGCTCGTCGATGGCATCCATGTCATTCCGTCTGATTTACCCTTCATATCGCCTAACTTACACCTTAATAATGCCTAAATCGAGCCTACCATTCGACGGTCCCTTGGATAAAAATAGAGCGGTTACCGGGAGGCGAACATGAAGAACATCGTTGTCGTAGGCGCGGGCAAAATCGGCTCCATGATCGCGGAACTGCTCGGCGGATGCGGAGATTTCGCCGTGACCGTGATCGACCGCTCGCAGCAGCAGCTGGACCGGCTCGAGACGGCCGCGGCCATCACCAAGATCGCCGCCGACATCACCCGGGGCGAGGACCTGCAAAGACACCTCAAGGGTCAATTCGCCGTCCTGAGCGCGGCGCCCTACCACGCCACGCGGCGGATTGCCGAAGCAGCCAAAGCCGCCGGCGCACACTACCTCGATCTGACCGAGGACGTTGCCAGCACCCGCGCGGTGAAGCAGCTCGCCGCCGGCGCGCGCACTGCGTTCATCCCGCAGTGCGGCCTGGCCCCCGGCTTCATCACCATCGTGGCGAGCGATCTTGCCTCCCATTTCGACCAATTGCAGGACGTGCGCATGCGCGTCGGCGCGCTGCCCAAATTTCCGTCCAATGCGCTCAACTACAATCTGACCTGGAGCACGGACGGCGTCATCAACGAGTATTGCGAGCCGTGCGAGGCGATCGTCAACGGCCAGCGGCGCGAGACGCAGCCGCTCGAGGAGCTCGAGGAGTTTTCCCTCGACGGCATTTTATACGAGGCGTTCAACACCTCGGGCGGCCTCGGCACACTGTGCGAGACTCTGGCCGGCAAGGTGCGCAATCTGAATTACCGCACCATTCGCTATCCGGGCCATGCGGCCATCATGAAGGCGCTGCTTAACGATCTGCGGCTGCGCGATCGGCGCGAATTGCTGAAGGATATTCTGGAGAACGCCGTGCCGATCACCCTTCAGGACGTCGTCATCGTGTTCGTCACTGTCAGCGGCATGCGCGAAGGTCAGCTCGTTCAGGAAACCTATGCGAACAAGATCTACGCCGCGCCCGTCGGCGGCCGGGTGCGCAGCGCGATTCAGATCACCACCGCGGGCGGCATCTGCGCGGTGCTGGATATGCTGAGCGCCGGTCGTCTGCCGCAGGCCGGCCTGATCAAGCAGGAACAGATCGCTCTGCAGCCGTTCCTCGACAATCGCTTCGGCCGCTGTTACGCAACGCCCGCGCCCGCGCCCGCAGTCCCGCATGCCGCCTGAACGCGCGGCGGGTTGATGAAGGCCGCTATGTCGGCGAGGGTCGGCGCGCGCCTGCGCGCCGGAATGCTGAGCGCGGCCAACGTGTCGGCGTGGCCCCGCTCGCGATACAGCTTCAGCGTCACGTCCGCACCGCACGCGCGGAGCGCCGCCGCCAGATTGACCGAGTTCTTCGGCCATACCCGGCCGTCAGTCGAACCGTGAATCAGCAGCATGGGCGGCGCGCCCGTCCGCGCGAAATTGATGGGCTGCGACTGCGCGTACTGCTCGGGCGGACCGAACATCTCCCGCACATCCGGCTCGAGCAGCGGCAGAAAGTCATAGGGGCCGGACAGCCCGATCACGCCGGCGATGCGCGGCGCGGGCCGGCCAGTGGCCGCGAAGTAGCGCGTATCGAGCGTCAGCAGCGCGGCCAGGTGAGCGCCCGCCGAATGCCCCATCAGGTACACGCGATTCGGATCGGCACCCAAAGCGGAAGCGTGCTCGGCCGCCCATAGGGCGGCTTGCGCCGCATCCTCCATGAATCCCGGCATCAGGACCTGAGGATAGTGCCGATAGTTCGGCAGCACCGCCGCATAGCCTGACTCCGCCAAAGCGGCACCGACGAATCGGTATTCCGCCTTGTCGCCGGAGTTCCAGCCTCCGCCGTGCCAAAACACGACGAGCGGCCGCGCCTCGGCGCCGGCCCCCACAGGTACGTACGCGTCCAACCGATGCTTAGGATCGTCTCCATAGGCGATTTCCACTTGGCGCTCATGGGAGCCGAAGGCGGCGGCGGGCAGATTGACCGCGAGGAGCGCCAGCTTCCAAGCCGCCTCCTCGAGAAGAGCGGCCACGGGCGCCCATGCGGCGCGCCGCGGCGCGGATCCGCTACTGTCTGTACGCATGGGTTGCATGGTCTTCGAGATCGATCAATCCGTGTTGGCGCAGCCAACGCTGGGCGTCCTGCGCGTCCTCGGCGAACCATTTCGCGGCACTCCCCAATCGAAAGCTGTAGCCCCACTCGTCCATATCACGGCACATGCGCTCCCGGCCGACATTCTCGAGCGATGCCGCCAGCAGAATCTGCAAATAGCACACCGCGCTCTCTTCCGCATCGTCGCCGCCCGCATCCGTATCCAAGCCGGCGCGGCGCTCAGGGGTCATGCAGATGAAATGCGCGCTCTCGTGCAGCACCGAATGTATGGGCGTGTCGAGGCGCGCGTAAATCTTCGCGCCGATCAAGCCGGCCTCCCGCTCTCCCCAAAACGACCCCGGAATCTCCTCTGCAGGCGCCACGAGCACCAGCTCCAATCCGTATCGATCCAGCAGTAATGCAAGTTCCAGTCGGTCGATGGAGTTGAGCAGCAGCACGCTTGTCTCCGGCGCATCGCGGCGTTATTTCAAATGCTCGATCCGGCGCATCGCAATGGCCACCAAATCCCGAGCCATTTGCGCGCGCAGCATGTCCGCCTCGTGCTCTTTGGCGAGCAATTCGTTCACCTGGAAGCTGTAATCCCTCGACAAACTGATGGTCAGCGGCGCCATCAGCTCGCTGTCCGGTCCGTGAACGGCGAAGGTCACCGTATAGGTGATCTCGTAGTCGGTCGGAATATTGGTGGACGATACCGCCAACGTCCGCTGTTCGACCAGGTCCTTGGTCACGTCGATGGTCGCCGTCGAGTCCTGACGCAGGGGCTGCAGCAGCGCACCCGAGCTTTTCAACTCGAGCTCGAACTCGCGGGCGAAATCGGTGTACGGATCCTTGACCGACAGGTACGGCCGCGCCAGCGCGGGGGGCAGCGGCTGACTGCCCGCGAGCCGAAAACCGCACGCGGAGATTCCGAGCATCGCGGCTGCCGCCATGGCCGCAGCACACGCATCGAGCAAGCGCGCCATGGCGGTCCTACACGACCACATTGACGAGCTTGCCGCGAACGACGATCACTTTGCGAACAGCGGCGATGCCGATGAACCTGCGCACGCTGGCCTCCGCCAGCGCCGCCTCGCGCAGCTCCTCGTCGCTCGCATCGACGGGCGCGACGACGCGCCCGCGCAGCTTGCCGTTCACCTGGACGACGATCTCCATCGTCGCCTGCTCCAATGCGGCGGCATCGACCGGTGTCCATGGCTCGTCGATCAGCGCACGGGTGTGGCCCAGGGCGAGCCACATCGCATGAGTGACGTGCGGAATCACGGGCGACAGCGAGAGCACGGCGATCTCCAGCGCCTCGTGCATCACGCTGCGGTCCTGCGCGGCGGCCTGCGGGAATCTGCCGAGTGTGTTCAGCAGTTCCATCACCGCGGCGATCGCCGTGTTGAACGTGCGGCGGCGGCCGATGTCGTCAGTGACCTTGGCGAGCGTCTGGTGAGCCTGCCGCCTGATCGCGCGCTGCGAGTCGCTCAAGCCCGCCTTGTCGAGCGGCACGACCGGGCCCGCCGTCACATGTTCGTGAACGGCCTTCCAGAGGCGCTTGATGAATCGATATGCGCCCTGCACGCCCTCGTCCGACCACTCCAGGGTCTGCTCCGGCGGCGCAGCGAACATGGTGAACAAGCGCGCGGTATCGGCGCCGAACTCATCGACCAGGGCCTGCGGATCCACGCCGTTGTTCTTGGATTTCGACATGGTGACCACGCCGCCCGACTCCACCTCGCGCCCGTCCGCGCCCAGCACCGCGATGCGCCGCGCGTGTTCGTCCAGCGTGATCTCGACATCGGCCGGGTTGAAGTATTCGATGCGGCCGGACTCGGTCTTGCGGAAGAACGCCTCATTGAGGACCATGCCCTGCGTGAACAGGCGGGCGAAGGGTTCCTTGAAGGCCACCGCTCCCAGTTCATGCAGCACGCGCGTCCAGAAGCGCGAGTACAGCAGATGCAAGATCGCGTGCTCGATGCCGCCGATGTATTGATCGACGGGCAGCCAGTAGTGCACCCGGGAATCCAACATGGACTCGTCGTTGTCGGCGCAGGCATAGCGCAGAAAATACCAGGAGGAATCGACGAACGTGTCCATGGTGTCGGTCTCGCGTCGCGCCGCGGCCCCGCAGCGGGGGCAGGTACAGGCGAGAAATGCGGCATCCTTCGCGAGCGGATTACCGCTGCCGTCCGGCACGAGATTCTCGGGCAGCAGCACCGGCAGCTGCTCATCGGGCACGGGCACCGTGCCGCATCCCTGGCAGTGAATCACCGGAATCGGGCAGCCCCAATATCGCTGCCGCGAAATGCCCCAATCGCGCAGCCGCCAGGTGATCTGCTTCTCGCCCAGGCCCAGGCGCTTCAGGTCCGCCGCGACCGCGTCGACGGCGGCGTGAAAATCGAGCCCGTCGTACTTGCCGGAATTGACGCAGCGCCCGTGCTCGCTGTACCACGGAGCCCAGGCGTCCAGCGAATAGATCCGGCCCGCAACCTCGATGACGGGCTTTATCGGCAATGCGTATTTCTTCGCGAATGCGAAATCCCGTTCATCGTGCGCGGGAACGCCCATCACCGCACCTTCGCCGTAGCTCATCAGCACGTAGTTGCCCACCCACAGCGGAACCGCCGCGCCGGTGAGCGGATGGCGCACGATGAGACCCGTCGCCATGCCTTTTTTCTCCTGCGTGGCGAGCTGCGCTTCGACGGCCGGGCCGCGCTTGCAATCTTCGATGAACGCGGCGAGCCGCTCATCGCCCCGCGCGGCATGCACGGCCAAGGGGTGTTCCGCAGCCACCGCGCAAAAGGTCACCCCCATGATGGTGTCGGCGCGGGTGGTGAAGGCGTGCAGAACGCCCTGCATGCCGTCGATCTCGTAGGGAAATCCGATCCGGATGCCTTCGCTTTTGCCGATCCAATTGGCCTGCATGGCGCGTACGCGCTCCGGCCAGCCGGACATGCCGCCGAGTGCGTCGAGCAGATCGTCGGCGTAGGCCGTGATCCCGAGGTAGTACATGGGGATTTCACGCCGCTCGACCGGCGCCCCGGTACGCCAGCCGCGGCCGTCGATGACCTGCTCGTTCGCGAGCACGGTCTTATCGACCGGGTCCCAATTCACCATGCCGGTTTTTTGGTAGGCGATGCCCTTCTCCAGCATGCGCAGGAACAGCCACTGGTTCCAGCGATAGTACTCGGGCCGGCAAGTCGCGAGCTCGCGGCTCCAATCCACGGCGAACCCCAGGGATTTGAGCTGCCTTCTCATGTGGGCGATGTTGTCGAAGGTCCATTTCGCCGGCGGGACCCCGTTGGCCATGGCCGCGTTCTCCGCCGGCAAACCGAAGGCGTCCCAGCCCATCGGCTGCAGGACATTCTTCCCGTTCATGCGCATGAATCTCGCCAGAACGTCGCCGATTGTGTAGTTGCGCACATGCCCCATGTGCAGGCGGCCGCTCGGATAGGGAAACATCGACAGGCAATAATATTTTTCGCGGGCCGGGTCTTCCTTGGCCTCGAAGCAGCGCCGCTCGTCCCAGTATTTCTGTGCCTCCGCTTCGACGGCGGCGGGCTCGTATCTGTCGTGCATAGTTACCCGTCAGAATACCTTAAGATGCGCGCTCGCCGCGAACTGTCGTGATTTTCCCGGTAAGCTTGCCGCCCAATCATGCGCCCATCTCAATTTCACGTCGGCTTCGGACTGGTCACCTTAAGCGGCTGCCTGTGGTTTCTGGCGTGCACACCATTCGATTTGTCCTATCTGGGCTGGATCGCCGCGCTGCCGATGCTCATCGCCGTGGACCGGGCGCCGACCTACCGGCGGGCGCTGCTCTTGGGCTGGTGGGCGGGAGTGGTGGAAACGGCGGGCGGCTTTTACTGGCTGATCGACGTCATGCAGCGCTTCGCCGACTTTCCATGGATCGGCGCGGCACTGGTATTTTTTCTGTTCTGCGCAGCGCGCGCGCTGATCTTCCTGCTCTTCACCACCATCGTGTGCGGCATCCGCAGGCGGCGCAGCGTGCCGATGACCTTGCTCGCACCCATCGTCATGGCCGTGAGCGAGTTCGCCATCCCCCAGATATTTCCATGCGGCCAATGGATCACCCAGGCCTGGCAGCCGCTGGTGATCCAAATCGCCGAGCTCACCGGGCCCTTCGGCGTCACCGCACTGCTGATGATGGTCAACGGTGCGCTCTGCGATGCGCTGATGAGTCCGCGGGCGGCGCGCTATCCCCTCGTTGTGGCCGCGGCGCTGCTCGCGGCGGCCCTGATATTCGGCGCGGTGCGCATGCGGCAGATCGACGCGCTCCTCGCGCAGGCGCCGCAGCTTAAAGTAGGACTGGTGCAGCCGAATTTTCCGTACACGATCGACGGGGAATTTTCGAGCGACGAGGCGCTGCGGCAGCTGGCCGCGCTGCAGCTCGAGACGCAGCGCCTCGAGCGCAGCGGAGCGCAGCTGGTGGTCTGGAGCGAGGGCAGCTACCCGCTGGCGCTGCCGCGCGATTTCAGTGCCGACCTCCCGCCCGCCTCCCTGGGCATGATCCGCCGCGACATCGCGGTACCGGTCCTCATCGGCGCCGTCACCTATGACGCGAGCAAGGACGACGCCTTCAATTCGGCGCTGCTGCTCGACGGCGCCGGCGCGGTGGTGGGCCGCTACGACAAGGTCCGCTTGCTGGCCTTCGGCGAGTACGTACCCGGTATCGATTTGCTTCCGTGGCTGAGGAAATTCATACCGGCGGGTGCCGGCCGATTCACGGCGGGCGACAGCCCGGTGGTGATGACGCTGCATGGGCCCGAGGGGCGCACCTGGGCCATCGGGCCGGTGATTTGCTACGAAGACATCCTGCCGGGACTGCTGCGTCAGGTGGGCGAGCTGCATCCCGACCTGCTGGTCAATTTGACCAGCGACTCTTGGTTCGGCGCGAAGACTGAACCGTGGGAACATCTCGCGCTGTCCGTGTTCGCCGCCGTCGAGCTGCGGGTGGGCATGGTGCGGGCGGTCAATTCGGGCGTCTCCGCACTCATCGATCCGAACGGCCGGCTCCTGCGCAAAACCTACGCGGACGATCCGTATCGCGAGCCGCGTGCGGCGGACGGTATGCTGGTGAGTGCGCCGTACATGGCCGGCGGAGACACCATGTACGTGAGGTACGGCGACTGGTTCGTCTACCTCAGTATCGTGCTCATTCTGGTGATCGGCGCCACGGTCATGCGCAGCCCGGGCCGCCCGCTTTAGGCCGCGGCTCAATTCGCGGCGATGCTTTGCGCCGATTCCAGCGCCGACCGTGCCCTCGGCGGTCGGCGCACTGCCCGCTACGCTCCGGCAGCAGCCCCCACCTTGTGCTCGACTCGGTCGGCTTTGATTTGCATGGCCCCGGCGGCAGTCTGCACGGTGAACACGACATTGCCGACGAATGTCCGCATATCCTCGCCGTCCACGATGACCTCGGTTGATTGGAGCCGATGCGTTGGACGCCGCAGCAGCCAATCGAGCTTCGCGCGGGCGGGAGACTCGTCCGCCGTCAACTCGAGCACGACCTCGTCCGCCTTGATCTGGATGGGCTGGCTCGCTCCCACGACGCTGATCAGCACATCGCCGCTCAAGCGCATCGCCTCGACTTGCGGCCCCGAATAGGCAACCAAGGCTTCGGCAGCGTTTGCCGAAAAAGCGGCCACTGCGCCCACGGGTATCTTGATCGTCGCCTCTCGACCGCTCTGCCCGGCCTGTATCACGAAGGTCTCAGGCTGAGTCTGCGCGGCCGCGACCGTTGATGCAACGCACAATAAAAGTGGTCCCATGAATTTGAACATCGTGCAGTCCTCTTGCAGCGGATGCCGGATCATTCCCGCGGAATGTGCTGAATGCAACGGTTTGCCAGGCAAAGTTGTGCAAAGCAGCGGTCAGGTCGCGCGCCGCAGGCGCCGTTTGAGCGCCGCGAGCAGGTCAGCGAGTTCCTCGATCCCAACCATCATTCCGCAGGCTACAAACACCCCTGCGGCCATGCAGATCGTGCCAACCAGCGCGACCAACTTGCTCCAGAATGCTTGAGCGGCCCAACCGGCCAGCAGCCAATGAGAGCCGGCAGCGCACACTGCACAGAGAGCCGCCCCAGCCGCGAAGATCTTGACCAGAGCCCTGAGCATGCGCCCCGACTCGAGGCCGCCGAGGTGTCGACGCATCAACGCGTACAAAAACACAAAATTCAGAGTCGCTACGCAAGCGGTAGAGAAGGCCAGCCCGCGATGGCCCCAGCCCAGGCGGAAGGTGAAAATCCAATTGAAGACGAGGTTGAGCCCGACGGCGAGGAAGCTCACGAGCATGGGGGTCTTGCGCCGGTCAAGCGCATAAAACGCGTTCACCAGCACTTTGAGCGCGGCATAACCGGCGAGACCAATGGCGTAGAAGCGCAGCGCACCGGCGGCTTGCGCTGCCTCATAGGCGTCGAATCTTCCATGCTGGTACAGCACCGAGATGATGGGCTCGGCCAGCATCATCAGCCCGATGGTCGACGGTATGGTCAGCAGGAACATCAGCCGAAGAGCGCGCGACAACTCTGCTCTGAAAACGGTCATTTGTCCCGCCACCACCAATCGAGACAGCAGCGGCAGCGTCACGGTGCCGAGCGCGACTCCGAACAGTCCGAGAGGCAGCTGCATCAGCCTGAAGGCGATGGCCAGCCAGAAAATCGCGCCATCGCCGAGCGTCGAAGCGAACATGGAGTTGATCAGCACGTTGAACTGAGTCGTGCTCGCAGCAATGACCGATGGCCCCATGAGGGCGAGAATCGCGACCACGCCGCGGTCGCGCCACTGGAAATCCGGCCGGTAGTGATAGCCCAGATGCTTGAGCGGCGGCAGCTGCACCGCGAACTGCAGGGCGCCGCCAATCAGGGTCCCAATGGCGAGGCCGATCAGGGCGCGCGGACCGAAATGCGGGTCGATCCATGCCCCCAAAGTCACGCCGCCGATGATCGATCCGATATTGAAGAAGCTCGACGCCATGGCCGGCCGGCCGAATACGCTCTTCGAGTTCAGCATCCCCATCACCAGTGCGGCCAGGGATACCAGCAAGATGAACGGAAACATGATTCGCGTGAGCTGGGCGGTCCGTGCCGCTTTGTCGGCGTCGAAACCTGGGGCGAGAGCGCTCACGAGCTGATTCGAGAACACCATTCCG
This sequence comes from Steroidobacteraceae bacterium, assembly GCA_052326345.1. Lineage (GTDB taxonomy): Bacteria > Pseudomonadota > Gammaproteobacteria > Steroidobacterales > Steroidobacteraceae > Bog-1198. The sequence continues at coordinate 59,670 of JBKQOZ010000001.1, read as the reverse complement.
ACGATGCAAATCGAACCCAGCACCAGGACAGTCAGGGTGGCCACCTTGTTCGCGAGACGCCACGCCGCCCCGTCGCCGTCGCGCGCAATGGTCTTGCTGAAGGTGGTGACGAAGGCCGTGGACAGCGCTCCCTCGGCGAACAGGTCGCGGAGCAGATTCGGAATGCGGAACGCCACCGTAAAGGCGTCCATCATGCCGCCGCCGCCGAACAGCGCCGCGCAGATCAGCTCGCGGGCCAATCCCAGCAAGCGACTGCACATCACCGCGAGGCCGATGATCCCCGCCGCCTTGGTATTCAGGCGCTCGGTGCGGTTGTCGGGGGCGATTACCTCGGCTGCGATCGAGGACTGGCCGGATGGAGAATGCGGACTGGGCACAGGCGATCTAGTCTACCGCTTTGCAGCACGCCTGCGCGTCTGGAGAGTTCCAGTAATCTTGCGTATCGCCTCCGCGAGGGAGCGCGCGGACTGCTCATAGCCTCTCCACGCCTGGCTGCTGGCGAGCAATGCCGGCGAGGTTCGCACCGTGAAGCGCTTCGGATCGAGGCCGGCCTTGACCTCCGGCCAATTGAGAGGCATGGACACCGGAGCACCTTCGCGCGCCCTGGGGGACAGCGGCGCCACGGCGGTCGCCGTCCGGTCATTGCGCAGATAATCGAGAAAGATGCGCCCGACTCTGCGGCTCTTGGACATCGTGTCGAGGTATTTGTCGGGACTGTCCTCGGCCATTTGAGCGCAGATGACGTGCGCGAAATCCTTCGCAGCAGGCCATTCGGTCGCGTGGCCTCTCGAGCTGAGCAATGGCGTCACCACGTGCAGCCCCTTGCCGCCGGTCGTCTTGCAATGGGCTTCGAGTCCCACTGCTTTGAGCCGCTCGCGAAGCTCAAGTGCCGCGGCAATCACGGCATTGAAATTCACGCCCGGCGCCGGATCCAGATCGAACACCAAGCGTCCCGCCAACTCCGGCTGGTCGGGGGCGCAGTTCCATGGATGCAGCTCCAGCGCAGCCATTTGCGCGACCGCTGCAAGAGCTTCGACTCGATCGATCTGCACGTAGGGTGCGCGGTCGCCCTTCACTCTGACGAGTTCGAACAGGTCCGACATGCCCGCCATCGCATGCCGCTGAAAGAAGTGCTGCCCACCGATGCCATCGGGGGCCCGCACGAGCGAACATGGCCGGCCCTCAAGATGCGGCAGCATCCACGCCCCGACCTTCTCGAAATAAAGCGCCAGATCGAGCTTCGTGACCGCCCGCGCATCGCCCGCATCCGCCCACAGCGCTTTGTCTGGTTTGGAGATGGTAACGCCCATGACGACGGTCGCGCCCACGTGCCCGCCGCGGCTGGATGCGATCTCCTCGTCGGTGGGCGCCGGCATCTCCGCCACGACTTCGCTTGCGGGCTTGTCCTGGCGCAAGCCCTTGAATGCAGCCTGTCGGATCATTCCCGATCCGGTCCATCCGGCAAACTCTATCTCGGCGACCAACTTAGGCTCCAGCCAGCGTACATTGCCCTGCTTGGCCGGAGCGTTGGCGCCTGTGAACGGACTTTTGTCGGTGGTCAGCCCCTTGAGCTGCGGCAACAGATTCTTGACCGCCTCACGCCCATACCCGGTGCCGATACGCCCGATGTACTCAAGATGTCCCCGGCGATAGACCCCCGCGAGCAGCGATCGCACCGTGCCCGATTCGGTGGTCCAGCCGCCGAGGACAACCTCGTAGCCTGGCCGGCATTTCGCCTTGCGCCAACTGTCACCGCGCCCGCCGCTGTACGCAGCATCCTGGCGCTTCGACACGATGCCTTCTAGCCCCAATTTGCAGGCGGACAGCAACACCGTATCCGCGTGAGAATCGATGATGTGCTCAACATATCGGATGCGCCCGCCGGCAATGCCCTGCAACAGTTGCGCAAGCCTCGCCTTGCGTTCGAGCAGCGGCATCCGGCGCAGATCCGCGTGCGCCTCGAACAGCAGATCGAAGGCGAAGAAGATCAGATGCTCCGAATGATTGTCCGCCAACGCCGCCTGCAATGCCGCGAAGCTGGGAACGCGGCGGCGGTCGAGCGCGACCACCTCGCCGTCGATCAGACAATCCGGCAACCGCCGTGCGTCGGCGGCGATGGCGGCAAAGCGCGGCGTCCAATCGAGCGCCTTGCGGGTTTTCAACGATGCCTTTCCGCCCACCACCCGCAGCTGCAATCGATAGCCATCGAACTTCACCTCATGGATCCAGCCCGGCTCGCTCGGAGGCCGATCCACCAATCGGCACAATTGCGGCTCGACGAAGTCGGGAATGCGGCGTACGCGGATGCCCGCCGCGCGTGGCGGCGCAAGATTTTGTCGAGTTGGCGCCGCTTGAGGCGGAGGCACCGGACTCCAAATCGAATCCGTCCGCAGGCGTTTGCCGGACGATGCCATGAATGGCGTGGGCGCCCGGCCCTTGCCCGCGGCAATCTGCTGCATCGTGCGGCCAGAGGCAACCGATCGGTCCTCGGCGAGAAGCGCGGCGCCGCCGTCAGCGCGTGCGCTCGAGTCGCGGTGCTTGATGAGGAGCCAGTTGGTGCGCTTGCCGCCGCTGCGGTCGCGCTTCATGCGCACCAGCACCCAGCTGCCGTGCAGGCGCTTTCCGTTCAGCGTGAATTTCAAATCGCCGGCGCGAAGCGCATCTTGCGGCGACCTCGTCCCCTCCGGCACCCAGTATCCGCGATCCCACAATTGCACCGTCCCACCGCCGTATTCGCCTGCCGGAATGGAGCCCTCAAAATCACCGTAATCGAGCGGATGGTCCTCCACCTCGACGGCGAGGCGCCTGTCCGCGGGATCATCCGACGGGCCGCGCGTCACGGCCCAGGACTTGAATACCCCGTCGAGCTCGAGCCTAAGGTCGTAGTGCAGCCGCCGGGCGGCATGTTTTTGCACCACGAAGCGCAAGCGGCCCGCGCCGGCGAGCGCACGTTCACCGCGCGGCTCGGTGGTCTTGGAGAAATCGCGCTTCCCGCGATAGGTGGCCAGCGCATTTTTTGCCATGCAGCGTTTCCCCAAGCCGCGGTCCGCGGCGCACGTACGGGCGCGTTTTGGGGATTCAGCCGAATTGGAAGCCCGAAATGGCCTTCCCGGCGATCGACTCGCCAAAGCTGCGCACGCCCGGATCGCCATCGGCCGCACCTGCGGCCACCATCAGCGGAATCAGATGCTCTTCGCGAGGATGCGATTCGCGCCCCCCCGGCGCGCTGCGCCAGGAGGCCAACTTCGCGTCGCGAGTCTGCGGATCTTGCACCGCCTCCCCCAGCCATGCGTCGAAGGCGGCGGCCGCCTCGGCGCCGCGTCCCGAAAACATCGCCGCCAGATTGTGGTAGCTCATGCCGCTGCCCACGATGAGAATCCCCCGCTCACGCAGCGGCGCCAGTGCTCGACCGATGGCAAGATGCACTCCCGGATCGAGACTCTGCTGCAGCGACAGCTGCATCATCGGCACGTCCGCCCGCGGATAGACCAGCAGGAACGGCACGAATACCCCGTGATCCAAGCCGCGCTTGGACTCCACTCCCAGCTCAAAGCCTGCATCCGCCAGCAAGGAGCGAACTCGCGGCTCCAATTCGGGCGCCCCGGCAACGGGATACTTCAATCGATAGGTATGCTCCGGAAATCCGTAATAATCGAAGAGCAGCTTGGGCCGCTCCGCAATGTTGACCGTGGGCTGCGGCATTTCCCAGTGTCCCGAAATCACCAACACTGCCTTGGGCCTGACCGCCAAGCTTCCGTCGATGCCGCGCAAGTACGCCGCGAGCCCATCCCACATGTGCGGATAATTCGGCGGGGGGTCCATGAAAAAGCACGGCCCGCCGCCATGCGGAATGTACAACGTCGGCAGTCTCTTGATGGCGTTCACGAATCTGATATCCGCCCGGCAGCCTAGCGGGGCCGGTAGTGAACGTCAATTGCGCAGCGCGGCGCAGCGCGGCGCCGCGCGCGCTTTAGACCCTGGCGTTCACCGCTGCCCCGAGCGGGCTCGGCGATTGCACACCGTTGGCCTGCAGATTCTGCAGCAGAGTATTCAGAAAATTTTGCAGCGTCGAGTTCGCTGACTGGCTCGACGATAACGCGGCGCCGCCGTTCACACCGTTGACCCACTGATTGAACGCGGCGCTCAGAGAGGACGTCGCGGCATTCCTCGTTCCGTTCGCGCCGAGCTGCTGAATCAGCGTTTGCAGCGAGGAGACGAAGTTCTGCTGGTATTGACCGGAGGCTGCCGACACGCCCGCCGCAGCACCTGCGCCGGCGCCGCTGCCCAATCCATCTTGCTGCAACGCCTGAAACAGCGAGTGCATGAAGGCTTGCAGGTCGGAAGACAACGGTGCGGTTGCGGCAGCCGGGCTCGCACCGGACACCGCGGTGGCCGCTGCCGTGCCGCTCGATGCCGCGCTGGTCGACGCGCTCGATTGAGCGCCGACCACTTGTTCGAGCGATTGCAGCAGATTGCTGAACAGGCCGGTCGTGGCCCCTACCGGCAGCTGCCCCACGCTGCCGATGGCGCCGCTGCCGATGCCGGCACCGCTGCCGGTGATGCCGGTGTCGGCGTGCGCGCCTCGGTGGTGGCCGCGCGGATGGAAATTCGCCGCCGACAAGGTTGCTGAAAGCGAGGTGGGAATGGCGCTCAAGCTCATGTTGAATTCCTTAATAGGGTCTTGCCGTGTCCGGGCGGCAATGATTTGCCGCCGTGTCGCGATGAGGGTGGCCATGTTTTGCCGCCGCCGCGGCGATATGCCGTGGCGGTTGCCGCCCTGAATCTTGAGAAATAGCGCATTGCTGGCCTTGATCCTTGAGAATCGACTGTCGTCACCCTTTTAAGACCAAGCAGCTTTTGTGCCAACTGGCAGCGGCCGCTGGTCAGCGGCGGCTGCCCTAAAGATAGTTTCATCCCGGCCGGTACGCGTGGCAGTCAGCCGAACGCCGCAGGTGAATTATGTCAACTAGCACCATGCAAAACCTCCAAAGCAGCGGCAGCAATTCCCTCACGACGCTGGGCCAGCATCAACACGACGTCCTAGCGCCGCCGCCGCCCGCGCCGCGCGCCCGCCCGCGCCGCGCGCCCGCGATGGCGCGATCGGCCCGTGAAATGGGATGATGCCCTCGAGGCGCATGTCCGCTTCACTTCGAGGGATGATGCATGCGCTCATTGCGCTACAAACAGCTGACGACCGTCACGCTGCTGTTTGGCGGCTATGCGGCTCTGTACTTCTGCCGCGCCGATCTGTCCGTTGGAACGCCGCTCATCATCGACCGGCTGAGCAGGCACGGTTTGAGCCACGACCAGGCGATCGTGCACCTGGGCACGATCGCCTCGCTGGGAGTGCTCGCCTATGCGCTCGGAAAGCTATTGCTCGGCGGCCTCGGCGACTATTGGGGCGGCAGGGTCAGCTTTCTGATCGGATTGGGCGGCGCCACCGTCTTCACGCTGCTGTTCGCGGCTGCGGGCACGATTCCGGTATTCACCATCGCCTGGTTGGGCAACCGCCTGACCCAGTCGATCGCCTGGGCGGGGCTCATCAAAGTGTCTTCGAGGTGGTTCGATTACTCCTCCTATGGCATGATCATCGGCATCCTCAGCATCAGCTATCTCGTCGGCGATGCGCTGGCGCGGCAGAGCATGGGGATGCTGATCGAGCGCGGCTATGATTGGCCGGTGCTGTTCTATTACGCAGCTGCGGTGTCGGCCGTGTGTTTCGCCGCCAATCTGTTTTTTCTGCGCGAGTCGCGCACCGAAGCCGGACACGAGGAGGCAAAGGCCAACCCGCTCAACCTGTTCGCCGCCTCCGAGTCGCGCCCTCAGAGCCTAGGCACGCTGCTCCTGCCGCTGCTGCGCAGCCACGCGTTTCTGCTCGTTTGCCTACTGTCGCTCGGTTGCACCATAATTCGCGAGACCTTCAATATTTGGACCCCCGCCTATCTGCACGACTATCTGGGCTACACCATGAGCAATGCGGCGGCCAGGAGCGCGGTGTTTCCCGGTGTCGGCGCCATGTCGGTGCTGTTTTCCGGCTGGCTCAGCGACCGGCTGGGCGTCACCGGCAGGGCGCTCCTGCTGTTCGTTGGCCTGTCGGCCACCGCAGGGTTGCTGCTGGTGCTAATGTCCATGCGCTCCAGCACCTCGGGTGCGCTGCTCCCGCTGCTGGCGATTGGCGCCATCGCCTTTTGCCTGTTGGGACCATACTCCTATCTCGGCGGCGCATTTGCGCTGGACTTCGGCGGCAAGCAGGCCTCCGCGGTGTCCTCAGGAATCATCGATGGGATCGGCTACCTGGGCGCGGTCGTCGCGGGTGACAGCGTTGCGAGGGGGTCGGTGGCCGTCGGCTGGCAGGGCGTTTTCATCGCGCTGGCCGCCGTGAGCGCGACCGCGGCGCTGGGGGCCGGGCGGCTGTATGTTTTGAGCGCCCGCGCTGCGGCCTCGGGCAGGCATCTGCCGTGAGCGAGGCGGCCGCGACCAGAAGCGTCCGCAGCACAGCCGATACGCTCATCATCGAATGGGCGAACGGCGAGATCGGCGAGTTCGCGAGCCTCTGGCTGCGCGACAATCTGCCCGGGGATCGCGACCCGCACAGCGGCCAGCGGCTTGTTGATATTGCGGATCTGCCCGAGCAGCCGCGAATCAGATCGGCGGTAGCGCACGACGGAGCGCTGCGTATCGAATGGGAGCGCGAGTCCCGGCCCGCTTCTTTCGACCTCGCTTGGCTGGCGGCGGTGCACGGCAGCCGCGGGCAGCCTCCCGAGTTTGACACGCATCGATGGCTACAGGGCGGCACGCTCGATGCGTCGCAGCGCTTCGCGTGGGCGAGCTTCGCCGCCGTGCGCGGCGATCGGAGCGTACGTCTGGCCTGGCTGACGCGGCTGCTTCAGGACGGCATTGCCTTTCTGCGCGAGATTCCACGGAACGAGACCGGCATTCTCGATGCAATGGAGCCGCTCGGCCGCGTGCTCGAGACGAACTACGGAGAGGTGTTCGACGTTCGTTCTGTGCCGCAGCCCGAGAATCTTGCGTATTCTGACTTGGGTCTCGGCCTGCATACCGACAACCCGTATCGCGAGCCCGTGCCGGGTTTTCAGGCACTGCACGTCCTCGCAGCATCCCCCGACGGCGGCGAGAGTCTGTTCGCCGACGGCTTTGCGCTGGCCGAACATGTGCGCGCCACCGATCCCGACGCGTTCTCGCTCCTGGCGCGAACTGCGGTACCGTTTCGTTACAGCTCGATGGACGCCGATTTGTACGCGGAGCGCCCTCTGATACAGCTGTCGTGCCGCGGCGAGGTGGCCGCCGTACACTACAACAGCCGCTCGATCGCACCGCTGCGCCTGCCGCCGGGCGAAACGAGGGCGTTTTATGCCGCGTACCGGCGCTTCGCCCTGCTGCTTCGCGATTCGCGCCTTCAGCTGAGGCTGAGACTCACCGACGGCGATCTCGTCGTATTCGACAATCAGCGCATCTTGCATGGCCGCACGGCGTTCTCCTCGGCAAATCACGCCAGGCATCTGCGCGGCTGCTACCTCACACGCGACAGTGTCTACGGCGCAGCGGCGCTTCTGCGCCGCGCACAGGAAGAGAAGAGCCATGATGTCGCTCGCTGAACAGATACTCGCCATATTCGAGAGGCGCGGCGCAGGCGCCTACTTCGGCGAACGAGTGTCGATGACCCAGCACGCCCTGCAGGCCGCCTACTTCGCCCAGGCCGAGGGGGCACCGCCGCCGCTGATCATCGCGTCACTGTTGCACGACATCGGCCATCTCATCGAGGAAGTCCCCGAGGACCTCGCGGACTGGACCACGGACGCGTGTCACGAAATCGTGGGCGCCCGTTGGCTCGCGCAACGCTTTTTGCCGGAAGTCTACGAACCGGTGCGGCTGCACGTCCCCGCCAAACGCTATCTGTGCGCCACGGACGAGCATTACTTCGCCAAACTCAGCCCGGCTTCGGTCGTCACCCTGAAATTGCAGGGCGGCCCGATGACCGCGACAGAAGCGGCGCGCTTCGAAGCCGAGCCCTTTCACCGTGAGGCGGTACGTGTGCGTCGCTGGGACGATGCGGGCAAGGTCGCAGGGCTCGCGACGCCCGGACTGCCCGCTTACGGCGCGATGATCACGGAATTGGCGGCCCGCAGGGATTGATTCGCGCAGCCTCGTGGCGCCCGTCGGCGCGCGCCCCGTTCTTTCGCAGGAGCCACTCAATGCCGTGTAAATTTCCGAACGCGTTGGCTTTGCTGCTGCTACCCGGCGTCCTCGGCGCCCAGCCGGCCGCAGCGCCGGACACCCCCGACCCCGTTGCAGCGGATGAAATCGCACGTGCGACGACGGAATCGCGGTTCATCTCGCCGTGGGTCTCGTATCTGCCGGTGTCCCCGACGGTTCCCTCGCCCCGTGCATTTTTGCATCGAATCCCCGGCGCGCCCGGCGAATTGGCCGACACCGCGACGACTTACGCCTACTGCCGGGCTCTGGCCGCGGCGTCTCCTCGTGTCCGCGTGTTCACGATCGGGCGTTCCGAAGAGGGCCGCGACATCGTGCTGCTCGCCATCGCCGATGAAAAAGGCATTCAGGATCTTGCGCGCTTGAAGGCGGCGACGGCCGCTCTGGCCGATCCCCGCAAGACCGACGCGTCGGCCGCCGAGCGCCTCGTCGCGGAGGCGCGCCCGATTTATTATTTCAATGCCGGCTTGCATTCGGATGAAACGGGCTCCACCGAAGCGATGTTGGAGCTCGCCTACCGCCTGGCCGTGTCCGAGCAGCCGATGATTCGGCGGATTCGTGAGAACATGATCGTCCTCATCAATCCGGCGTCGAACCCGGACGGCCGCGACAAGCAGGTCGAATGGTTCTATCGGTTCCTGAAGGGTAAAACCGATCTCGCCACGCTGCCGCGGCAGGCGCCGCCCTATTGGTCGAGGTACGCGTTCGTCGACATCAATCGCGATGCCACCCAGTTGACGCATGAGACCACCAGGGCGGTCCAGCGAATGTTCTTCGACTGGCATCCGACCATCGTGCACGACCTGCACGAGAGCGTGGCGCTGCTGATCACCTGGAACGGCACGGGACCGACCAACGAGAACGTCGATCCCGTGACGTACGATGAGCGACTGGAAATGAGCTTCCATGAGGTCACCACGCTGACCGGATTCGGCATGCCGGGCGTGTGGAGCTGGAAATTCGGCGATGACTTCGCGCATCTGTACCTGGACTCCATTGCGCTCAACCACAACTCCATGGGCCGAGGTTATGAGACCTTCGGCAACGGCACCGCCGAAACTCTCGTGCAGAGCTCCTATCCCGACGAAGTGAGCCGCGAATGGTACCGCCCGTCGCCGCCGCCCGACGGATCTTTCCGCTGGTCGGCGCGCGACAACCTGAATTACACGGAGACGGCGGCTCTCGCCGCACTGGATCTCGCCGCCCAGCAGTCGAAGAGCTTGCTGAATCATTTCTATCTAAAGGGCGTCAACTCGTGGCGCAAGGGGATGGAGGAAGCGCCGTATGCCTTCCTCATCCCGAGCGACCAGGGCGACCCGGCCCGCGTCGCGCAGCTCGTCTCGCTGCTGCTCGCGCAAGGTATCGAAGTGCACCGCGCCGCCGGGACATTGACGGTGCGCGAGGGAACATTTCCCGCCGGCACCTATGTCGTGCGCCTCGATCAGCCGTACCGAAACTATGCCGTGGACTTGTTGAGCGCAAAATTTTATCCCAAGGACGCCGGCGAACCGTACGACGATATCTCGTGGGAACTGCCGGCGAACTATCATTTGACGGCAATTGCGACCGCGGATCCGCATGTGCGCGAGGCGGCGCTGGCGCCGCTGACCGAGGCGCCGCATCCGCAGGGGCGGATTTCCGGCAGTGGCCCTTTCTTCCTGTTGAAGGACACCGGGCAGGAAGGCTTGTTGGAGGCGGGATTTCGCCTGTCGCGATTCAAGCTGTCGATCGCCGAACGGCCTTTCTCGCAAGACGGCATCGACTATCCGCGCGGCTCCTGGGTTCTGACCGCGCAGCCGGGCCTCGAATCTGCGCTGCAAGATATAGCCGAGCGGCTCGGCATCGACTTCGAACGCGTCGCGACCGCGCCGAAGGTGCCGACCCACGCTGCGCCCTTGCCCAGGCTCGGCATCTGGGTGCCTTGGGCGGATACCGACACCATCGGCTGGGAACGCTATTCGCTGGATCAGCGGCACATCCCGTACACGTATGTCAGGGACGAGGACATTCGCAGGGGCGATCTGCGCAGCCGGTACGACGTGCTGCTCTACGGTCACGTGGATCTGGAATTGAGCGAACAGATACACGGCCTGCCGAAGGAATGGGGACCGATGCCGTTCAAGAAGACGCGCGCGACCCCGAGCCTCGGCACACCGGCCGAATCCGACGACATCACGGGAGGCATAGGCTGGAGCGGACTTGGCGAAATACAGCGCTTCGTCGAGAGCGGCGGCCTGCTGATCACCCTCGGCAGCGGCTCGATGCTGCCGCTGGAGGGCGGGATCGTGCGCGGCGTCCGGCGTGAAGCCGGCGGCGTGCCGCGCAGCTCCGCAGGCGGCGGCGCGGCCGCTGCAGCGGCGGCGCAGCTGACCGAAACACGAACGCCCGGCTCGCATCTGCGGGTCACCTTCTCGCAGCCGGAGCATCCGATCGCCTACGGTTATCCGGCGCAGACACATGTGTTCCGGCAGAACTATGCGTTGTACTCGGTGCCGCGCCGCTGGCTGAGAATGGCCTATTGCACCACGTGTCTGGACGGTCCGTTCGACGCGAGCGGGGTCGTCATGGAATGGGGCGCTCGCGACGGCGCGCCGCTGGTGGTCAGCGGACAGGCCTGGGGAGAGGATAACTTGATCGGAAGGCCCGCCATCTTCGACATGCCGGTCGGCAAGGGCCGGGTGATCGCATTCAATTTCAACCCTCTGCACCGTGACATGAATCGTGGCGATCAGAGGCTGCTGTGGAACGCCATCCTCAATTGGCAGGCGATCCTGTCGAGGCGATGAGCGCACGCCGACAGCGGCACGCCTTTATCGAAGAACACTTGAGTTTCATCCCTTGACGCTCGCGACGCGGCAGGCGATATATGAAGCTGACTGTCCCCTGCTACAGCTCGCCATGGCGTCAAGGCTGGCTTCGTTTGACCCCGTCGAATCGGCCTAAGAGCCCCTCCAGGGTGCGGGACATCGCGGCGGCCGCCGAGTGCGTCTTCACCGCGAATCGGCAGCGATTTACTTGCGGCACTATCGACGGCGGCGGTGGCCGGCGATCATCCGAGCCCGGACGCTCGCGCGATCAGAAACAACCCTGCCAGGACAGCGACGGCCCCGATGGCTCGCGCGACGCGCTCACCAGCTGGTGCGAGACGTTCGGCGGTGATGGCTGCCGTCACGACAGCCATCGCGCGCAGGTCCATGACCCCGATGACGAGCAGGATCACCGTCAGGCCGGCGCAGCAGTAGCTGCAGTGAAGGCCGAGGCGCAGGCCGTGTCGCCAGGCCATGCCGGCGTCGGCCGGCAGTGTACGGCCGCGCCCGGGGGCCTCCCGGCAACAGGCCAGGCGACGCGCCTTCCACGCGGTGAACTGGAGTGCGCCGCCGAGCAGGACGATCGCACCGACCGTGATCGGCATCGCGCGAGACAGCAACGGCAACCGCATCTCGACCGCCGCCAGCGCGGCGCCCAGCGCAAAGGCGGCCATCCCGAACACGGTCCACACGAAGAAGTAACCGACGCCCACCAGCGCGGTCAGCCCACCCAGGCGCGTCTCGCCCGTCCTGCCGACGGCCCGGCGGTAGCGCCGCAGCATCGGAACTAAGGATGGCAGCATCATTGCCACCATCATGACGACCCACATGCCAAGAAACGACGCCGCAGCGCCGGGCCACGTCTGTCCGGGCATCCGCATCCACGCCATCGACATCGTCCAGCCGCCGCACATAGGCATCTTGGCCATCGCGGACATGGTCGCGCACCAGGCGATCGTCACCGCCGCGCTGGGGGCGAAGAGCAGTGCCGCGACGGCGAAGAAGGTTCGCTCGGACTCTCGCTCGGAGATCATGCGTCGTAAGATCTCCCGTCCCCCGGTTGCCTCGACGACAGCCATGACTCGGCTCAGCCTTTCTCGTACTCGTCGTGGCGGCGCCACCAAATGCCGGTTTCGTTGCGCCCGCGCGGCGCCCGGTCGAGCCACTGGTAGGCGCCCCAGAGGCCGTCCAGTCCGCGCGCATAGGTGGAATAGGTGTGGTAGACCACGCCGTCCTCGAGCACGAACGCGCTCATGCCAGGTCTATCGCGTGAGTACGTGGAGGCATCGGTTCCGCATCTGGCCGCGAACTGGGCTACAGGCTCCGGGACCGGCGTCGCGTCCATCGCGTGGCCGCCGCGCCGGTAGTTGTATTCGACGGCTCCCTCACGCTGCTGCTCCTCGGTGAACGAGACGTTGAAGTCGAAGTTGAAGCCGCCGCCGATCGAGGACGCCCATGGAAAGGTCCAGCCCATCCGCCGCTTGTATGCCTGCAGCTTCGCGAGCGGCGCCCGCGACACGGCCGCAAGCGTGACATCGTGATTGGCCAGGTGGACGGCGAAACCGCTGAACCCGTCTGCGATCATCGAACAGGAGGGACACCCCGCGGTGTAGTCGGGCCCGAACATGAAGTGGTAGACGAGCAGCTGCGAGCAGCCTTTGAAGAGGTCTGCCAGCGAGGCGCTCCCTTGATCGGTCTCGAATCGGTACTCCTTGTCGATCCGAACCCACGGCAGTTCCTGCCGTCGCCGCGCCAGCTCGTCGCTGCGTCGCGTGAGCTCCTTTTCGGCCTCGAGCAGGTCGAGCCGCGCTGCGAGCCACTCTTTTCGCGTTCCGGTCATGTGTGTCGTCATCGCCGTTCTCTCCTTTCGTCTGGTGTCCTGCATCGTTCGTTCCATTCTCGATACGACGTGCTGGTTGGTGGTCGTGAGATAGATTAGGACCGGGCCGTCGAACAGTGGGAGTGACAAGTGTGGCGGGATTCAGATCACGTTTTTTGATGATCACGAGATAAACTTAAGCAAGGACATCGAAACGGTGGGAGTCACAAGCGTGGCGGGATTCCGATGGACTCGCTGATCACCGCTGCGGCGCGCGCACTCGCGGCAGGTGATCTCCTCGGCGTATTGAAACGGGTAGCCCTGCGCGACGACGCGCCCGCTCTCGCGCTTCGAGGCATCGCGATGGCACAGCTCGGCGATCTCGTTCGGGCCAAGGCGCTCCTGCGAAGCGCGGCGCGCGCGTTCGGCCCAAAAGAGGCGGTGGCCCGCGCGAGGTGCGTCGTCGCCGAGGCGGAGATCGCGCTCGTCTCCCGCGACCTCACCTGGCCTGCGAAGGCGCTCGACGCGGCGCGGGAGACGCTCGAAGAGCACGGCGACCGGGTGAACGCCGCGCATGCCCGAAATCTCCACGTCCGGCGCCTCCTCCTGATCGGGTGCCTGGACGAGGCCGAGCGTACGCTCGCCGAGCTTGACCCCGCGCCCTTCCCGTCCGCGTCGAGGGCCGCCCACGAACTGGTCATTGCGGGGATCGCCATGCGGCGCCTGCGCACGAAGACGGCGCGCGCTGCGCTCGCTCGGGCCGCATCCGCCGCGCGCGACGCGGACATTCCTGCGCTGACGGCGGAGGTCGAAAGCGCATTCCTCGTGCTGAACACGCCTGCTGCGCGCCTGATTGCGAATGGCGAGGAGCGGCCACTCCTGCTCGAGGATGTGGAAGCGCTATTTGCCTCGAAGGCGCTCATCGTGGACGCTTGCCGTTATGTCGTGCGTGACGCAAGAAGGTCGGTCTCGCTCGCGACGCGCCCGGTATTGTTCACGCTTGCGCGCGCGCTGGGTGAAGCGTGGCCCGCAGATGTGCCGAGGAGCGCGCTCGTCGCGCGTGCCTTCCGGGCGAAGCACGCCGATGAATCGCATCGCGCGCGGTTGCGGGTCGAAATCGGCCGGCTTCGCGTCGAGCTTGGGACGCTGGCAGACGTGAGGGCGACCAAACGAGGCTTCGCGCTGGCGCCGCGCCGCGCAGGCGAAGTTGTCGTGATGGCGCCTCCCGTCGAGGAGCAGCATGGTGCGGTGCTCGCCTTCCTCGCCGACGGTGAGTCGTGGTCAAGCTCGGCGCTGGCGATTGCGATTGGAGCCAGCCCACGCACCGTGCAGCGGGCGCTCGACTCGCTTGCGGGAGCCGGCAAGGTGCAGTCGCTGGGTCGCGGGCGAGCGCGTCGTTGGATGACCCCGCCCGTGCCGGGATTCCCGACAATCTTGTTGCTCCCCGGTCCACTACCGAGCGACTAGGATGGAAGCATGAACCGATCCGCAGCAAAGATCCTCCGTGAATATGGACCCTTTCCGGGCGTCGACCGCGTGCACGGGGTTACGTTTGACGGTCAGAGCGTCTGGTTTGCGAGCGGCAACAAGCTGAACGCCTTTGATCCGGCGAGTGGGAAAGTGCTGCGCTCGATTGATGTTGCCGCGCATGCAGGAACGGCCTTCGACGGCCAGCACCTGTTTCAGATTGCCGAGGATCGCATCCAGAAGATCGATCCTAGAACCGGCCGTGTGCTCGCAACGATTCCGGCGCCCGGCGGCGGCGGTGACTCAGGGCTGGCGTGGGCCGAAGGGACGCTCTGGGTGGGGCAGCATCGGGGCCGGAAAATCCACCAGGTCGATCCCCAAACAGGGGCGATTCTTCGCACCATCGAGTCCAACCGCGTCGTCACCGGGGTCACCTGGATCGACGGCGAGCTCTGGCACGGCACGTGGGAAGGGGACGAGAGCGATGTGAGGCGAATCGATCCTCGAACGGGAAAGGTCTTGGAGAAGCTCGAGATGCCGCCTGGAGTGGGCGTGTCGGGGCTCGAGTCCGATGGCGGCGATCAGTTCTTCTGCGGAGGCGGAAGCAGCGGGAAGGTGAGAGCCGTGCGCCGGCCCAGGCCCAGGCCCAGGCGGGGCTCCGCGCCCGGCAGCGGCTCTTGAGATTCCCGTCGAATCCGCCAGCGGGTAATCGAGGCGGTCCTACGCTATGATGGCCTCGCATTTTTTCTAAAAATATGAAGGCTGTTGATGAACAAAATACGTTGGACGGCGGCGTCTGCCTGCCTCGTGACAGTCTATAGCCAGTCCGCAGACCTACCACAACCCGAGACCGCGCCGGTGACGCCTTTGATATCCGGAATTGAAACACAGTACATCGACAACACGGTCCGAGCTCAGGACGACTTCTTCCGGTACGTGAATGGCAAGTGGCTGGCAAGCACCGAAATCCCACCTGACAAGGGCAGGTACGGATCGTTCGACAAGCTGAACGACGACACGCTGGATCAGCTGCACAGCGTCGTTGAGCGACTGCAGACATCGGTGGATGCTTCCGATCCGGACCAGCGGAAAATCGCCGATCTTTACGCAAGCTTCATGGACGAGGCCGCGCTCGAGCGGCTTGGATTAAAGCCGCTCAATGGAGAGTTCGCGAAAATTGCTGCGCTCAAGAGTAAGGCGCAAATAGCCTCGCTGATCGCGCACTTCAACCAGATCGGCGTCAGCGCGCCTTATACGCCGGTGGTGCATCAGGATGCGAGAGACTCCACCAAGTACGTATTCGATCTGAGCCAGGACGGTCTCGGCATGCCTGACCGCGACTACTACTTGCAGCACGATGCCAAGCTCAATCAGATCCGCGCACAGTACGGCCGACACGTCGAAAAGCTGCTGGCGCTGGCGGGCGACAAGGCCGCCACGAGCAACGCCAAGACGATTGTCGCGCTGGAGACGGAGCTGGCCACGGTGCAGTGGACGAAGGTCGACAACCGCGATCCGGTGAAGACCTATAACAAGGTCGAGTTCGCGAAGCTTACCCAGCTGGCCCCCGGCTACGACTGGAAGGCCTATCTCGCCGATTCCGGAGTCGGTGGCAAGGCGGACTACCTCGTCATTCAGCAACCGAGCTACATCACCGGCTTCAACAAAATTCTAGAGCACGCGCCACTGTCTGCATGGAGGGCGTATTTTCGCTGGCGCCTGCTCAGCCACTTCGCACCCTACCTGAGCAGGGCCTTTGTCGACGAGCACTTCACCTTCTACGGCACCGCCTTGCGCGGCATTCAACAGAACAAGCCGCGCTGGAAGCGCGGCGTTGAGCTCATAGACGGCGCGATCGGCGAGAGCCTCGGCAAGCTCTACGTGGCGGCATACTTCCCGGCCGAGTCCAAGGCGCGCATGGACCAGCTGGTGGCGAACTTGCTCGCCGCATACAAAGCCGACATCGACACGCTCGACTGGATGAGTCCGGCAACGAAGCAGGAAGCGCAGGAGAAGCTCGCCAAATTCGACACGAAGATCGGCTACCCGATGAAGTGGCGCGATTACGGCGCGCTTACGATCGTCAAGGGCGACCTTACCGGCAACGTAATCCGCGCCAATGTGTTCGAATACAACCGCAACCTCAACAAGCTTGGGAAGCCGATCGATCGCAGCGAGTGGAGCATGACGCCGCAGACGGTGAACGCCTACTACAACCCGGAGATGAATGAGATTGTGTTTCCCGCTGCCATCCTGCAACCGCCGTTCTTCAATGCCAAGGCGGACGATGCGGTAAACTACGGCGGCATCGGCGCTGTCATCGGCCACGAGATCAGTCACGGTTTCGACGATCAGGGAAGTCAATACGACGGCAACGGCAACCTGCTCAGCCCGCCGGGCTGGTTCACGCAGGCAGACCTGGATAAGTTCAGGGCAAAAACTCATGCTCTGGTGGAGCAATACTCTGCCTACGCGCCGGTGCCGGGCTACTTCATCAACGGCGAGCTGACCCTGGGCGAGAACATCGCCGACAACTCGGGCCTCGCGATTGCCCACAAGGCCTACAAGCTCTCCCTCGGCGGCAAGGACGCCCCGGTAATCGACGGCTTGAGTGGCGATCAGCGCTTTTACATGGGCTGGGCGCAAGTGTGGCGTGCCAAGACGCGAGACAGCGAGGCCATCGTACGAATCAAGTCCGATCCCCATTCTCCGGCGCAGTATCGCGGCACCGTGCCGGAAATGAACCAAGCGCCGTTCTACGAGGCCTTCGGCGTCAAAGACGGAGACAAGATGTATCTTAGCCCGGAGAATCGTGTCAGCCTCTGGTAGGCAGCGGCAGCAATCCAAGGGTGGGCATTGTGTCACATCGGTTCGCGCGGCGGCCGATGTAGAGTCGGAAGCGTATGCGCAACGATAGGCTGACCGTGCGGCAATGGTGGAGCAAGGCCAAGAGCCATGAGAGGTGGCTTGCAGCCATGGGCGACGAATTGGAAGTAATCGGATCAGTGATCGAACGGGCGGACGATGCGGAGGCTTTGCAAAGAAGCGCCGCGCGCGCCAGCGCCATCTACATACGCATCGGCAGACTGCAGCGTGTCATGCAGCGGCATTTCGAGCGTACACCTCGAATGTTCGAGGACGTTTCGACCGGGCGTCTCATCGTGCAGTCGTCGCACTGAGAGAACGCAGCCGAGCGCCGAGCAACGTCAGCAGTACCAAGGATCCGAGAAACGTGAGGTGATACCAGATCGGGAATTGACTCCACAAGCGGTAGTGAGCGGGAATGAACATCAGCAGCAGAATGACGGCGACCGCGATGACGGGCCGGCGGTCGCCGCGCCCGGCCCAAGCGGTCGCAAATCCGGCGCAGACGGAGGGAACGGCACCGGGTACTGCAAGCCTGGCGATCATCATGGGCAAGGTGAATTGCATCTGTGGCTCGGCCGCGGCATAGCCCGGCAGCGTGAAGCGAAGCAAAATATCGAATCCGGTCGCGCAAGCGACCCAGACGATGAGTCCTACGATCACCGGTACCGCCGCACGAATCATCGTTTTCTCCCGTCCCCGCTGTGACTGGCGTTTGGGCGAGATGATGGGAGATTGAGACGGTCGCCGCAAGGCGCTTCGGCACCTTCGTTGCCAGGATGGAAAAGAATGCGGGGCAGCCGCTGTTACGCCGGCCGCCCCGCAGTTGCTTGCGCCCGTGGAAGGCTTCAGTTCAACGTCAAATCCACGTTGGTGGCACTGCCGTTGCGCAGATCCACCACCACCAGATCCTCGATCCGCTTGAGCGTCAGGAACGGGTGCGCGCTGTTCCAGACGAAGGCGTGCAGATAGTAAAGCCCCTGCGCAAAACTCTGGCTGCTCGAACCACCGGGAATATTCTGGATCGAGTATGACCCGCCCGTTCCGCCCGCACCGAACAAGGGCCCGAGCGGCAGCGTGGTGACGATGTAGCCATCGTGGCTGACGATCAGGAAGCCCGAGTCGTACTGCCCCGCCGTGCCCACGGTGATCATGCCGCTGATGCTGTCGGCGCTAGCGGGACTTGCGATGCCGAGCGACCCGATCGCGAAGCTCGCGACACCGCTGGTCGGGGTGCTGAGTGAGCCGGTCACCGCCGCGGTGCGCGTGAAGTAGGGCGCGTCGCCATAAGGCATGAAGGTGCCCGCACCGCCCATCGGCGCCACCGGCCCGGGCATCGGATTGCCGCCGGCGTAGTCTCCCACCTGCAAATCACTCGCCGACAGCGGCTCATCGAGAGTGAAGATCCCGGTGAAGGGATTCACGCCCTGGAATCGGACCTCATACGTCGGGCCCCCGGTCAAGGTTTGGTAGAACTTGACGTCGGCACCGGTCGGGACCACCGGCGCGCCCGCCGGCATGTTGGCGGTGTACTCGCTCCCCGCGGTCAGGTTCAACGGCATCGAGTTCAACTGGGTGGCGCCGGAGGCCGGCGTAGTCCCGACGTTCACCGGAACATTCTGCACGATCATCGTCTCCATGCCGCGGCCACGGATCAGCACGTCGTAGTTCGTCGTGCTGCTGCCTTGCGGAATGTGCACAGGGAACAGCGTGAACGTGCACGAATTGCCCGCGATGTCGGCCTTGATACCGGTCTCTCGATCGACCACGTCATAGTTGCCCGTGGTACTCGGCATTTCCGCCTTGATCACGAGGTTGTACGCAAACCCGTTGCCGCCGGCCGCCAGCAGGTTCGCGCAGTTGACGCTGCCCGTAATTGCACCCACATGCGACAGATCGAAGTAGGCGAGGCGAGGCTTGAGCACGTAGTCCTGCTGGGTACCCGCGAAGAACGGCAGCACATCGCGATTGACGTCGAAGTCGAGGGCGAGATTCACAGTGCCCCCGTTTGCAATCGTGAAGGTTCCATAGAGCGCGATCCCCTTGCTCGGATTGATGAGTTCGAGCGGCGCGCTCTGCTCCGTGTCATTCGCATCCTGATAGTTGACTTGATCGTTGTACGTGAGCTTCGCTGTGGAGGCTGAAGCCGTCAGCGACGCATCGGGCGCGACCAGGAACACGCGGATCTGCTGATAGGTTCCGCTCGGGGGCTGCATGTTGGCGAACATCTGCGACATGTTGCCGTTTTGCAGCGTCAGCAGATCCACCGTGACGGGCGCGGCCAGAGAAATCTTGACCCAGCCCGGGTCGTCCGGTCCCGCGGTATTGCTCGTGTGAAACCACACCGCCGCTACCGTCACCCAGACATTGTCATAATCGCCGGGGGCATCGGTCACACTTACGTTGGCGACGCCCGGAGTATTCATCATGGAGGAGCCGCTGTTTCCGGAAGAGCCTCCACCACAGCCTGCTGCGAGCACGCTCAACGCTCCCGCGGCTATCGTCGTTCGAACCGTTTTATGCCACATGTTCCTCACTCCCAAATTCGACAATATGTCAAAAGCCTGGCGGCACCGTCGTTCCGGCGCCGGTCTTGCTTCGGGAAAACGGGTCGAACCGAGTTTGGTTGACGCAACATGAATCACATTTTCGGCAAGCAATCGCGCGCGTGGCGCATGATGCTCTGCCGCGCGTGGGCGTCAAAAACTAAAGGAGCTCAGCGGGCCGTTTGATCGGGCGCAGGCGGCTCGATGGCGGTGGGAGTGATCACACGCAACAGATCGATGCGGCGCCGATCCGCACGCAGCACGCGAAATTCCAGCTCGCCGATCCGTATGGTTTCACCGCGGCGCGGCAGGCGCCCGAATTCCTGCATCAGCAGGCCGCCGATCGTTGCGTATTCCTCATCGGAAAATGCCGTGCCGAAATACTCGTTGAAGTCCGCAATCGGCGTGAGCGCGCGCACGGTGAATTCGCGCTCCCCTTCGCGGCGAATCGTCTGATCGTCCTCCACATCGTGCTCATCGCCGATCTCGCCGACGATTTGCTCGATGACGTCCTCGATCGTGACCAGACCGCAAACCCCGCCGTATTCATCGACCACCATCGCGATGTGATTGTGGCTGAGACGAAATTCCTTGAGCAGCACGTTGAGGCGCTTGCTTTCGGGCACGAACACCGCCGGCCGCATGTACTCGCGGATCTCGAACGGCTCTCCATCTGCGATCTGCAGCCGCAGCAAATCCTTCGCGAGCAGGATGCCGAGTATCTGGTCGCGATCTTCACCGATGACGGGGAAGCGCGAATGCCCCGATTCGACCACCAATTCGACCAGCTTGTCCGCCGGCTCGTCGCGCTCGACGAACACCATTTGCGATCGCGGCACCATGATGTCGCGCACCTGCATGTCCGCGACGGCCAGCACTCCTTCGATCATGACCAGCGCATCGGCGTTGAACAGGCCGCGCGCGCTCGCCTCGCGCAGGTCCTCGATCAGTTCGGCCAGATCGCGCGGTTCGCCGGACATCGACTGCGTAATGCGCTTCAGCCAGCGGCCGGTGCTGCCTTGAGCATGTTCGGACATGGGCTCTCAGGATACTCGATCAGGCATACGGGTTCGAAAACCCAAGCCGATCAAGGATTTGAATCTCCCTTGCGGTCATTTTTCGCGCCTCGGAGGCCCGTTCATGGTCGAAACCCAGCAGATGCAGAGTGCCGTGCACCGTCATGTGCGCCCAGTGCGATTCGGCCGTCTTGCCTTGTTCTTTGGCTTCTCGAGCGACGACCGGCGCGCAAATCACCAGCTCGCCGAGATAATTGCGCCCGTCGGGGCTCATCCCGGGGCCGGTGAAGGACAGCACGTTCGTGGGCCGGTCCTTGCGGCGGTAGCGCGCATTCAAGGTGCGGCTGCGCGCCGCGCCGACCACTCGGACGGTGACGACGGCATGCTTAGCGACATGTGCGGCGCCGCGCAGCGCCGCCGCAGTCCAGGCCGCGAATTGCGCGCGCCGCGGCACCCACGGATGCAGCGCTGCATAGCTTACGTCGACTTCGAGCCGTCCCGGCACCGAACTTAGGGGCCCGTCGGCGGTGCGCCGTCGCCCGGCGTATTCGCTTCGTAGGCTTGAACGATCCTCTGCACCAGGGGATGGCGAACCACATCCCGCGAGCTGAACAGGGTGAAGGCGATGCCGCGCACGCCGCGCAAGACGTCCATGACGGTGCGCAGGCCGGACTGCTTGGAATTCGGCAGATCGACCTGCGTGATGTCGCCCGTGACCACGGCCTTCGAGCCGAAGCCGATGCGCGTCAGGAACATTTTCATCTGTTCATTGGTGGTGTTCTGCGCCTCGTCGAGAATCACGAATGAGTCATTGAGCGACCGGCCGCGCATGAACGCGAGCGGCGCCACTTCGATGACATTGCGCTCGATCGATTTGGCGACCCGCTCAAAGCCCAGCATTTCGTACAGCGCGTCATACATCGGACGCAGGTAAGGGTCCACCTTCTGCGACAAGTCGCCCGGCAGAAATCCCAGCCGCTCGCCCGCCTCGACGGCGGGACGCACCAGGATGATCCGCCGCACCATTTCCGATTGCAGTGCCTCGACTGCACACGCCACCGCCAGGTAGGTCTTGCCCGTGCCCGCCGGACCGATCCCGAAGGTCAGATCGTGCGAGCGAATATTGTTCAAGTATTCCGTCTGGTTGGCGCCGCGTGCGCGCACCGCGCCACGCGAAGTGCGCACCTTGAGCTCATCGGTCGGCTCGCTCGCGTCGGTCAGAGGTTCATGGCCGTCCATGTCCAACTCTTGGAGCGCAATATGAACACGCTCCGAATCGACCGGCTCGCGCTGCGCACGCGTGTACAGGTCCTGCAGCACCGCCTCGGCCCGCTTGATGGCGGCCGGCAATCCGATGATTTGGAAGTGATTGCCTCGGCGCCGCACTTCGACGCCGAGCCGCGCCTCGATCTGGCGCAGATGTTCGTCAAGCGGACCGCACAGCTCGACCAGCCGCACATTATCGGCCGGCGAGAGCTTGAGGTCCCGCGTCATGGGAGCGGAACTCACGGCAGGCTTTCTACCACAAGACGTCCGCGCAGTGAATTGGGCATCGCTTCAGTAATGATGAGGTCCGCGAAGGCATTGATGAGAGCCTTGGGATCGCGCGCGGGGCCGTCGAAATTGACCCAGCGATTGTTGTCGGTGCGTCCTGCGAGCTGCGCCGGATTGCGCTTGGCAGGGCGCTCGATCAGCACGCGCTGCCGGGTCCCGACCATGCGCCGCGAGATGGCCCGTGCTTGCTCGGTCAGCCGCTGCTGGACGAGCTCGAGCCGCCGCTGCTTGACCTCTTGCGGTACCTGATCGGGCAGCGCGGCGGCCGGCGTGCCGGGGCGGGGACTGTAGAGAAAGCTGAAGGACTGGTCGAAGCCCACGTCGGCGATAAGATTCATGGTCGCGGTGAAATCCTCCTCGCTCTCGCCCGGAAACCCGACGATCAGGTCGGTTGAAATGCTGATATCGGGCCGCACGGCGCGCAGCTTGCGCAACTTCTGCTTGTACTCGAGCGCCGTGTGGCCGCGCTTCATCAAGGCGAGAATGCGGTCCGAACCGCTTTGCACCGGCAGATGCAGCTGATTGTTGAGTTTCGGGACGTTGGCGTAGGCCTCGATCAAACTGTCGTTGAAATCCAGCGGATGTGAGGTGGTGAAGCGGATGCGCTCCACGCCCTCGACCGCTGCAACAAAGTGAATCAGAGTGGCTAAATCCGCAAGTGTGCCGTCCTGCATCGGACCCGCGTAAGCGTTGACGTTTTGCCCGAGCAGCGTGACCTCGCGAACCCCCTGGCGCGCGAGAGCCCGCACTTCGTGCAGCACCTGGTCGAACGGGCGGCTGATCTCTTCTCCGCGCGTATACGGCACGACGCAGAAGGTGCAGTACTTGCTGCAGCCCTCCATGATCGACACGAAGGCTGTGGCGCCGGCGGCGCGCGCTTCCGGAAGCCGGTCGAATTTCTCGATTTCGGGGAAGCTGACGTCGATTTGCGGACGGCCCGATTGCCTCAGATCGTCCAGCATGGCGGGCAAGCGGTGCAGAGTCTGCGGTCCGAACACCAGATCGACGAAGGGCGCGCGCGCCGTAATGCCCTCGCCTTCCTGGCTGGCGACGCAGCCGCCGACGCCAATCACCACGTGCGGGCGCTGCTGCTTGAGCTGCCGCCATTCCCCCAGCAGGGAGAACACTTTCTCCTGGGCCTTCTCGCGCACCGAACACGTGTTGACCAGCAGCAAGTCGGCCTCTGCCGGATTTTCCGTTCGGGTCATTCCGTCAGCGGCCTCGAGCACCTCCTGCATCTTGCTGGAATCGTACTCATTCATCTGGCAACCGAAGGTTTTTATGTAAACACGGCCGGGCATGGATTTAAGATACTAGGAACCATGGCAATACGCGAAGTTCTCAAGATGGGCGATCCGCGGCTGCTCGCCGTCGCCGAGCCGGTGCGCGCCTTCGGTACGTCCGACCTCGACGGACTGCTGGAGGATATGCACGACACCATGCGCCATCTCAACGGGGCCGGGCTTGCTGCGCCGCAAATCGGGGTGGGCCTGCGTGTGGTGATCTTCGGCATGGAGCGCAACCCGCGCTATCCCGAGGCGGATCCGGTGCCCTTCACCGTGCTCATCAATCCCGAACTCACGCCGCTCGGGGAGGAGATGGAGGAAGGCTGGGAAGGATGCCTCTCGGTACCCGGCATGCGCGGGCTGGTGCCGCGGTATCGGCATTTGCGCTACACCGGCGTGGACGCTGCGGGCGAGCCCATCGATCGCACCGTGAGCGGTTTCCACGCCCGTGTGGTGCAGCACGAGGTGGACCACCTCGACGGCATCCTGTATCCGCGGCGCATACGGGACCTGACCCAGTTCGGCTTCAACGATGCCCTGTTTCCGGGCCAGGACCTGGTCGACGACTGACGATTAGAATGGGATGTCGTCGTCGAAGTCCTCTTTGCCGCCGGCCGGGGCCGGCGATTGGTCGAAATCGTCGCGTGGCGGGGCGCTGGCTGACCCGGCGCGCTCCGCTGCCGCCCCCATGGCGCCGCCGCCCGCGCGCCCGCCCAGCATTTGCATGTTGTCGGCGATGATCTCGGTGGTGAAGCGATCATTGCCTTGCTTGTCCTGCCACTTTCGGGTCCGCAATTTGCCCTCGACATACACCTGCGAGCCCTTGCGCAGGTATTCGGCGGCGATCTCACCCAGACGACCGAAAAGCGCAATATTGTGCCACTCAGTCCGCTCCTGTTGTGCGCCCGAAGCCTTGTCCTTCCATGACTCGCTGGTGGCGATGCGGATGTTGGTGACCGTCATGCCGCTCGGCATGGAGCGGGTCTCGGGGTCTGCGCCCAAGTTGCCCACCAGAATGACTTTATTGACTCCGCGCGCCATGAGATTCCCCTGAAAGTATCAATGTCACATATTGTACACGCGCACACCGGCCCCATGATGAGGCCATGACGCCGCGCTCGTCGAGAAACTCAAGGCCCGCAGCGGGTGCCGTGTACCCCCCCTTGACGCCGGGCGTATAGTAAACGGTTACATGCAAAATATCCGCATCCGGGGTGCCCGGACCCACAATTTGAAGAATATCGATCTCGACCTGCCGCGCGATCAGCTCATCGTGCTGACCGGCCTCTCGGGTTCGGGCAAGTCCTCGCTGGCATTCGACACCATCTACGCGGAGGGGCAGCGGCGCTACGTCGAATCGCTCTCGACCTATGCACGTCAATTCCTTTCCATGATGGAAAAGCCCGACATCGACACCATCGAGGGACTCTCGCCGGCCATATCCATCGAACAAAAGTCGACGTCTCATAACCCGCGGTCGACCGTCGGCACGGTCACCGAGGTGTACGACTATCTGCGGCTGCTGTATGCCCGCGCCGGCACGCCGCGCTGCCCCGATCATCACATCGATCTGGCCGCGCAGACCGTGAGTCAGATGGTCGATGGCGTGCTCGAACATCCGCAAGGCACCGCCATGATGCTGCTCGCGCCCGCCATAGCGGAGCGCAAGGGCGAGCACGCCGAACTGCTCGAAGAGCTGCAGGCCGGCGGTTTCGTTCGAGCGCGCATCGACGGCGACGTCGTCGAGCTGGACCGGGCGGCGAGACTCGATGTGCGCCGCAAACACACGATCGAGGCGATCATCGATCGCTTCAGGGTGCGGCCGGACCTCGGCCAGCGTCTCGCCGAATCCTTCGAAACCGCGTTGCGGCTCGGACAAGGGGTGGCGCGCGTCGCCTTCATGGACGACCCCAGCCGGGCGGAACTCGTGTTCTCGAACAAGTTCGCCTGCCCCATCTGCAACTATTCGCTGAGCGAACTCGAGCCGCGTCTGTTTTCCTTCAACAGCCCCATCGGCGCCTGCCCGAGCTGCGACGGACTCGGCACTCAGGAGTTCTTCGACCCTGACAAGGTCGTCGCCAATCCGCATCTGTCGCTCGCCGGCGGCGCGGTGCGCGGCTGGGATCGGCGCAATGCCTATTATTTTCAGCTGATTCAATCATTGGCTCGGCACACGAACTTCGACATCGAGGCGCCGTTTGAAAGTCTGCCGCAAAAGATCAGGAATCTGGTGCTGTTCGGCAGCGACGATGAACAGATCGAGTTCAAGTACCTCGACGGCAAGGGCGGCACGGTCAAGCGCAGGCACACCTTCGAGGGCATCGTCAAAAACCTCGAACGCCGCTACCAGGAGACCGAATCGGTCACGGTGCGCGAAGAGCTGGCCAAGTATCGCTCTTCACGGCCCTGCCCCGAATGCCACGGCACCCGCCTCAACCGGGCCGCCAGGAACGTGTTCATCGAAGGCAAGAGCGCGCCCGAGGTATCGTCATTGTCGGTGGAGCGCGCCATCGAATTTTTCTCGACGCTGAAGCTCGGCGGCTGGCGCGGCGAGATCGCCGTCAAGATCGTCAAGGAGATCGGCGATCGCCTCGGATTTCTCGCCAATGTCGGGCTGGGTTATCTCACCCTCGACCGGAGCGCCGACACCCTGTCGGGGGGCGAGGCGCAGCGCATCCGCCTCGCGAGCCAGATCGGCTCGGGTCTGGTCGGGGTCATGTACATCCTCGACGAGCCCTCGATCGGCCTCCACCAGCGCGACAATCAGCGCCTGCTCGATACTCTGGCGAATCTGCGCGATCTCGGCAACACGGTGATCGTGGTGGAGCACGACGAGGAGGCGATCCGGCAGGCCGATTACGTCGTGGATTTGGGTCCGGGCGCCGGCGTACACGGCGGCATGATCGTAGCGCAGGGCACGGCCGCGCAGGTCGCGGCGCATCCCGATTCGATCACCGGACAATACTTGAGCGGCCGCCGCCGCATCGAGATTCCGCCGTCGCGGCGTGCCCCCGACCCGAAGCGCATGTTGAGGGTCAGCGGCGCCACGGCGAACAATTTGAAGAACATCACGGCGGAGTTTCCCCTCGGCCTGATGACCTGCGTCACCGGCGTGTCCGGGTCCGGCAAATCGACCCTGGTCAACGATACGCTGTTTCGTGCGGTGGCGACTCAGCTCAATCGCGCCGCGCCGGGCGCCGCACATTTCGAGCGCATTGAGGGTCTGGAGTACGTCGATCGCGTGATCGAGATCGACCAGAGCCCGATCGGGCGAACCCCGCGTTCCAATCCGGCGACCTATACCAGCCTGTTCGCGCCCATTCGTGAGATCTTCGCCGCCGTGCCGGAATCGCGGGCTCGCGGCTACGAAGCCGGGCGCTTCAGCTTCAACGTCAAAGGCGGCCGCTGCGAGGCCTGCCAGGGCGACGGCGTCATCAAAGTGGAGATGCATTTTTTGGCCGATGTGTATGTGGCCTGCGATGTGTGCAGGGGCAAACGCTACAATCGAGAGACCTTGGAGATCCGCTTCAAGGGAAAGAACATTCAAGAGGTCCTCGACCTGACGGTCGAAGACGCACTGCCGTTCTTCTCGGCGGTCCCCACCGTACAGCCGAAGCTGCAGACGCTGCTCGATGTCGGCCTCTCATACGTGCGCCTGGGACAGAGCGCAACCACGCTGTCGGGCGGGGAAGCTCAGCGCATCAAGCTTGCCAGGGAGTTGTCGAAGCGAGCCACCGGCCGCACTCTGTACATCCTCGATGAGCCGACCACCGGTCTGCATTTCGCGGATATCGCGCAATTGCTCGCGGTGCTGCACCGCCTGCGCGACGAGGGCAACACGGTGATCGTGATCGAGCACAATCTGGACGTCATCAAGACCGCCGATTGGGTCGTGGATTTGGGGCCCGAGGGCGGCGATGGCGGCGGCCGGATCGTCGCGGCCGGCACGCCGGAACAGGTCGCCGCGCACAAATCCTCGTACACCGGGCGCTATCTGCAGGCCGCCTTGCAGCGTGCGCAAGCTCTACCCGCCGAGCCGGCCGCGCAGCGCAGGCGCGCATGAGCGCACGCTGATGCAGCACATACTCGTTTATTCGGATTCCGCGAGCTGGGGCATCATTCCAATGACGCGCCGGCGCTTGCCGTTCGAGGCGCGCTGGCCCGGGGTCATGGAACTGGCGCTCACGCGGCAGACTCTGCGCCGAATTCGGGTGATCGAGGATTGCCTGAACGGGCGCCGCACGGTGTGGGAGGATCCGTTCAAGCCGGGCCGCAACGGCCTGGCCGGGCTCGCACAGCGCATCGAGATCCATTCACCGCTGTCTCTCGTGATGCTGATGCTGGGCAATAACGATTTTCAGTCGGTGCATTCGTATACCGCCTGGCACGCGGCTCAGGGGATCGCGACGCTGATCAACGCGATTCGCCAGGCGCCCATCGAACCCGGCATGCCGGTGCCGCCCATACTGGTGATCGCCCCTGCGCCCATTCAAATGCCACGGGGCCCGCTGGCCCGCAAATTCACCGACGCGGCCCACAAGTCCGCGGGACTCGCCACCGCGTACCGCGAAATATGCGAAGAGCTCAGCTGCCATTACTTCGACGCCGGCACCGTGACCGGCGCGAGCGCGATCGATGGCATTCACCTCGACGGCGACCAGCATCTGCGGCTGGGAACGGCGCTGGCCGCGTTCGTCGCGACCTTGCCGTTGCCCGATCCAGAAGCCGTTCCATGAATATGCGCCGCAACCTTAGGGCCGCGACAGTAAGCGGTCTGGCGGCGTTGATCGCCCGCGGCTCGCTGCCGATCCTGTCGCGGCTGGACCCCGAACTCGCGCATGACCTGGGCCTTGCCGGACTCAAGCTGCTGCCCCGATTTGCGCCCAAAGTCCAGTCGGCCGCCGATTTGTCGCTCAGCTGTCTGGGGCTAAGATTCGCTCATCCGCTCGGGCTCGCTGCCGGCTTCGACAAGAACGGCGACTACCTGGACGCGCTCGGCGTGCTGGGATTCAGCCACATCGAGCTGGGCACCGTGACGCCGCGGCCGCAGACGGGCAATCCGAAGCCGCGCATGTTCCGCGTCCCGAACGCCGTCGCGCTGGTCAATCGCATGGGGTTCAACAACAAGGGCGTCGATCACTTGGTGGCGCGCCTGAAGCGCAGCGGCTATCAGGGCATCCGCGGCATCAGCATCGGAAAGAACGCCGATACCCCCATCGAAGCTGCCGCGCAGGACTACGCGGCCTGCCTGCGCAAAGTGTACGCGTATGCCGACTACATCGCGGTGAACGTCTCCTCGCCAAACACGGCGCGCCTGCGCGAACTGCAGGAGCGCGACGGCCTGCAGCGAACCATCGGCGAGCTGATGCAGGTGCGCGCCGGGCTCAAAGAGCGCCACGGCAAGCTCGTCCCGCTGCTGGTCAAAGTGGCGCCGGACCTCGACGCCGGTCAAGTGTCGGCGCTGGCCGCAAACTTGCGCGCGCTCGGGGTCGACGGGGTCATCGCGACCAATACCTCCACCCAACTGGCGGTTTTGGGACCCGCATGGCCGGCCGGGCAGAACGGCGGCCTGAGCGGGGCACCGCTGCATTCCCGCTCGCTGGCGGTGATCGCGCAATTACGCGCGGAGCTGGGCGCCGGCTTCCCGATCATCGGTGTAGGCGGTATCGTGAGCGCCGACCATGCGCTGGCCACCCTGCACGCCGGCGCCAATCTCATACAGGTCTATACCGGTTTCGCCTGTCGTGGACCATTGCTGCTGGAGGAGATTCTGAACGCACTCGCTCAAAAACGCCGCGATGAGACGGCACCGGCCGTGAATGCCGCCGCATGATCAGCGCAGATCAGATTGAACGGTTTCAGCGCGACGGCGCCGTGCGCATACCGCAACTGTTGAGGCCTGAAGAGATCGCCGAACTGCGGGCCGGCATCGATTTGAATCTCGCCCGCTTGAGCCCCCGCGCCAAGGTCGCCAGCGGCCCCGAGGATCCGGGGCGCTTCGTCGAAGACTTCTGCAATTGGCAACACAATCCCCACTACCGGCGCGTCATCTTCGAGTCGGCCTTGGCGGAAACGGCGGGCCGCCTGATGCAGAGCAAGACGGTGCGTCTGTATCACGATCACATGCTCACCAAAGAGCCCGGCACACGGCAGCCTACGCCCTGGCATCAGGACCAGCCCTACTACAACATCGAGGGGAGGCAAAACGCGAGCTTTTGGATCCCGGTCGATCCGGTGAGCCGCGCATCGACCCTGGAGTTCGTGGCGGGGTCGCACCGAGGCCCCTGGCTGATGCCGCGCTCGTTCTTGGACTCCCAGGCGAAGTGGTTTCCGGAAGGCACGCTCGCCGATCTGCCCGACATCGAGGCGCATCGCACCGATTTCCCCATTCTGGGCTGGGAGCTCGAGCCGGGCGATGCCGTGTGTTTTCACATGCTGACTCTGCATGCGGCCCGCGGAGTGGAGGGGTCACGGCGCCGGCGCGTGTTTTCGGTGCGCTTCCTGGGCGACGACATTACCCATGCGCCGCGGCGCTGGAAAACATCCCCGGATTTTCCCGGGTTGACCGACGAATTGCCTGCCGGAGCTTCCATGAATCATCCGCTCTTCCCGGAACTGCGGCGTGAGTAACCCTTGGAGAACGCATGAGCCAAACCGACCCGTCGATCGAATCACACCGCAACTCCGGCGGCGGCGCCAGGAGGGGCGCACAGGTGCTCGAGCGATTGCGAGAGAATCCTCCGACCATATGGTACCGGGGCGAACAGGTGCGCGACGTCACGGCGCATCCGGCGCTGCGCGGCGGCGTCGGTACCTTGGCGCGCCTGTATGATCTGCAGTGGGAGCACGCGGACAAGACGCTGTTCGATTCGCCCTCGAGCGGGCGCAAAGTTGCGCGCTCGTTCATGCTGCCGAAGACCCGCGAGGAGCTTCAAAGCATCTCCGTCGCCATGATGGTGTGGGAGCATTACACGCACGGCATGATGGGCCGCGTGCCGGACTACATCAACCGCGCAATGTCGGGGTATGCGGCCGGCGCTGCATTTCTGGGAGAGGCGGATCCGCGCTTCGGCGTCAATGCCGTTCGCTACCACGAATATTTGCGCGAGCACGACCTGTGCCTCACCCACACACTCATTCCGCCGCAGGCGAACCGCGCAGTGAACTCGGCGCGTCAGGCCGATCCATTTCTCGCCGCACGGGTCAAAGAGGAGACCGACGCCGGCATCGTCATCCGCGGCTGCAGGATGCTGGCGACGCTGCCGATCTCCGACGAAATCATGGTGTTTCCGTCGACGCTTTTGAAGAGCCCCGAGGAGGACGCGCCGTATGCCTTCGGCTTCTCGATCCCCAACCACACCCCCGGCCTGCGATTCATCTGCCGGGAGAGCGTTGACTACGGACGCTCACATTTCGACCACCCGCTCGGTTCGAGATTCGAGGAGATGGACGCCGTCGTGATCTTCGACGACGTATTCGTGCCGTGGGAAAACATACTGCTGTACCGCGACGTGAACCGATGCAACCAAGCGTATGCCCGCACCGGTGCGGTCGTGCACATGACGCACCAGGTCGTCGTGAAGAACATCGCCAAGGCCGAGTTCATGCTGGGGCTGGCCCACCTGCTCGTGGACTCCATCGGCGCCGAGGGATTTCAGCACATTCAAGAGAAGCTGGCGGAGCTATGGGTCAACATGGAGACCATGAGGGCCTTCCTGCGCGCGGCCGAGGCCGATGCCGCGCTCGATGAATGGGGCGTCATGCGCCCGGCGTGGAACCCGCTCGATGCGGCCCGCAATTTGTTCCCGCGCCTCTACCCCCGCATGGTCGAAATCATCCAGCAGATCGGCGCCTCCGGCCTCGTTGCGATGCCGGTCGAAGCCGACCTCAAGGGTCCGCTGGCTGCGGACATCAGGCACTATTACCAGGCGGCGCGCGCCGAGGCCTTTGACCGCATCCCGCTGTTTCGTCTGGCATGGGATGCCTCTCTGTCCGCGTTCGCCTCGCGCCAGGTACTTTACGAGCGCTTTTTCTTCGGCGACCCGGTGCGCATGGCGGGCGCTCTGGTGGCCAGCCACAAGTCGGAGATACTGGAACGGGCGGAGCGCGTGAGCGCTTTCGTTCGTGAAGGGCGAGACGAGGCCTTCGCCGGCGCCGGCCGCTGAGCCGGCTCGACGGACGGTGCCTGCAGCGATGAAGACCAAGACGCCGAATTCGCGCGCCTTTCGCGATGCCCTCGGCATGTTCGCCACCGGCGTCGCCGTCGTGGCCACGCACGTCGACGGGCAGATTCATGCCATGACGGCGAACTCCGTGTCCTCGCTGTCGCTGGAGCCGCCGCTGGTGCTGTTCTGCCCCGCAAAGCGTGCGCGATTCTCGCAGCTGCTGCCGCGGGCCGAGGGATTTTCAGTCAATTTTCTGCGCGACGAACAAGAGGCGCTGTCGACCTACTTCGCGGGAGGTTGGCAGGAGGCCGTACCCCCGCCCCATCGTTTCGTCACCACTGACGGCCTGCCCCGCCTGGAAGGCAGCCTGGCCTCGCTCCTATGCGATCGCCGCGACATACTCGAGGGCGGCGATCATTGGCTGGTCACCCTGCAAGTGCGGCAGTTGCACCGAGGCATCGAACCCTTAAGGCCCTTGCTGTTCTTCGGGGGGCAATACCGGCGAGTGGACCGTCGGGTTGGCACACAGGCCCCCGACCTCGCGAATACCGCGGACGAACCGGTGCAGATGTACTACCACGATCCGTAGCCGGCATCGCCGGACCCCCAGGTTCGATCAGCTACGCTCCCAGCGTCTCGATCGCGTGCCGGACCGAATGCTTGGCTTCCTCGATGTGATGAATCACACGAAGCTGCAAGCCCTGGGTGTCGGGCTGATCCTCCTCTCCCGACACGTCCCGCTGCGCTTTGTCGAGCAATTCCATCGCCTTTCGATAGCGATCATGGCGCTTCAAATGCGCATCGACGGGCATGTGATCCTGGATGTTCTTTCCGTCCATGATCGCAGCGCGCTTGATCTCGCCGATCGCCTTGTCGATGTGCTCGATCGCGTGTTCTTCCTCCTCATTCACCGGCTCGCTGGAGAAATGCTCCAGGTGAGCGCGCGCGTCGCGCAAGTCGCTCAGCGCATGCAGATAGGCGGGATGCCTGCCCGGAGTGTCGGCCCAGGTCGGCGCGACCGCGATCAGCGCAAGCGCGCCCGCGGCGATGGTGTGAAGCAACGATGAACGCATTGATTGATCTCCCGATCGCGAGTTGTGGCGAAGCGGATTATAGGGAGCCGGGCAATGATTGGAATCTGCATTGCGCGAACGTCATCACACAATCGCGCAATTTCGCCGCCTGCCGCGCGCCGCGACCGTCCGAAATTAAGAACCGCTAATCATTACGCGGCATTAATGCCCGTGCGTCGTCAATGCCTTGAGCTGCCGTAGCTCGCGATGCCCGCCATCATGGTGTAGATGCTGTCCGACTCGTTCGGCCCCACCACGACCACATCGGCAGGCGGGAATCCGGCATCGAGCAGGCGCCGCGCCATTGCTTGCGCAGCGACCGTCGTGCTTCCGATAGAATCGGTGGTATTGATCTCGATCAGTTGCTTGAATATGTCGTGCGCCGTGGCGCGAACCGCGGCATCGCTCTGCGGCGTGGCGCACCAGGCGGTCTGCGCCCCGAGTGCGAGAAAGAGGATGTCGCTTATGTCCGCCCGAGTCAATCGAACGACGCGCCTTGTGCGCCGCATGCTTAGCGTCGCGGGCCTGCTCGCGCTCGCCGGCGGCGCGCCGGCGCAGGCGCCGCCGCCTCAGGCGCCGCCTCCGCAGCTGCTGCTGTTTCACGGACACATTCTGACCATGAATCCCGGCGACTCCATCGCCCAAGCCCTGGCGGTCCGCGACGGGAAGATCATCGCGGTCGGCACCAACCGGGAAATCCTGCGGCTCGCCGGCGCGGCAACGCTGCGGATCGATTTGAACGGACGTACGGCAACCCCGGGGCTCATCGACAGCCATGCCCACATTGCCGACGGCGGCGTCGAGGCGCTCTACCACGTGCATCTTGGCGATGCATCGACGGTCGCCGAAGTCGTGCGCCGGGTGCGCGCCGGGATTGCGCGCCTCAAGCCGGGCGAATGGCTGCAGGGCGACGGCTGGGATGAGGGCAAGCTCGCCGAGAAGCGCTATCTCGCGGCGGCCGACCTCGACGCGGTATCGCCCAAGAATCCCGTTTGGTTGATGCACACCACCGGCCATTACGGCGTGGCGAACTCGGTCGCCCTGCGACTCGCCGGCATCACGGTGCACACCCCGGATCCGGTCGCCGGCACGATCGATCGCGACGCGCGCGGCATGCCGACCGGCGTGCTGAAGGAGTCCGCCAAGAACGCGGTGCTCGACCTCATTTCTGCACCCACGCCGGAGCAGCAGCGCGCCGGAATCATGCACAGCATCGAACTGCTGCATCACGAGGGCATGACCGCGGTCAAGGATCCCGCCATCGATCGGCCGATCTGGAATGCCTATCGACAGCTGCTGGATGAAGGCAAGCTGAAGGAACACGTCTGCGTGCTGTGGTTTGCGGGCAGCACGCTGGCCTCCGCGCGCGCCGCGCTCGAGGAGATTCTGGCGCTGCCGCGCCCGCCGCAGTCCTTGGGAGACGGCCGGCTGCTGTCCTGCGGCGCAAAGATCTTCATGGACGGCAGCGGCGGGGCGCGCACGGCATGGCTGTACCAGGACTGGAACATGCATTCGACGGGCATCGATGCCGGAAACACCGGCTACCCGGCGGTTGATCCGCAGGTCTATCGGCAGCAGGTTCGCCTGTTCCACCAGGCCGGTGTGCACGTGGGCACTCACGCGATCGGCGATCGAGCCATCGATTGGGTGGTCGATACCTACACGCAGGTGCTCGCTGAGACGCCGAGGGCAGGACTCAGACACAGCATCATTCACGCCAACATCCCGACCGATCATGCGATCGAGACCATGGCCGGGCTCGAAAGGAAATACGATGCCGGCTACCCGGAGGCGCAGGCACCCTTCATGTGGTGGATCGGTGACACCTACGCCGGGAACTTCGGACCGCAGCGTTCGCTGCGGCTGGTGCCCCTGAAGACCTTCTTGAGCCACGGCATCCGCTGGGGCGGCGGGTCGGACTATTCGGTCACGCCGCTCCCGGCGCGCTTTGGGCTGTGGGCTTCCGTCGAACGCGAGGCTCTGCTGGGCACGTACGGCGCGCACCCTTTCGGCACGGCCGAGTCGATAGACATCCACGCGGCGCTGCGGTCATATACGGTTTGGGCCGCAAGGCAGCTGTTCCTGGAAGATCGCATAGGCTCGCTCGAAGTCGGCAAGGATGCCGACATCGCCGTATGGGATCGAAACATGTACGACATTCCCGCGCGCGAGCTGCGCAATTTGCGCTGCGAAGTCACGATCGTACACGGTGAAGTGGTCTACGATGCGGCACATCCATGAGGCGGTGGCGCCGGCAGAGCGCCTTCAGAAAATCGGGCTGGATGCTATTCTGTGAGGCGGTGGAGCGGCGGCCGCTCGTCAAAGAAGCAATGGAAAAATGGCGAAGAAAACCAACCGCGCGGTGACGCGCACCGCCGCGGAAGCGGCGGTACAGACCCTGCTGCGCTGGGCCGGCGAAGACCCGCATCGCGAAGGTCTGCGCGAAACGCCGAAGCGCGTCGTGAATGCCTACCGCGACTGGTTCTCGGGATACTCGACCAATCCCAGCGAATACCTTCGCAGGACCTTCGAGGAGGTAGAGGGCTACGACGAAATGGTGGTGCTGCGCGATATCGCATTTGAATCATTCTGCGAGCACCACATGGCCCCGATCATCGGCCGGGCGCACGTGGGCTACCTGCCCACCGCCCGGGTCGTAGGGATCAGCAAGCTCGCGCGCGTCGTCGACGGCTTTGCACGCCGCTTCCAGGTGCAGGAAAAGCTCACCGCGCAAATCGCGGCGTGCATCAACGACGTGCTCAAGCCGCGCGGCGTCGGCGTGGTCATCGACGCGGTTCACCAGTGCATGACCACGCGCGGCGTGCACAAGCGCGGAGTGTCCATGGTCACCAGTAAGATGGTCGGTACGTTTCGCGCCGATGCCAGCACCCGCGCGGAATTTCTGCGCTTCATCGACATCGAAGGCAGCATGCTGCGCTAAGCGGGCGCGCTGAGCGGGCGCGCTGACGGGTCAGCGCAGTTTGCGCTCGCCCCCGACGCTGCCGCGCGCCGGAATCACATCCACGGAGAAACTGTAGTTGTGGTGTTCGCCGGGCTGCAGCGCGCCAACGCCGACCACTTGACGGGCGATTTTTTCGCCCTTCTCATTGGTGATCGAGACGACGACGCAGTACTCGCACTGCTCGCCGCGGCCCGGATGATGAATCGAGCCTTCGATCCGCATCGCCGGCACCCCTTCCGACTGGGGCTCGGCGTTGGCGGCGTTGAAGCGCAGGTGATGCTGGCATCCGGGGCAAATGTTGGCGCTTTGCAAGACAGTCGCCTTGCAGTGGGGGCATACTCGTGTTGCGCCAAGGGTGCCTTGACGAACGACGCTCATCCGGCAGGCTCCTTAGCTGCCGCCGGCCGCCGAGCCCGGCTTCTTCAGCGCCTTGTCTTCGTCCCAGCCGAATTCAACGTGGCCGCGCATGCGCGAGCCGGCCGCGACCGTAATCGAACCGGCCTTGACGTCGCCGACGATGACGCCGCCCTCCAATACGTCCACCCGTTTAGCGGACTCGATGTTGCCCTGCAGCTCACCGCCCACCACGACGATGCCCGCCAGCACCTGACCCGTCAGTTGAGCGCCGGCCTCCATGGTGAAATTGCCGTCGATGCGCACATCGCCTTTGAAACGCCCTGCCATGCGAACATTGCCGGAGCCCTCGATTTTGCCTTCGATCGACAGGTTCGCAGCAATCACCGATTCGCCGCCCTCGCCGCGCTCACGGGGCGTGGGCCGGCGCGCCGCCGCGCCATCGTTCGCGCTGCGCTCCGCCGCACTGCGATCCGCCGGCGTCGCCAGCGAGGGCTGAGCGGCGGCCGCTTGCCCGGGCGTGAGTGGTTCTTTCCGTGCCACCGGCGCAGGGGTGGGTTTCTCATTCCATAGTGCCATAGCTCATCTCTCCCGCTTGTGAGGTCACTAAAGCGTACACGCTAACCTTGAAAAATGTCATTGGGCCACTGTCTTTTATTGGAGACGGGGGCCCCGAGGGGCGCCCACCCCGGGGGAGGTTCCTAGGGTTGTGCCTCCGGACCTCCTGGCGGGCTTCCCCTACGGCTCGCCTGCGGACGTCCCGGATACCAATTCCACCGCCCCGCAATGCTCATGAAGGCAGGGACGACGAATGCCCGAATCACGCTGGCATCGACCAGCACCGCGACGCACAGTCCGACTCCGATCATTTTCAGCGCCGGCAGGTCGGCACTGACGAACGCGCCAAATACCACGACCATGATCAAGCCCGCGCCGGTGATGACCGGACCGACGGCGGCGAGACCTTCGACCGTTGCGCGGTCGTTATCGCCGTGCAGGGCGTACTGGCGCTGAATCCGGAACAGCAGGAATAGCTCGTAGTCCATCGACAGCCCGAAGCTCAAGCAAAATATCATCAGGGGTACTTCGAGCGGTATCGACGCGAACGGCCGCTCCAAACCGACCAAACCGTGCAGCCAGCCGAACTGGAAGATCGCGACCACCACGCCATAGCCGGCGGCAATTGCAAGCAGATTCGCAATCACGGCCTTGAGCGGCAGGATGTACGAGCGGAATGCGCTGAACAGAAGCACCACGGTCGTGAGGATGACGAAGCCGAACACCTTGGGAAAACTCTTCCACATGTAGTCGCTGAAGTCGTTGTAATAGCCCGGTGTGCCCCCGATCGCTACGGTGAAGGGTCCGTCGGGCACGATCGACTTCAGATCGCGCGCCAATTGTTGAATCCGCTGCATCGAGCTCCCATTGGCCGGCGTGATCTCGAACAGCGCGGCACGCCCGTCGCGACTCAAGTACAGGTCGGCCGCGGCGCCGCGCACCGTCAGCGGCGATGCCACTTCCGCGACGCGCGGGTCGTGCCTGAGCCGCGCGAGATAGTCATCGAGCGCGGCGGCGTGCTTGGGGGCAAGCACGGGCTCTGCGTCCGTGGTGCGCACCAGCGCGCGCACCTTGAACGCGGCGTTGTCCGAGCGCTGCTCGGACAGCAAATCCGCGCCGATGCGCGACTCCAGGTCCTTCGGAAGGAACCACGGTTCGTTGCTGAATCCGCTGTGGGCGCCGAACACGGGCAGGGCCAGCAGCAGCACCGCACCGGAGGCCGCCAACAGTGTGCGCAGCGGCCGGCGCACGATCCATCGGGCGAGCCTGGCCCAAACGGTTTCGCGGTCGCGCGACGCTGTCGAACGCCGAATGATGGGCCAGCGCTCGATCTGATCGCCGAGCAGCGCCAGGCAAGCGGGCAGCAAGGTCAGCGCGGCGAGCACCGAGACCAGCACCACCAGGGCACCGCCGACCCCGACGCTGCGCGTCTCCAGGATGGGGCTGAACAGCAATCCCAGCAACCCGATCGCCACGGTCGAGCCCGACCAAAGAATGGTGGTGCCCGCCTCCGCCACGGTCTCGGCGACCGCCTGCAGCGCGGGCGCATGCTTCAACCTTTCGCGATAATCCTCGACCATCAGCAGCGAGTAATCGATTCCCACCGCGAGCCCGATCATGGTGACGACGTTGCCCAGCAGATTCGAGACCGGCATCAGCTGAGCCAGCAGGTACGCAAGCCCCAGCGATACGCGCGTGGTCGCGAGGCCCATCAGAAACGGCAGCGCGGCGGCGATCAAGGTGCCGAACGCGAGAATCAGAATGCCGAGGGTGAGCGGCAGCGCCCGCTTCTCCGCATGATCGCCGCCGTGCGCGCTCGAAGTATTGATGTCGTAGTCGGCTGCCGGACCGCCCGTGACCGCGACCTGGGCCTGCGGATCAAGCGCCCTCAAGCGTGCGCGCAGCGGTGCAACCGCGGCCCGCACGATGCGCACCCCGCGCTGCTGCCCCACGACGTCGGTTGCATCGAGGCCCACCAGCAGCAGCGTCTGATGCCCGCTCGGTGCGCGCAAGTGCGGATCATGGAAATCCGCATAGGCGGCGACCTGCTTGACGGCGCCGAGGCCACGCAGCGACTGCGCCGCATCGCGGTCCCAGGCCAGAAATTCAGGGTCGTCGATCGAGAATCGAGGGGTGGACACGGCGACGATCAACGGCTCCAGGAACGGGTTGTTGAATTCGGAGCGAAGGGCTTGGCTGACCGCGTAGGAGGGACTGCCGTACAGACCCGAAGTGCCGTTCTGTGCCGCGCTCTGAAAGTTGCCGGCTCCCCAGATCCCGAGAGCAATGGCAACGGCCCATGCGGCGAGCACGCTTCGAGGGTGCCTGCCGATGAAGGCGCCAAAAAGGTGAAAGCCACGCTTCATGAATTGCTCAAAAAGGGTAGTTGATTCCCGTGAATACCGCTGCCCCCTCGGAGCCGAACCCCACATCTAGGTATCCCACGACGAACGGGCTGGCCACCCCGCGAAAGCCGAGGCCGCCGACATGGTGCAGGTTCGCCACAGGGGAGTCCCTCGAGTGCTCAAACACTTCGCCCACGTCCACGAACGGCGTCACCTCGATGTTAAGATGCGTGCCCAACGCATCGAGGGCGAGCACCCGCTTGCGGTATTCCATGCTGGCGGAAAATGAATTGCGCCCGTAAAAGCGCCCCTCGCCACAGTCGCGCAGCGGCTGGTTTTCAGCCAGGACGCTCTGTTCGCCGCCGATATTCGACAGACTCCAGAACGGCACATCGGTCGCCCCCGGCATGTAGCGCAGCGCCATGTGGGCAATGATGATATTACCGGGCGCCGGCGACCAGAGCTGCCGCGCATCGACCCCGGTCACGCTGTACAGCGAGGACTCGAAAATCCCGTCATTCGCGGCAACTCCGCCAAAGATCACATATTGGCCGCCCCGCGTCGGAATGATCGTATCGTCGCGCGTGTCGTAGATGATTTCGACGCGGTTCAGCGTCTCGTGAGTGGTTCCGACGCCCAGAATGTTCCCGAACCGGCCCTGCAGGGATTCGATGCCGACCAGCGTCCCGGGCTGTACCTCGACGTCTCGATCACGAATCGTATAGGCAATCTGCCACTCATGGCTCAAATTCAAGCCGACCATGGTCTGCACGTACTTCTGCTCCAGCGTGTAGTTGGTGACGTCGTACGCCGGCGAGTTGTTGCCGATGCCGTAAAAGCGCGGGGTGCCGCTGCGGTCATATACGACACTGGCATCGAAGGACCACCGGGTGTCGCGGCGGATTCCCGATTGATACTCGTAGTCGAACTGGCTTTCGACGCGCTGCTTCGCCCCCGCAGCCAGGGACCATTGCGTGTCCTCGGACAGATATGCATAGATGCTGCCGCTCACGCCGACGCCAAAATAGGGGTTGTAGTTGACGTCGGGTGCGATGATCTTGCGGATTTGCCCCTGATCGTCCGTCACCAGCCGGGTAGGAATCAACCCGAGCGTCGTGCCGCTGTTCGGGTCGTGACCGATGTCCGGCACCGGAATGAAGGGTGCGGTGGACGGGTCGAACCATCTGGCGATCCCCTGCGGCGGCTCATCCGCGCGCGCAGACCCATGCACCGCGGCGAGTGCCGTGGCCGCGGCAACCCACACCGGGAGCGTGCCGGCGGGTCTCACGCGTACGGCCTCACTCGCCGCCGCGGGCGCCGGACCTGCACGCTGCCATGGACTATAATGCGGCCTGTAAATAAACGGGGCGTAACCACTTGTTTGAACATCTCGACCGCTTGAATCCCGATGCCATTCTTGGGCTGATGGCGAAGTATCGCGCCGATGCATTCTCGCAAAAAGTCGACCTCGGCGTCGGCGTCTATCGCGATCTGAGCGGCAACACGCCCATCCTCGACTGCGTACGCCGCGCGGAGCAGATCGTGCTCAAGTCCCAGTCGACTAAATCCTACGTCGCCGCGGCCGGCCGCGAGGAATTCAACAGCGCCGTGGAGGAGCTGGTGCTCGGCGCCTCGCATCGCGCGCGCCGCGACCGTCGCGCCCGCACCGTGCAGGCGCCGGGGGGTTGCGGTGCCCTGCGCGTCGGCGCCGAACTGATCCGGGCAGCCGCCCCTTCCTCGACCGTGCACGTGAGCGATCCGACCTGGGGAAACCACACGCCCCTGCTCGGCAGCTCGGGGCTCAAGCTGGAGCGCTACCCATATTACGATGCCAAGGCTCACGCACTGCGCTTCGATGCGATGCTGGAGAAATTGGAGCGGGCGCCGGCGGGAGATGTGGTATTGGTGCACGCCTGCTGCCACAACCCTTCGGGCGCCGATCTGAGCACCGGTCAGTGGCAGATCCTGACCGAGCTGCTACAGCGCCGGCGGCTCACGCCGTTCCTCGATCTCGCCTATCAGGGCTTCGGCACCGATTTGGCGGCCGACGCGGCCGGCGTTCGGCTGGTGACCGAGGCCCTCCCCGAGGCGCTCATTGCCGTGTCGCACTCCAAGAATCTGGGTCTTTACCGCGAGCGCGTCGGTGCTCTGATCGTGATCAGTGAGGATGAACCCCGTGCCGATGCCGTGCAGAGCCATGTGCTGCAAATCGCTCGCAGCATCTATTCGATGCCGCCGGACCACGGCGCGGCGATTGCCGCGTGCATCTTCGCCGATCCCAAGCTGCGGGAATCCTGGGTCTCGGAGCTTGATCAGATGCGCGGCCGGATTCAGGCCATGCGTGCCCTGCTGGCGCGCCACCTTCGGGCGCTGACCGGCGACGGTACGTTCGATTTCATCGAGGCGCAGCGCGGTATGTTTTCGCTGTTGGGCGTGTCCATCGCGGCAGTCGATGCGCTGCGCGACAAGCACCACATCTACATGACGGCCGACAGCCGCATGAATCTTGCCGGGATCATGCCGCACAACGCGGCATACGTGGCCGAATCGATCGCCGCGGAGCGGTTTGTCTAGGCTTTTCCCGGTTTGCCTGCGCGCGGCGCTTAGGTCATGCGCCGAGGGCTTGACTCAGCGCGGTCACTTCGGCCGCGGATTCACGCATCACGCTCAAGGTACGCGTCTCGTTGAGGCCCAGGCGAGCGCTCGAAGGCAGGCCGTGCAGCGCCGCTTCGAGAGCGGGCAAATCCGCCGAGTATTCGGCCATCAAGACGGCGATTGCGACGATATCGCTCAAATCGGGCGCCTCGGGTTCGGTGCGCGCGTGATCTTCCTGCTCGCCGACCGCCTGTGCCATGGCCTCGGGAAAATCCCAGTTCTCCAGGATCGCCTTGCCGATCGAGGGGTGCCACTCGCGGATGATCTCATCGAGCGTGGCGGCGTCGGCGAACAGCTCCGGATGTCCCGTGGCGCGCGTCAAGACATAGAGTTTGCCAATGCCGTGCATCATGCCGGTCAGCATGGCCTCGTCCGGGTTGATCCGGGTGCACGTACGGGCCAGCACGAATCCGAACGCGGCGACCAAGGTGCTGCACTGCCAAAGATCCTGCAGATAGTGCTCCAAGCCGGCGAGCTTATTGCTATTGCGGATCTGTCCCATGGCGAAGGAGATCGACGCGCTGCGCACCATGTTGTAGCCGATCCGGTTGATGGCGGTGCGCAAGTCCGTCACCGTGCGGCC
This sequence comes from Steroidobacteraceae bacterium, assembly GCA_052326345.1. Lineage (GTDB taxonomy): Bacteria > Pseudomonadota > Gammaproteobacteria > Steroidobacterales > Steroidobacteraceae > Bog-1198. The sequence goes on along the minus strand of JBKQOZ010000001.1, from coordinate 17,383 downwards.
GCTGCGATTGAACGACGCTGAATTTGAGATGCGCAGCAGCCGGGCGGCCAGTGCCGGTTCGGAGCCCACCACACGCACCACTTGTTCCAGGGATGAGTTTGGATCTGACAGAATGCGGCGCACGCGGACGGCGATCTCCGGAAACGAGGGCAGATCCACCTTGCCTCCGGACAATTCCGCTGCCAATGACCTGATGAAATCAAAGGCGACATTGGAGGGCGTCTGCAAAGGGCTGCTCGTCAATTCGCACTCTCTGTTTTCATTGGCGGACCGCCCGCCATTGGCGCAGCGGCGGCTCGAAGACCGGGAAATCGGCAGCAGGGCGGCAAACTTGAGGGCTCCGGCGTCTATTTGTTGGCCGGACAGCGCCACGGCGTGAGGTGCCGGTCTGGCGCACCGGTGTTGCGGGTGCGGGCCGGGGCTACCGGACCGGTAGTGCGCTCACCGCGTCACCGCAGGCCGGCTGCTGAATCGCTGACGCACCTCGCCGTTATGGGTACGTTCGGTAAAGCGGCCGGGGCAATACACCGCAAGCACCCGCCGCCAAAACGCCACGGCGCCTGGATTGCGCTGATACTCCACGATTTCCCAATCACCGGCGAAGCGGTCAAAGATCAGTCTGGCGGCATCACGGCCGATGCCGACTCGGCGGTACTGCTTGCGCACGAAGAACTCGGACATGTGGTAGTTCACCGCGGCCTCGCCCGAGGCGGCAATCAGCGGGCGCGTGACCAGCGCAAAGCCCACGGGTTCGGGCCCCTTGAGTATCAGCAGCGGATGCGAATGGTCGCTGGAGAACCAATGAGCAAAGATTTCATCTTCGTGCGGGTTGTCCCCGCCGATCACGGAAAACAGGCCGGTGTTCAAATCGGCCAGCGCCTCAATGTACTCCGCGTAGACGTGCTGGATCCACTGGCGATCCTTCTTCGAATGTCTACAGTCGCGAATGCTGACGAGCAACGAAGCCGTTTCCCCAAGGCTAGAAAACACACTGCCCGGGCGAACGCACCATGTTGGACGTCCGCCCGGGCATGGGATCAGCTATCGAAGCGAATTACTGCTTCGGAGCCGATGCAGCCGATGCTGCGTCGGCAGCAGCGCTCGCGGCGGCGGCAGAATCAGCGGCGGCGGAAGCGGCTGAATTATCCGGAGCTGCCGGCATGGCGGCAGGCGGAGGAGTCGCTTCGGTCGTGGGAGCAGGAGCCTCGGTCTTGCTGCCGCAGGCACTCAGCACGAATGCAGCGACAAGAGCGCTTAAAGCAAGTTTGGTCTTCATCTATCGATACCCCAGAAATTTAATGATAAAAGTTAAAGGCCGAGCATGTTGTATTGGGCTTGCACCCAAATCTCCGAGCCGATTTTAGAGGGTTTCGGCTCAATTTCATATCACTTTCGCGATTCAGAGGCGTCTTTGACATCGGAAACGCGCGGCCGGGGTGGACTGCCCCCTGTGGCAGGCCGGGGCGGCTGGCGCATACTTCCGGCGCATGTGGCGCAAACGAGAAGGAGTCAACGTGATCGAGGTCAGTCTGGATGAGCTCTATGTGCAGCATTTGCAGACGGTCATGCGGCGCGCCGACCGCTCGCTCGCGGCGGGCGGCTTCGATGCATTGGTCATTCACGCCGGGCGTCCGCCCACCCAATTTCTGGACGATCAAGACTATCCGTACAAAGCCAATCCGCATTTCAAAGCCTGGGTGCCGATTGTGGACAACCCGGGCTGCTTGTTGGTCTATGCGCCGGGGATGCGGCCGCGGGTACTGTTTCATCAGCCCGACGATTACTGGCACAAGCCGGCCAGCCTCCCGCAGGAGCCATGGACGAGCGCGGTTGACCTCACGGCGATGTCAGATCCGGGCCAAGCGCCCGCCCACTGGGCCAAGCTCGGCCGCGCGGCCTTCATCGGACCAAGCGAATGTTTTCCCGACGCGCCGCCGCAGTCGCTGAACAACCCGGAGCTACTTGCGCGCCTGCACTACGATCGCGCGGTCAAAACGGGCTATGAGCTCGAATGCCTGCGGCGGGCGAGCGCGCTGGGCGCCCGCGGGCACCTGGCAGCGCTCGGGGCATTCCGCCGCGGCGCGTCCGAATACAGCGCTCATATGCAGTATCTGGAGGCGAGTGCACAGCGCGAGCAGGAAACGCCCTACAACAACATCGTGGCGTATAACGAGCACGCCGCAGTGCTGCACTATCAGAATCTCGAGCCGCGGCCGCCCCAGCCGCTGCGCTCATTTTTGATCGACGCCGGTGCACAGTTTCGCGGCTACGCGTCGGACATCACGCGCACCTACGCTGCCGCGCTCGGGCCATTTGCCGATCTCATTGCGGGTCTGAACGCCGCTCAGCTGCGCTTGTGCGGGGAAATCGTCGCGGGGCGCGATTACCGCGAGGTGCACCTGTCGGCGCATCGGCTCCTGGGCGACCTGCTGTTTGAGCTCGGATTGACCAGGTTGCCGGGGCAAGCCGCCTTGGAGCAGCGCGTGACCAGCGTGTTTTTTCCGCATGGGATCGGGCATTTGCTCGGATTACAGGTCCACGATGTCGGCGGTGTGATGGGGGACCTACAAGGCGGCGAGCGCAAACGTCCCGACGGCCATCCCTACCTGCGCCTGACGCGCATGCTCGAGCCGGGGGTGGTCGTGACGGTCGAGCCCGGGATCTATTTCATCGACTCGCTGCTGGGCGCCGCCCGTGCAGATGAGCGGCGCTCACTCATCAATTGGGAAGCGGTCGAGGAGCTCCGGCCGTACGGCGGCATTCGTATCGAGGACAACGTCGTGACGACCACGGCGGCGCCCGAAAATATGACCCGTGACGCGTTCGCCCGGATCGCCGCGTGAGTGCTTAGCTCAGGCCGCCTTGGCCTTGCGGCGCTTCGGCGCCGCGGCCACGTCTTGAGCCTCGGCTCTCTTGGATTTCCTCGGTGCCTTGGGGGCCTTGCCGCTCTTCGCGTCATCGGCCTTCTCTTGAGCGACCGGCATCCCCTCGACCAGCTGCATGAGCGCCATGCCGGCGGAGTCGCCCGGCCGCGGCTCCATCTTGAGAATTCGCGTATAGCCGCCGGCGCGTGCCTTGAATCGCGGCCCCAGATCGGCGAACAGCTTCTCCACGACCGCATCATCGCGTAAGCGCGCGAATGCCAGGCGGCGCTTGGCCGCCGAATCGATCTTCGCGAGGGTAATCAGCGGCTCGACCACACGGCGCAGCTCCTTTGCCTTGGGCACGGTCGTGCGAATGGTCTCATGGCGCAGCAGCGAGGTCGCCATGTTGCGCATGAGCGCATGGCGGTGGGATGAATTGCGCGATAACTGACGCCCGCTGTTTCTGTGACGCATTGTTTAAGGCCTTACTTCAATGATCTGAAAGCACCGTGTGCCGTGTTGCGATTATAAGCCGTCGCGCTCGTCATCGCGCTTCAAGCCCGGCGGCGGCCAGTTGTCGATCCGCATGCCGAGAGTCAAGCCGTGGCTTTCCAGGACTTCCTTGATTTCCGTCAGCGATTTCTTGCCCAGATTCGGGGTGCGCAGCAATTCCACTTCCGTTCGCTGCACCAGATCGCCGATGTAGTGAATGTTCTCGGCTTTCAGGCAATTCGCGCTGCGCACGGTGAGCTCGAGCTCATCCACCGGCCGCAGCAAAATGGGATCGAACTGGGTCTCGGTCGCCTTGGTGGTCGATTCGTCCTGCCCCTGCAGATCGACGAACACCGATAGCTGGTCCTTGAGGATGCCGCCCGCACGGCGAATCGCCTCTTCCGGATCGATGGTGCCGTTGGTTTCGATGTCGAGAATGAGCTTGTCGAGGTCGGTGCGCTGTTCGACGCGCGCGCTCTCGACGTTGTACGTCACCTTGCGCACCGGACTGAACGAGGCATCGAGCTGCAGCCGTCCGATCGCGCGGGTCTGTTCTTCGAACGCCATCCGCTGGGCAGCCGGCCGATAGCCGCGTCCGCGCTCCACCTTCAGCGACATCGACAGCTCGCCGGCCTTCGTCAAATTGGCGATCACCAATTCGGGATTCAAGATCTCGACCTCGTGATCGCCGGCAATGTCGCCGGCGGTGACCGGGCCCGGACCCTTTTTGTGCAGGCGCACTTCCGACACGTCGCGGGTGTGCATGCGAATGGCCACCGCTTTGAGATTGAGCAGGATGTCGACCACGTCCTCCTGCACTCCCTCGATGGCGGTATATTCATGCAGCACGCCCTCGATCTCGATTTCGGTGATGGCGGCACCGGGCAAGGAGGACAGCAGTACTCGGCGCAAGGCGTTGCCCAGCGTGTGCCCGAAGCCGCGCTCGAACGGTTCGATCACGATGCGCGCATGGCGCGGCGATACGGGCTGTACCTTGACGACTCGGGGCTTCAAAAATTCAGTGATCGATCCCTGCATGGAACACCCTCGCTAACTAACCAAAGGGAAACGCCGCAGCACCGGCTGCGATGCGTTACTTGGAATACAACTCGACGACCAGACTCTCGTTGATGTCCGGCAGGATTTCCTGCCGATCGGGAACCGATTTCAGTACGCCCGAGAACTTCTTGTCGTCCACTTCGACCCAATCCGGAAAGCCGACCTGGCTCGCAATCGTCAGAGCCGCCTGCACGCGAGTCTGCTTTTTGGCCTTCTCGCGCAGATTGATCACATCGCCCGCCTTGCACTGGTACGAGGCGATGTTCACCAGCTTGTCGTTCACCGCAACGCCCTTGTGGCTCACCAGCTGCCGCGCCTCTGCGCGAGTCGCGGCAAAGCCCATCCGGTAGACCACGTTGTCGAGCCTGCATTCCAAAAATTGCAGCAGCGTCTCGCCGGTCGCACCCGGACGGCCGGCGGCCTTTTGATAGTAGTTGCGGAACTGACGTTCGAGCACGCCGTACATGCGCCGCAGCTTCTGCTTCTCGCGCAGCTGCAGGCCATATTCCGACAGGCGCTGCTTGCGCTCGCTCTTGACGCCGCCGGGGGGCACCTCCAGCTTGCACTTGGACTCGAGAGGCTTCACGCCGCTCTTCAGGAACAGGTCGGTTCCTTCGCGTCGAGAAAGCTTGCACTTCGGACCGGTATACTTTGCCATTGAAAACCCTTAGAACTTGTCTTGCGGACCAACTAGACGCGGCGCTTTTTAGGCGGACGACAGCCGTTATGGGGGATCGGCGTCACGTCTTCAATGTTGGTGATCTTGAGCCCGCAGCCGTTCAGCGCGCGCACCGCCGATTCGCGGCCCGGCCCCGGTCCCATGACCCGGACCTCGACGTTCTTCACGCCATGCTCCTGCGCCGCAGTCCCGGCGCGCTCCGCGGCCACTTGCGCCGCAAACGGGGTGGACTTGCGCGATCCGCGGAATCCGCAGCCGCCGGAGGTGGCCCAGGACAGCGTATTGCCCTGGCGGTCGGTGATCGTGATGATCGTGTTGTTGAAGGACGCATGCACGTGCGCGATCGCGTCCAGAACGTTCTTTCGGACTTTCTTGCGCGCCGGCTTGCCGGCCTGCGCCGCGCCGGTTTGAGCGGCATTCTGCTTCTGTTCAGCCATATTAATTAACTTCCAACGGCATCGAAGCGACGCCGTCCGCTATTTGCTCGCTGCGCGAGCAAGGAAACACCATTTCCGCCATTTCGCCTAGACCTTGCCCGGAGGCGCGTTCATCTTGACCGCCTGCTTGCGCGGACCCTTGCGGGTGCGGGCATTGGTGCGGGTGCGCTGGCCGCGCAGCGGCAGACCCTTGCGGTGACGGATGCCGCGATAGCAGCCCAAGTCCATCAACCGCTTGATGTTCATCGACACTTCGCGGCGCAGGTCGCCCTCGACCGCGAATTTCGCGACCTGTGATCGTAGCGAGGCGACTTCCGCGTCGGTCAAGTCCTTCACCTTGACGCTGTACTTCACGCCTGCGGCATCGCAAATGCGCGCCGCCCTGCTGTTGCCGATGCCGAAAATATGGGTCAACCCGACGACAACATGCTTGTTCATCGGTATGTTGATGCCGGCGATACGCGCCATCTATTTCTCCCCCGTGCGGATGACAACAGCGCACACGAAAAAGCGCGCAACTATATACGAAAATCGCCCAGATATCAATTTATTAGCCATTGGCGTCCAATTAGCCTTGGCGCTGCTTATGCCGCGGATCCGACGAGCAGATGACGTACACGATGCCGCGCCGCCGCACGATTTTGCAGTTCTTGCAGATCTTCTTGACCGAAGGACGAACTTTCATTTCTTACTCCCAATGCCCCGCAGGCTGGCCTTTTTCATCAGGCCCTCATATTGATGCGACATCAAATGCGACTGCGTCTGGGCCACGAAATCCATGACACCGACGACGATGATCAACAAGGAGGTGCCGCCGAACTGGAACGGAATGCTCGGGTTCACCATGCGGATGATCTCGGGCAGCAGGCACACCGCCATGATGTACAGGCCGCCCCAAAGAGTAAGGCGCGTCAACACCTTGTCCAAGTAGTCCCCGGTCTGCTGGCCGGGCCGGATGCCGGGGATGAAAGCGCCCGCCTTCTTCAGGTTCTCCGCGGTATCGCGCGCGTCGTACACCAAGGCGACGTAGAAAAAAGCAAATCCGATGATCAGCAGCGCGAACAGCAGGACGTGCAGCGGCTGGCCGTAGCCTAAGATGGCGGCGATCTTCTGCAAGGTTCGCTGAATGGCATTCGGATTCGGGCTGTTGCCGAAAAACTGGGCGATGGTTGCAGGGAACACCAGCAAGCTCGAGGCGAAGATCGGCGGAATGACGCCGGCCATGTTCAGCTTGAACGGCAGGTGCGTGCTCTGGCCCTGCATCATGCGCCGGCCCACCTGCCGTTTGGCGTAATTGACCTGGATTTTTCGCTGAGCGCGCTCCACGAAGACGCAGAACAGCGTGACCAGCACCACGACCACCACGATCAGGAGCACGATCAGCGGATTCATCTCGCCGGATCGCACCATTTCCAGCGTATTGCCGATGGCACGCGGCAGCCCTGCGATGATGCCGGCCACGATGATCATCGTGATGCCGTTGCCTATGCCGCGCTCGGTGATTTGTTCGCCCAGCCACATCACGAAAATGGTGCCCGTGGTGATCGAGATGGTCGCGATGAACAGGAACTGAGGCCCGGGATTCGGCACGAGATTGCCGCCCGAGTTCTGGATCGCGAGGGCGGCGCCGAACCCCTGAAAGCCCGCGAGCAACACCGTCCCGTAGCGCGTGTACTGCATCAATTTGCGCCGTCCGGACTCGCCCTCCTTGCGGATTTGCGACCAGGGCGGATACACCATGGAGGCCATCTGGATGATGATGGAGGCGGTGATGTAGGGCATCACGTTGAGCGCGAAAATGCTGAACCGCTGCAATGCGCCGCCGGAGAACATGTTGAACATCCCGAGCAGCGTGCCCTGCTGGCCCGAGAAGAACGCAGCGAAGCGTGCGGCATCGATGCCCGGCACGGGAATGAACGTGCCCACCCGATACACCACGAGCGCACCCAATAGGAACCACAAACGCTTGCGCATCTCGGCGAAGCGCGTCATGTCTCCCAGTGCCGCAGCGGCGTTGGTGGTGGATGTGGCCACGGGAGCGCTCAGACCTCGAAGCGGCCGCCGGCCGATTCGACCGCGCCTTTGGCGCCCTTGGTCGCGGTAATCGCCTTGTCTTTGATGACATAGGCTCTGGTCACCGCGCCCGACAGGATGATCTTCACCCGCTTCGTGTGCTGCGGCACGAGATTCGCCGCGACCAGTCCGGCCAGGGTGACCTCGTCCGCCGCGACGCGCATCAGATCCTCGAGCGTAAGTTCCGCCCGCGACGCTTTCATGGCCGACCGGAAGCCGGTCTTCGGCAGCCGGCGCTGCAGCGGCATCTGGCCGCCCTCGAAGCCGACCTTGTGATAACCGCCTTTGCGCGCGCGCTGGCCCTTGACGCCGCGGCCGCAGGTTTTTCCCTGTCCGGCCGATGCGCCGCGCCCGACCCGCAAGTGCTGCCGCTTGGAGCCGGCGGCCGGTTTGATGGTATTCAATCGCATCTTTAAGCTCCCGGCCCGGAGGCGGGCTCGATCTTGAGCATGTGACTGGCCGTGTTCACCATGCCGCGATTCGACGGGGTATCCGCCACCACGACGCTTTGTCCGATCCTGCGCAATCCTAAGCCGCGAGCGGATGCACGGATGTTGGCCAGCTGGCCGGCCATGCTCTTGATCAAGGTGACTTTCATCGACTTGCCGTTCATGACGCTTCGCCCACGATTTCCGCGACGCTCTTGCCGCGCTTGGCCGCGATGTCGTCCGGCGTGCGCAATTTACCGAGCGCATCCATGGTGGCGCGCACCACGTTGATGGGATTGCGCGAGCCGTAGCTCTTGGCGAGCACGTTACGCACCCCCGCACATTCGAATACCGCGCGCATGCCGCCGCCGGCGATCACGCCCGTACCGTCCGCGGCGGGCTGCATGTAAACACGCGTCGTCCCATGCCGTCCTTTGACAGCGTAGAACAGGGTATCGTTCTTCAAAGAGACGGTGACCAGGCTCTTGCGCGCCTGCATCATCGCCTTGGAGATCGCGACCGGCACCTCGCGTGCCTTGCCGTAGCCGAACCCGACGCGCCCGGCGCCGTCGCCCACCACGGTGAGCGCGGTGAAGCCGAACTGCTTGCCGCCCTTGACCACCTTCGCCACCCGGTTCACGGCCACCAGCTTTTCGAGCAGGTCGTCGCCGGACATCGGTTTTTCTACTCTCGCCATAGCGTCCTTAAGACCTCTTCGGTTAGAACTCGAGACCGGCTTCGCGTGCGGCCTCGGCCAGCGCCTTGAGGCGCCCGTGATACATGAAGCCGGAACGGTCGAAGGCGACCTTGGCTATACCTGCGGCCTTGGCGCGCTCCGCAATGACGCGCCCCACGGCCTTGGCCGCCTCGATGTTGCCGGTCGTTTTCAATCCGCCGCGCACCTCTTTCTGCAAAGTCGACGCCGCGACCAGAACCTTGTCGCCCCCGGGGGCGAATATCTGCGCATAGATGTGCTGCGGCGTGCGATGCACCGAGAGGCGCAGCGCAGCGAGCTCCTTGATCTTCACGCGGCTGCGCAGCGCGCGGCGCAGGCGGGTGTCTCGTTTGTCCAGTTTCATGGCCTTACTTCTTCTTCGCTTCTTTCAGCGAAATCTTCTCATCCGAATACTTCACGCCCTTGCCCTTGTACGGCTCCGGCGGCCGGAAGCCGCGAATCTCGGCCGCCGTCTGGCCGACGCGCTGCCGATCGATGCCCTTGACGACAATCTCCGTCTGGCTCGGCGTTTCGATGGTCACGCCGTCCGGAATCGCGTAATTGATCAGATGCGAGTACCCGAGCGTGAGCGTCAGGCTCTTCGCCTGCACGGCGGCGCGATAGCCCACGCCCACGAGCTCGAGCTTCTTCTCGTAGCCCTTGGTGACGCCCGTGACCATGTTCGCCAGGTGAGCGCGCGTCGCGCCGGCGACCGCGTCCATTCCTTCCTCGCTCGAGCTGGCCTCGACCGCAAGGTGCTTGTCCTTGAGCTCGACTTTGATGCCGCTCTTGAGCGCCAGCGTCAGCGAACCCTTCGAACCCTTCACGGTAACGGCGCCCGCACCGACGGTGGCGCTGACGCCCTGCGGCAGATCGACCGGCTTTTTTGCGACACGAGACATAATGATTTCCTAGGTAAACGCGGACGAGCTTTATTGCACGACGAACAGCACTTCGCCGCCCGTGCCCGCCGCACGCGCTTGTGCATCGGACATGATTCCCTGGGGCGTCGAGATGACCGCCACGCCCAATCCACCGAGGACCTTGGGCAGGTCGTCCTTGCCGCGATAAATGCGCAGGCCCGGACGGCTGATGCGCTCGATGCGGTCGATGACCGGGCGCCCGTCGTGATATTTCAATTCGATCGACAGGTTGCTCTTCGCACCGCTCGATTCCACAGCGTAGTTGCCGATATAGCCCTCCTCCTTCAGCACTTTGAGGATTGCGAGCTTCAGCTTCGACGCGCCCACCGCCACCGTGGGCTTGCCCGCGGACTGCGCGTTGCGAATGCGGGTCAGAAGATCGGCGATTGGATCAGTCATGCTCATGGTGCGCGCCTCACCAGCTCGCCTTGGACAGGCCCGGGATCTCGCCGCGATTGGCGGCCTCACGCAGCTTGGTGCGCGCCAGACCGAACTTGCGGTACACGCCGCGCGAGCGGCCTGTGATGGAGCAACGGTTGCGCTGCCGCGTCGCGGACGCATCGCGCGGCTGCTGCTGCAGCTCGGTCTGCGCGGCGGCCCGCTCCTCCGCCCCGGTTTTCGGATCGCGGATCAGCTCTTTGAGTTCAGCGCGCCGGGCGGCGAATTTCTTGGCTACCTTGAGGCGGCGCTTCTCGCGCATGAGCATGTTCGTCTTGGCCATGGGCTATTACCCTACTTGCGGAACGGAAAATTGAAGGCTTCTAACAACGCGCGCCCGCGCTTATCATCGTGCGCGGACGTAGAGATGGTGATGTCCATCCCACGAATTTGATCGATCTGGTCGTACTGGATTTCCGGGAAAATGATCTGCTCCTTGACGCCCAGGCTGTAGTTGCCGCGGCCGTCGAAGGAGCGCGAGCTGATGCCGCGAAAATCCCTGATGCGCGGAATGGCGATGTTGACCAGGCGATCCAGGAACTCGTACATGCGCGCGCCGCGCAGCGTCACTTTGCAGCCGATCGCCTGGCCGTCGCGAACCTTGAAGGTGGCGACCGACTTCTTCGCCTTCGTCACCGCGGGCTTCTGGCCGGTAATCTTGGCGAGATCCGCGGTGGCCGCGTCCATGACCTTCTTGTCGGCCACCGCTTCGCCGACCCCCATGTTGACGGTGATCTTCAGGATGCGCGGGACCTGCATCGTGTTCTTCAGCCCCAAGCTCTGCTTGAGCTCCGGCACGATCTTCTCGCGGTAAATTTGCTGCAGTCTTGCCATGTCTTCTTACTCGCTACTTGGAGTCGACCATTTCATTGTTCGACTTGAACACGCGCACCTTGCGCCCGTCCGAGAGCGATTTGAAACCCACGCGGTCGGCCTTCTGCGTCGCGGGATTGAAAATCGACACATTCGAGACGTGCAGCGGTGCTTCGCGCTCGATGATTCCGCCCTGCACACCCATCTGAGGATTCGGCCGCTGATGCTTCTTCGACATGTTGAGCCCCTCGACGCGCACGCGGTCGTCGGCCAGCACTTCGATGACCGCGCCGCGGCGCCCCTTGTCGCGACCGGCGATGACAATCACCGTGTCGCCCTTGCGTATCTTGTTCATGACTGTCTCATGGGCTGTGCCCAAATTTTCCCGCGGGTTTGCGCAAGACCGCAAACCCGCTCCGAATAGCCGGCGCCGCGCGCCGGATTGAAGAGCCGTTTCACAGTACCTCGGGCGCGAGCGAAATGATTTTCATGAACTGCACGTTGCGGAGCTCGCGCGTCACGGGCCCGAATATGCGCGTGCCGATCGGCTCCAGCTTGTTGGTGAGCAGCACCGCCGCGTTGGTATCGAAGCGGATCAGCGATCCGTCCGCGCGGCGCACCCCGCTGCGCGTACGCACCACCACGGCGTCGTACACCTCGCCCTTCTTTACCTTGCCGCGCGGAATGGCGTCCTTCACGCTCACCTTGATGACATCGCCCACGGCGGCGTAACGACGCTTCGAGCCGCCGAGAACTTTGATGCACATCAATCGTTTGGCGCCGCTGTTGTCGGCCACATTGAGCATGGTTCGAAGCTGGATCATGGGGGTCTTCTCTTATTCCGGGCGCGCGCGTTCGACGACGCGAACCAGCATCCAGGATTTGCGGCGCGACATCGGCCGGCACGGCTTGATTGAGACAATGTCGCCTTCCTGGCACTCGTTGTTCGCATCGTGCGCCAGCAGCTTGGTGGTGCGGCGGATGTACTTGCCGTAGGTTGGATGCTTGACCAGACGCTCGACCGAAACGGCGATGGTCTTGTCCATCTTGTTGCTGACGACCTTGCCCGTGAGCAATCGCTGGCCGGTCGGCGGAGCGCCGGACGGCGCCGCATTCTGCCCGTGCACGGTGGATTCTGCTGACGTCGACATCAAACCTTACCTCCGCGCAAGCGCGCCTGAGCCAATACCGTCTTCACCCGCGCAATGTTCTTGCGGACCTTCGCAAACTGGTCCGGCTTGGCCGCCTGGCCGGTGGCGCGCGCCATGCGCAGATTGAACTGTTCGCGGCGCAGCTTGAGCAGGTCCTCGCCGAGCGCAGCCGGCGCCTTCTCGCGCAAATCCTTAGCCTTCATGTGGCCACCTTCATGTTCGAAACTTCATGTCCGGACTTGGCGCTTGACGAACGCCGTCGATACCGAGAGCTTCGCGGAGGCGAGCCGGAACGCCTCTCGTGCGATCTCCTCGCTCATGCCCTCGATCTCGAACAGCACTTTGCCGGGCAGCACTCTGGCGACCCAGTATTCGACGTTGCCCTTGCCGCTGCCCATCCGCACTTCGAGCGGCTTCTGCGTGATCGGGACATCCGGGAACACCCGGATCCAGATGCGGCCGCCGCGCTTGACGTGCCGCGAGATGGCCCGCCGCGCCGCCTCGATTTCGCGGGCGGTCATGCGGCAGCGATTGGTCGCCTTCAGTCCGTATTCGCCGAACGCGACGAAATTGCCGCGCTGCGCGCTGCCTGCGATCCTGCCCTTGAACTGTTTGCGGAACTTGCTCCGCTTCGGCTGCATCATGTGTGATTACCTCAACCGGCGGCGGGCGCCGCCGCCTCGGCGGATTTGGCGCCTGCGGCCGCCTCGGCATCGGCCTCGAGGGTTTCGGCTTCCGGCTGATCGAACACTTCGCCCTTGAATATCCAAACCTTGATGCCGATCACCCCGTACGTCGTCTGCGCTTCCGCAAGCCCGTAGTCGATGTCGGCGCGGAACGTGTGCAGCGGCACGCGCCCCTCGCGGTTGCTCTCCGTGCGGGCGATTTCCGATCCGTTCAGGCGGCCCGATATGCGCACTTTGATCCCCAAGGCGCCGGATCGCATGGTGTTGGTGACCGCGCGCTTCATGGCGCGGCGGAACATCACACGCTTCTCGAGCTGCTGGGAGATCCCCTCGGCGACCAGCTTGGCGTCGAGTTCGGGCTTGCGTATCTCCGCGATGTTCAGGCGCACATCCTGCATGGTCATGCCCAATATCTTCGCCACCGCGGTGCGCAGCTTCTCGATGTCCTCGCCCTTCTTGCCGATCACGATTCCCGGCCGTGCCGTATGAATCGTGATGTTGGCGCGCCGCGCCGCGCGTTCGATGTGGATGCGGCTGACCGAGGCGTCGGCGAGCTTTTTGCTCAGATACTGCCGCACCAGGAAATCGGTATGGATGTTCGAGGCAAACGTTTTGGTGCCGGCATACCATTTCGACGTCCAGTCGCGCGTGATGCCGAGACGAATGCCTATCGGATTTACTTTCTGACCCATTAAGCCTCTCGCTTTCCGTCGGACACTTGAACCAGGATATGACTGTTGCGCTTCGCGATGCGTACGCCGCGCCCCTTGGCGCGCGCGTGGAAGCGCTTGAGCATCGGCGCCGGATCGACCTCGACCCGCGTCACCTTCAGATCATCGACATCGGCGTTGAAATTGTTGTACGCATTCGCAATGGCCGAATCGAGCACCTTGAGCACGATCTTGGCGCCCTTCTTGGGCATGAATTTCAGCGTGTTCACCGCGAGCGTCGCGGACTTGCCGCGAATGGTGTCCACCACCAGCCGGCATTTCTGCGGAGAGATGCGCGCGTACCGCAATACTGCTTTGGTCTGCATGCCCTACTCCGCCGCCGACACTTTTTTATCGCCCGAGTGAGCCTTGAAGGTGCGCGTCGGCGCAAATTCACCGAGCTTGTGGCCGACCATGTTTTCCGATACCAGCACGGGCACGTGCAGGCGCCCGTTGTGCACGGCGATGGTCAAACCGACCATGTCGGGAATGACCATGGAACGGCGCGACCAGGTCTTGATCGGACGACGATCGTTCTTCTGGCTTGCGGTTTGCACCTTTTTGGCCAAATGCAAGTCCACGAACGGTCCTTTCTTGAGCGAACGAGGCACTTCAGTATCTCCAGTCTCTTAGAGTCGTTTATTCTTGCGGCGCTGCACGATCATGCCATCCGTGCGCTTGTTGTGACGCGTCTTCTTGCCCTTGGTCTGCAGGCCCCAAGGGCTCACGGGATGCGGGTTGCCCTGGCCGGACTTGCCCTCGCCGCCGCCGTGCGGATGGTCGACCGGATTCATCACGACGCCGCGCACCGTCGGACGCACGCCCAGCCAGCGAATGGCGCCTGCCTTGCCGAATACGCGCAGGTTGTGCTCGTCGTTGCCCACCTCGCCGATAGTGGCCCGGCAATCGACGTGAACCTTGCGCATTTCGCCCGACTTCAAGCGCACGCTGGCGTACAGCCCTTCGCGCGCTGCGAACTGCGCCGAGCCGCCGGCGCTGCGCGCCAGCTGTCCGCCCTTGCCGACCTTCAATTCGATGTTGTGCACGATGCTGCCGACCGGGATGTGCCGCAGCGGCAGCGCGTTGCCCGCCTTGATGGGGGCATCGGCGCCCGAGCGGATCTCGTCGCCGGCCTTCACGCCCTTGGGCGCCAGGATGTAGCGGCGCTCGCCGTCCTTGTAGAGCACCAACGCAAGATGCGACGTGCGGTTCGGATCGTATTCCAAACGCTCCACGAATCCGGGAATCCCATCCTTGTCGCGCTTGAAGTCGACGACGCGATACCGCTGCTTGTGGCCGCCGCCGATGTGGCGCGTGGTCTGCCTGCCGGAATGATTGCGTGCGCCGGTGCGGTTCTTCTTCGTGGTCAACGATTCGAGCGGGCCGCCCTTGTGCAGGTGCGAGCGATCGATCTTGACCACGAAGCGCGTGCCGGGCGAGGTGGGCTTCATCTTGATGAGTGCCATGGCCGCCCCTTACTTCGCCGAACCGGTGAAATCGATCGACTGCCCGGTCTCCAGGCGCACGTAGGCTTTCTTGTAGCCGTTGCGCTTGCCGGCCACGTTCTTGAAGCGGCGGGTCTTGCCGGGCTTGTTGAGCAAGTTGACGCCCTGCACTTTCACTTCGAACATCAATTCGACGGCCTGCTTGACCTCGCCCTTGGAGGCGTCGTCGCGCACGCGAAACACGTATTGATTCGCCTTCTCGGTGACGTTCGCCGCCTTCTCCGACACGTGCGGCTGGATCAGCACGGTCATCAACCGTTCCTTATTCATGCGCGCCTCCGAGACGCTGTTCGAGCAACTTCAAGGCGCCGACCGTGGCGAGCACTTTGTCGTGCTTGATCAGGCTCACCGGGTCGAGAGAGCCGACGGGCAGCACCTCCACATGGGGAATATTGCGGGCCGCCAGGAACAGCTTCTCTTCGTAGGCCTCGACCAGGATCAATGCGCGGGTGAGGCCGAGTTCGGCGAGCCGGGCGGTCAGCAGCCTGGTTTTCGGCGCGGAAAGTTCGAGCGACTCGACGGCCACCAGGCGATTTTGCCGCACCAATTCCGACACCATCGACTGCATCGCGGCGCGATACATCTTGCGGTTGACCTTTTGCGTGAAGTCGCGCGGCCGGGCTGCGAACGCCCTGCCGCCGCCCACCCAGAGCGGGCTGCGAATGGATCCCACGCGGGCCTGTCCGGTGCCCTTTTGGCTCCACGGCTTCTTGCCGCCGCCACGTACCTCGGCGCGGGTCTTCTGCGCTTTGGTGCCCGCACGGCCCGCGGCCATGTAGGCGGTAACGACCTGATGAATGAGCGCTTCGTTGTAGGCGCGCCCAAAAGCGGCGTCCGACAATTGGATCTCGCTCGCGGCGGCTGCATTGGTCAATTGGAGCTTCATGGCGGTTACTTCTTGTCGGCTTTCGCCGCGCCCTTCTGCGCCGGCGCGGCCTTCGCGGCCGGTGCGCCCTTGGCGGGCGTGGGGGCCTTGTTCGGCATCACACGCGTGCGGCGCCCCTGCGCTGCCGCCTTGACCGACGGCCGTACGATCACCCGACCGCCTTCGGCACCCGGCACGGCGCCGCTGATCAGCAACAGATTCCGCGGCACGTCGACTTCGACGATGCGCAGATTTTCGATGGTGCGGTTGCGCACGCCCATGTGGCCGGACATGCGCTTGCCCTTGAACACCCGACCGGGGGTCTGGCGCTGTCCGATGGAGCCGGGAGCCCGGTGGGACACCGAGTTGCCGTGACTCTTCATGCCGCCCGCGAAGTTGTGGCGCTTCATCGTGCCGGCGAAGCCCTTGCCGACCGTGGTGCCGGTGACATCGACGACCTGGCCCGCGGAAAACATGTCGACCTTCAGCTCACCGCCGGCCGCAAGCGATTCGCCCTCGCTGCCGCGTAAGCGGAACTCTTGAGAGGTGTGGCCGGCGGCGACATTCGCCTTGGCGAAATGGCCGGCGAGCGCCTTCGGCACGCGCGAAGGCTTGCGGCTGCCGATGGTGACCTGCACCGCCCGGTATCCGTCGGTTTTTTCGCTCTTGACTTGCGAAATGCGATTGGGCAACGCCTCGACGACCGTCACGGGCACGGTCACACCGGCGTCGGTGAATACTCGGGTCATGCCGCACTTGCGGCCAACCAGACCGATGGTCATTTTCAATCCTCACACGGCGAGAGCTGCGATTGGCCCCCGCGTTGGTTGCAACAGGTCAGCGGTTTGGGTACACGAGACCCCAGCACCCTCGAAGAGCCCCGTGAAGGCCTTCATCTCGGATAACTGGCGTCGGCACCCACGCGCTCCGACCTCTAAAATGGACGGCGGAGTATACCTGAAGCCGCCCTGGGTTCAAGCTTTCTGCCCCGAACTTCTTAGACGGGGCCGCCTCGGCCCCGGCAAATCCGCGCGTTAGCGCTAATTAAGCTTGATCTGGACGTCCACGCCCGCCGGGAGTTCGAGCTTCATCAGGGCATCCACGGTCTTATCCGTCGGATTCAGGATGTCCATCAGACGCTTATGCGTGCGGATCTCGAATTGATCGCGAGCGTCCTTGTCGCCGTGCGGCGATACCAACACCGTGAAACGCTCCATTTTGATGGGCAACGGAACCGGACCCTTGACGGTCGCCCCGGTGCGCTTCGCGGTATCGACGATTTCGCGAGCCGACTTGTCGATCAAGCGATGATCGAAAGCCTTCAAGCGGATACGTATATTCTGATTGGCCATAAATAAAATTTCCTAGGACGGGGCCGCATCGGCCCCGTTAAAAGTTTGCGCGAAGCGCATATTCACGCGATCACCTTGGCGACGACGCCGGCACCCACGGTTTTGCCTCCCTCGCGGATCGCAAAGCGCAGCCCCTGCTCCATCGCAATCGGGGCAATGAGCTCCACCACAATCTTGATGTTGTCCCCGGGCA